>JBCCSZ010000127.1:0-20577 GCA_039199225.1 Bacteroidota bacterium
CATTACAACAGATTTTAGGGTCAGTGTAGACCCCATCCTATTCGAATTTGACAATGGTTCCGTTGTTTTTGCAGCCTCCAACATGGGACGCGACAAGACAGCCATCGTGCGATTGGACATGAAAACCGGAAAAGAAATAGGCGATCCACTCTTCAGTCATCCCGAAGTAGACGTTTCCAGTCTGAGCTATTCCAAGAAGCGAAAAGTCCTGACTTTTATCTCTTACACCACCAGCAAGCAACAATACCACTTCCTGGACGATGCCCGCGCCGAACTTCAACAGCGACTCGAAAAAGAACTTGGAGACTACGAAATCATCATCACCAACATGAATAAGGCGGAGGATAAATGCATGATCCGCACCTACAGCGACCGCTCCCTGGGCGCCTACTATTTTTTCGACCAACAAAGCGACCAACTGGAACACATCGCCGACGTCAGTCCCTGGATCGATGAAAACGATATGGCTCGAATGCAGCCCATCCAATACACCTCACGCGACGGCCTGACCATCCACGGCTACCTCACCCTCCCCAACGTTGAAGTAACCAAGAACCTTCCGGTCGTTGTCAATCCCCACGGAGGCCCCTGGGCTCGCGACAACTGGGGCTTCAACCCAGAGACGCAGCTTTTGGCCAGCCGCGGCTACGCCGTTCTCAAGATGAATTTCCGAGGTAGCATTGGCTACGGCCGCACCTTTTGGGAAATGAGCTTCAAGCAGTGGGGCCGTACCATGCAGGACGACATCAGCGACGGTGTTCATTGGTTGGTAGCACAAGGCATCGCCGACCCAGCACGCGTTGCCATTTATGGAGGCAGCTACGGTGGCTATGCTACCCTGGCAGGTTTGACCTTCACGCCCGACCTCTACGCCTGCGCCATCGACTATGTAGGGGTTTCCAACCTGTCGAGCTTTCTCAACACCATTCCGCCCTACTGGAAGCCTTATCTCGAAATGATGTATACGATGGTCGGCCATCCGGTGGAAGATGAAGAGCTGGTCAGAGCAGCTTCTCCTGTTTATCATGTAGATCAAATCAAAGCCCCTTTGTTTGTCATCCAGGGTGCCAACGATCCTAGGGTCAACATCGATGAGTCCGACCAGATTGTTCGCCGTCTTCGAAGCAATGGTGTCGATGTACCATATATGGTCAAATACGACGAAGGCCATGGTTTCCAAAACGAGGAAAACCGCTTCGAGGTGTACAAGGCTATGATCGGCTTCTTGGGGAAACACATTGGATAATCAATCGCTCGTGCGCTTGCGAGGCCAGCTTTCGCGATGCTTTTTCGTGAAATCCAGCCAATCATTGTCCTTGAAATCCAAGTAGTATTTTATGACGCATCCGAGGTGGAAGCTTCTGATGCCTGCCGAAATGGAGGGGCGGATGTTCATGTCGCTGCCCCAGAGATTGAATTCACCTTCGAGGTACAGACCGTAGGGAGCAATGCCGATTCGCCATTCCTTGATTACTCTTCTGTCGGGCTTGAACAGCATGCCAAATCGAAAGCGCGGACCGACATATCCGGCGCCAGTGGCATTTACATCCAGAAAGCCCCAGTGGTTGCGCGCCAGCCAGGCCGTCATTCGCAAGCCGGGCTCCACCTCAAAGCCGGTGGGTTTAATGGTATACTCCAAGTCGCCGATCCCCGAGAGCTTACCAAAATGGGCCAGCACTTCAGCTGAAAAGAGCTTGGCTTCATAACCAATACTTGCTGTACCTCCATAGGAATCATTGCTGAGGCGCTCGCTGATGCGTTGCTGAAGAATCTCATGGCTGGCCACCCGGCCGCTGTGAAACTTCAAGGAAAGCCAGTGTATCTTGCCACGCCAACGGTAGTAGTAAGATATTCCAGCAAATTGTGACATATAGGTCGACCTGTAGACGGGAGGAGTGGGTGCCGAACCCGAAAAGACGAGAAAAGTATTGTAAACACCAGAAGAAGCCCCGACATCGAAAGCCCAAAGGTGATGCGCCCCATTGTGAAATTTTTCAAACTGCGCCTGCATAGGTTTTGACGAAAAGAGCAAGCACAACATCAAAAAAAGAAAGGGGCGGTTTTTCATATTGCATTGATTTTTTGTCAAAATTTATAGCTCATAAAGTCGTTTTACGCCTCCCTCATCTCAGCAAATTATATCTCATAGCTAGTAGCAACTGAAAGTTTTTTCTGCCGACAATCATAGCGGGATTGAGGGTAAATTCTCCCTCCATAATCGTAAAAGTGGCATCTGCCCAGAGGCCATTGTCCGCAACACACAGTCTCATATTGGTTCCATCTGTTCGTTTCATACCATATCGAAGACCAAAGAGAAAACGAGAACCTGCATATGCCTGATTGAAACCGCCATAAGCGACAAAAACGGATGCCCCTCGTGTCGGTCCCAGATAAACTTCACCACCCAAGTCGAAGGTCTGCTCTGAGACTTTTGTCTGCAGCTCATCTGTGTAAGACAGTTTACCCGCATTGATTGTCGCCACTGCTCCGATTTTAGGCCCCCGATGTCCTACTGACAGGGCCACTCCTCTAGACTGGTAGCCATATCGCCGACTGATGGAAGACTCATCCCGAAGTTCGTGCAAATCAATATCTCCAGCATGAAAGCGCAAGCTGTACCAATCGGCACCATCTCGGTCGTAGATATAACGACTGATACCTACGGATTGCGCCTTGTAAGTAACGCGATGCTTTAAAAACCGGCGAGTGATAAAAGGAGAATCAAAATAACTCGTATACTTTCCAAGCGCTATGGAAGCATCAATTGACCAATGGTCCATATCGGCATAGAATCCTTGTGCATTTGCCCGAAAGTTGGATAGGCAAAGGACGGCGAAGAAGAGAAGCGAAAAGGATGGCGCTCTCAGAAGTACTTTTAAGTTCATAATAAAAGGTACTTACAAACCTGCTAAAAGTTGGTTCTCAATCAAAAGCGGCTGACTAAAGTGTGGTTGGCAACTGCTTTTATAGGTATAGACAGTCCAAATTGGCATTAGAGTTGGCCTATTGGTCTAGAGATTATACCAATTTATCCTTTAAAATAGATTTTTTGAGCCCGAAAAGCTTAATTTTGTTAGCATCATGGTACTCGACATCATATTTTTCATATTCATCGCCTACGGCTTCTACCTAGGATTTTCGCGCGGGATCATTCGCACGGCTTTCACTGTGCTGTCGCTGACCGTGGGTGTCATTGCCTCCTTGAAGTTGGCACCAGCGACCACCAAGTTCCTGGAAACAACCCTCAACAATGACAATCCATTGATGTTTTTGGCAGGCTTACTTTTGTCTTTTGCCGTGATCATGTTTATTCTGCGTATGATCTCCAAATTTTTGGAAGGCATCCTAAAAACAGCCAATATCAATGTCATCAACCAAATACTGGGCGGTGTTGTATTGAGTGGACTGCTCGTATTGCTGTACAGCGTTTTGTTGTGGTTTGGTGACCAGGCAAACATGATCGATCGCAAATCAAAAGCCGAATCCATCACTTATCCTTATCTGGAGCAGTATCCAGGAAAAGTCAAAGAGATTGCCATGCAATTTCAGCCAGTGGTCCAAGAATTTTGGGAACAATCCATTAACATGATGGACCGATTGGAAAAGATTAGTATCGAACAAACTGAGAAAACACGCATTGAAGACCGCTCCGACGAACTCACCGAATAAGAAGATTCTCTTAATCGACAATTACGATTCTTTTACCTACAACCTTTGGGATTACTTCCTCCAATTGGGGACAGATTGCCAAGTGATCCGCAATGACGAATACGACCTAGCTCACTTCAAGCAGCTGTCGTTTGATGCCCTCGTTTTGTCTCCAGGCCCTAAAAAGCCTAGCGATGCTGGTCATATGATGGCACTCATCGAACACTTCCACACCAACAAGCCCATTTTGGGTATTTGCCTCGGCCACCAGGGCGTCGGCCAGTTTTTTGGCGCACATTTGGTCAAAGCAGCCTTGCCAGTCCATGGCAAAACCACCCGCCTCAGCCACCAAGAGCATCCCGTGTTCAAAGGGCTACCCAAGCAATTCGAAGTGATGCGCTATCATTCCTTGCTACTCCAACCATTGGATGGTACCCCTTTGACCGCCATTGCCCACAGTCCCGAAGGCGAAATTATGGCATTGGCACACCAACAACTTCCCATCATCGGCTTTCAATTTCATCCAGAATCCATCCTAACCGAGCATGGCTTGCAGCTATTGGACAATTGGTTGCAATTGATCTGATCAACTGCCGCAACAAGAGTACAAGTTTGCGTGTTATAAGGCTGATGAAAAATCTCTGGCAATACGTTAAAAGTCTATTTCAGGAAGCAGAGCAAAGCTCTCCTTCTCAACCCTCCATACACCAGCTCATCGAGCGCAGTACAGAGGAAAAAGAAGACTTTTTGAGGTGGAAGGAATCACTCGTCAGTCGACGAATGCTCAACTGGTTGAACGAACAGTATATTCAATACCTGATCAATCCCGATAATTTGGATGAGGCCATCGACTTTTTGAAAACGCCCTCTGCCAAGGGTTTTGTCGTTCATTTTGGTAAAACCCGATACCCCAGAAGGGAGGTCGTCCACTTATTCGACTTTCTCAAGGAACGGGTTTTACAACAGGGCTATCGCCCATACGTATCCGATACCCGCACCTACAACCGACCTGCTTGGGTCGAAACCGTTCAGCGCCATTACCTCAAACCACCCTCTCAATTGCGACAACTCCCCAAGGAGAAATTCGACCAAAAATATGGCAACATCACCATACAACTTACCGAACAAGATGGTCGCATCATGTACCTGAAGTTCAATGCTACTTCTTACAAAGACCACCTTTTTGCGGATGCAGAAGATTTCAAAGACCTAATGACCGCACTACTAGCCGCCTGACAACCAGCACCTCCTCAATAACCACAGCATCATTCAGTAGCAATGCATTGGAATAGCTTTTGCATTGTTAGCATATATATTGTCGAAACACTCCTGCCTAGATGCAGGCACTAAAC
Source organism: Bacteroidota bacterium (assembly GCA_039199225.1). Classification (GTDB taxonomy): domain Bacteria; phylum Bacteroidota; class Bacteroidia; order Chitinophagales; family Saprospiraceae; genus JBCCSZ01. Next base: position 5,001 of record JBCCSZ010000127.1, read on the forward strand.
GCTCATGGTATAATGACTTACACCCTCCAACTGTTGGGCATGATGTGGTTACTGATTCCTCATATGCTCTCTGCACAGGCAGAACCTATCCCGCTTGAAGAAGATTTCCTACTTTATTTGCAAGACAAAGAAAGAATACGCCTCGACTGGTCTGTGCTCAATGAGCAAGGTAACAAATACTATCAAATTGAACGCTCGGAAGACGGACAGAAATTCCAGTCGGTAGGCCAGATTTACGCCTACAATCAAGCAGGCTTCCAGAAATATGTATTCATCGATCGCAATCCATTTCCAAATCTCAATTACTACCGTTATTTGCGAGTCGATGAGAAAAGCCAAGCGCATTACTCCAATATTAAGAAAGTGCAACTATCGCATTCCGCAGCACTTACCCTTTTGACACCTAATGCACAACAAGATCGGCAGATAGACCTCTCGCTGCAATTGACTCAAAGAGAAAAAATCAAAATTGAACTCATTGATAAAGAACGACGAGCCGCTCCGATCCTTTTGCACGACGGCCCCGTAGGTGTTGGTAACCATAAGATAGACCTTCCTTCGGAGGACTTGCAAAGGGGGCAGTTCATAGTTCGCATCGAAGGAATTTCCTTTTGCCAGAATATGCAGCTGATTTTGTTGTAAAATTCAATCTTTCGAAGGTGCTGTCGCTCCATTTCGCCAAGCATCCATCAGCTCAGATTTCAGGCGCTTTTCCCTGAAGTGAAAATAGTAACCTGCCAGGATCAGTAAGAACATGGCTGCATTGATCCCAAAACGCCAGATGGAAAAGTAGATCAAACTCGATAAGTAAATCCAGAGAATCAGCCCAGCGATCAGTATCCCAAAACTAATGGCTAGCAAGCGAAAGCGATTGAAAAAGAAATAGCAGGCCACCAATATGCCAGCCATACACAATCGCTCGATGGCTAGGGCTGGATTGACAGTGCCTTCGACCATAAAAATGATCAGCACCGGATACAGGAGTACACCGCCCATCAAGAGAATGATGACTTTGGTTCTTTTGAGATTATCCAGGGTTTGGATATACTGCCACTTTTTGGCCGACAGCTTGCCGCGGAAGGCGATCTTAGTGAGATCAATCTCTTCCAAAGGATCGTCTAATAGCTCCATATTTTAGATTGAAAGTATACTTTCCAAAAACACCTTCTTCCAAGCTCATTCGCTACAACAGGGATTATTTAATTTTCCCAATTCTTTCGTTCCTGCTCGATGTGGTGCAATACGACTTTAATACCGTATTTGTCGGATAAATGTTTCGCCGTTGCATCTGCGGCGTAGACGGAACGGTGTTGCCCTCCGGTACAGCCAAAATTGATGGAAAGGTTGGTAAAACTGCGATCGATGTAGTCTTCCACTGCCGAGTCAACAATTCGAAAGACATTGTTCAAAAAGTCAGGCATTTGGCTGTGCTGCTTCAAAAAGTTAATGACAGACTCATCACGGCCCGTCAGCTTTTTGTAAGGCCCATACCGGCCAGGATTGTGTACAAAGCGACAATCGAAGACAAAACCACCTCCATTGCCAGAAGTATCCTTGGGGATGCCACTGATCTTGTAGGAAAAGCTGTTGATGGCTACGGTCAAAAGAGAAGAGGCACCTTTGATTTTGTCAAAAGGTTCGAAGCGTTTGGAGGCAATGAGCCCTTGCAGGCCCTTGCGCAGTTCGGGTAAAGCAACGGGTAGTTTATCGTTTTCGAGCAACCACTTGATGTTGCGTAATGCAAAGGGAATGCTTTGCAGGAAGTGTTCGCGCCGCTCGTAAAGCCCCCGAAAGCCATAGGCACCAAGGACTTGTATACAGCGGATGAGCACATAGCCATAGTAGTATTCTACAAAGCCCTCCCGGTCTATCTCCACCAATTCGGTAGCTGTATCGAGGTAGTGCTGGAGCAATTCCTCCCGGATGTCGGTCGGTATGTTGGCCTTGGCTTGGTAGAGCAGCGAAGCCAGGTCGTATTGCAATGCTCCTTTTCGACCACCCTGATAATCGATGAAATAGGGTTCTCCGCCCTTTATCATAATGTTGCGCGTTTGGAAGTCGCGGAACATAAAGTGGCTGGTATCGGCCTTGAGGAGGTAGTCGGCCAGCGCATGAAAATCATCTTCCAGAGCTCCTTCATCGAAAGGCACTCGGGCCAGTTTGAGGAAGTAGTATTTAAAGTAGTTGAAATCCCACAGCATCGCCTGCTTGTCGAAGGCAGCGCGGGGGTAGCAACGGCTGTAATCCAGATCTTTGCCCCCTTCGATCTGTAGGTGTGCCAACTGCTCGACCACCTTTTTGTAAATCTGAATCAGGTAATCTGGAAAATAATCTCCCTTTTGAAGCAGATAGCTGTAGAGGGTTGTCGCCCCGAGGTCTTCTTGCAAATAAATATTTTTGTCCAGGTCCTCGGCAAAGATTTCAGGAACGGGTAGCTCTTTTGATTTGAAGTGCCTGGAAAAGGATAGGAAAGCGTCGTTCTCCTTTCGGTTCTCGCTGTAAGCACCAATCGCAGAGCGGCTTTTGCCACTCAAGCGAAAATACTGGCGGTAGGAACCAGAGGGCGCCAAGGGCAAAATAAGCGTTGCCTTTTCGCCAGACCACTGCTCGAAGAGTACAGCCAGGTCCATTTCAATTGCATTCATATCGCATTATTGATTTTTTGCCACAACTTATCTTTGAGTTGGTCCAAACCCTGCTGTGCAACGGAAGAGATAAAGAGGTATTCGATACTGTCTGGCATCTCGGTCTGAAGCAATTCCTTCATCTCCTCATCGGCAAGATCACCCTTGGTAATGGCCAGCAACCGTGGCTTATCCAACAGTTCGGGATTGTACATTTCCAACTCGTTTAGCAAAACCTGGTATTCCTTTGAAATGGAATCCGAATCGCAGGGAATCATAAACAACAATACAGCATTGCGTTCGATGTGCCTTAAGAAACGATGCCCCAAACCTTTGCCCTCATGCGCCTTTTCAATGATTCCAGGTATATCTGCCATCACGAAAGAACGATTGTCCCGATAAGACACAATACCCAAGTTGGGAACCAAAGTCGTAAATGCATAATTGGCAATCTTGGGCTTAGCTGCGGTGATGACTGATAACAAGGTTGACTTGCCAGCATTTGGAAAGCCCACCAAACCGACATCCGCCAAAACTTTCAATTCCAGAATTTTCCATTCTTCCTTACCCTCTCCACCCGGCTGGGCATACCTTGGGGCCTGATTGGTCGCCGATTTGAAATGCGAATTTCCCAGACCACCCCTACCGCCAGCAACCAGTATGACCTCCTCTCCTTCTTGGGTAATCTCGAAGTGTACTTCTTCTGTTTCCGCATCCTTTGCCACCGTCCCCAGCGGAACATCCAGGATGACATCTTCCCCGAAAGCACCAGACTTGTGGCTTTCTCCTCCATGACCTCCATGACCAGCCTTGATGTGTTTGCGGTACTTGAGATGCAAAAGCGTCCACATTTGCTTATTGCCACGTAGGATGATGTGTCCTCCACGGCCACCGTCTCCACCATCGGGTCCCCCCCGAGGATTGCTTCGGGTCCGCAAGAAATGGGCAGAACCACTTCCGCCAGCCCCCGACCGGCAGCAAATCTTTACATAGTCGACAAAATTTTCTTGAGCCATGCCGCAAAATTAGAAAAAAGCACGGAATATTATTTTTGATAAATACCCGTCGAATGGAATGTAAGACAGTTTGCAAAAGCATCATCCAGTCCAGCACACATAGTCAAAAGGCAGTATATTAAATAAAAGCTCGATGAAGAGCGACAATACAAACAAACATGAAAACCAACAAACCACCACTCTCCTTCCTTGCGCTTTATTCTTTCCCGGAAACATTATCACGTCCTGTGGCCGAAGGCAGTAACCACTGTGTGTCACTCCAACAACAAGTAAAAGCAAACATAAATATAAAGCTGGTATAATTTGTGAGATAGAAAAGTTTACACTGATGCGTGAGCCTTTGGTCTGTGATCAAAGGCTTTCTTTTTTACAAAGCTCCAAACAATAACCCCTTCCATCGCCTTTCTCAACTTGCGTTAACAAAATCTAAAATTCTCCCTCCCGGTAGGGACTTTGGCAACTGTACCGTTTGCTGAGTATAGATTATCCTTCTCAAACCTAAAATTGCCATCATGAAAAATCATTTGCTCAAAGCTGTATTGCTGTTCTCCATGTCGATGACTGTATTTTTTACATCCTGTGAAGTAGAAGACTCCTCCGATGTCAATCAGGATAAGATTTATGCCGACTACGAGCTTTTTTACAATAGCAATACCGATAAAACCTGGGTGGTGGCCCGCTTCAGGTTTGGTGGCCCAACAGGTACAAATCTGGAATTGACAAACCCGGCCTTTGTCAGCTTCAATGGAGACCAACTGCCGTTCAATGCTTTATTTACTGGCCATTTTAAGGAGTATGCCGGGCGAATTACCAGCGGCACCTTTTCCTACACCAATGTAGACGGACAGGAATTTAAAAACAGCATTCCTCCGTCTGAAAGTCTCGAATTTCCAGCAGCTTTGGATACGCTGACCAAATCGCAGGCTTTTACCCTCAACTGGGAGGGAACCCCACTGGCAGAAGATCAAATCGTTGGCTTGTTTGCCGGGAGTTGGGCCTGGGGACAAGACGCTTTGTTTGTACAATCCAACCTAGGTGCAACCAACTTGGTCTTGGGTACCAACCAACTGGACAATTTGCCCAATGGCAATACGACGCTTTATATGGATAGAGCTACCGAGAAAGATTTGACGGAAGGGACGGGCGAGGGAGGTAAAATTCGCGCCAAATATCGGGCAAAGAATAAGGTCGTTTGGGTCAGGGATTAAAAACAGCGAGAGGGATTTCTTAGTCTGTCAGAAATCCCTCTCGCAATAAACCAATCTTTTGATCTATCAGATAGCTCCAAGTACGACCAACAAGGAGTAAATCAAACCCGGAAAATAAAATAAGAGGGTTAGTATCAAGGATATCCAAAAGCGAGTCGTAATATCATCCTCATAGAGATAGACACCCAAGGGTGGAATGAGGATGGTGATGATAATGATGAGCGTCGTATCCAGATCAGATGCTCCCCGACGCTTCTTTTTTAGTTCTTTTTTAAGCTTCTTGCGTAGGTCCTTACGAAAAGCGCGTCTTTCTTTGCGGCTCAGCTCTTTGTAAGCCTTGACAGCTTCCTTCGCGGATTTTTTGTCGGCTGTTTCTGTTTTTTCAGGATGTGCAACAGCTACGACAGCTTTGGCAGGCTGGTACATCAGCAGAGAAAAAACAAAGGTACAAGTCAAAAAAAATGCTTTCATGAGGTAGAAGTTTAGTTATTTTGGGAATTCGTAGCGTAAACGGCGGCAAATTACAAAATTCTGTTTATTCTCCTCCCACCTAAACATTTTCAATTGCGACCAAGGGCGTAGGTTGCATTGGGAAAATGGCAGTAAAAAGTCGCTCCGCTCCCCTCCTCCGACTCTACCCAGATTTTTCCATCGTAGCGATCCACTATCTTTTTGCAGATGGCCAGCCCCATACCCGAACCTTCGAAGCGACCCAATGCATGCAGGCGTGTAAAAGGCTTGAATATCTGCTCGCTGTACGAGCTGTCCAACCCTATGCCATTATCGGATACCCAAAGACAATAGCCTTTGTCATCGCATTTGGCCGCTACTTGTATGTGGGGTGTAGTACCCGATTGGGTATACTTCAAACTATTGGACAGCAGATTGCTCAGAAGCTGAACAAACATCGGCGAATCCCCCCTCAAACTTGGCAACTTCTTCAACTCAAGTACGGCCCCCGTTTGCACGATTTTCTGATGGTGATGGTTTTTTACAATCATCATCACATCGTTGAGGTCAACCCATTGTTGTTTCTTGGCGCCATTTCCCGTTCGTGCGTAGGCAATGAGGTCTTCCAATAAACAACTCATCCGCTTGGCCGCATCTTGGATGTACTTCAAAAACTCTCGTGCTTCCTCCTCTGGCGGAATCCGTTTTTCCAACAAGCGCCCAAAACTACTGATGGTCCGCAAGGGTTCTTTCATATCGTGTGAAGCTACACTGGCAAATTGCGCCAACTCCTCATTGACCTGTTGCAATTTTTCTTCTACCACTTGGTACTGTCTGCTGGTCTGTGTAATCCTCTTTTCCTTCAAGTCCGTCATATTTTGGTAGTAGGAAAATAACAAATAAGCGACCAAGCCGATACTAAAGGTATTGAGCAAATACGCCAACCAAGGGTATGGATACAACAAAATGGGATCGGAATAGCGGTAGATCAAAATACAACTCACCAGACCTGTGAGACAGAATAAAATACTCAAGCGACGTATCCAGGCTTGGGTATACAGCAAATGAACCATTCCCAAAAGCAAAAGCATCCCGAACTCAATCCTGGAAGGTTCTCCTGCTAGGAAAGAAATGAAGAGAATCATCCCATAGTTACCAAAAACAAACACGCTCTTTGAGATGTGATAGGCGTGCAGATGGTTGAGGAAAACAGGTGATAAAACTACGATCAGTAAAAAGATGACCCAAGCAAGACCCGTCCAGTCCAACACCGACAAATACATCAATCCGCCAACAGCAATAGCAGCAGAGAAGGAAATCGCAACTTGATTGCAAAGTACCACCTCATTTTTAAAAGCCGATGGCTCATGACCGATCAGCCCTATATGTGCAAGACGATCGAATGTGCGCTTCATATTTGTCAAGTAAACATATATACCATCTCTTTAATACGTATTTATCCAACCCAATGTTTCAGAACCCACACGCCCTACATTACTTTTTGCGTAATTTCATTGCTCAAATGGTTGGCCCAAGCTGTAATAATGAATAAATCGCAATCTGAACCCATCGTGTTATGAAAAAGCTACTAGCGTCTGTATTTCTCTTGTTTCTGTTGTCTTGCGAACCAGATACCTCACCCCATCAGACACCTCCTTCAAGCGATGTAGATACGACAGCGGCGATGGTCGAAGAAGTACAAACGATGGACTGCACTCCGGCAGGCGAAGTATTGGAAGGCAACCAGCATTGGTTTGCAGACAAAGGTCTACTGGTCTGTATAAGTGCCGATTCTTCCACTTATGAAGAAGACTTTGGGATGAGTCACCGCATCCTGCAAGTTTGGGACACCCGCCAATGTGAGCAAATTCACCAACAAATCTTACCCATTAACAACAGCCCCGACTTCCCCTACTACTTATCTGAAAACCTCAGAGATACAGCAGCAGCCGTTGCGTGTTGCCAAGGGTTTGAATACATCTTTTGCTTTGATTTGAACGCCAAACGTCCCATTCCAAGACTAGAGCCCGTATGGTCTAGCGAGCGCGCATCGGTGGATGCACAATCCGGCTCACCCATGGGACTTCAGCTCCTAGGAGAAGTATTGCTCGGCTACGCACGCGACTTTGGTGCCTTTGCCTTTGACCTTTCGGACCGACAGGCCCCTTCCCCCTTACTACCACTGGCAGAATACCAAATACCAGAGGTCGAAGATTACAGCTCGCTATTTTGCATTCCAAGCAAAGGCAATACCTATGAATTCGTTTTGCCTGAAGTAGACGACGAAGGCCAGGTAAAGTTTAAAAAACTCTCTACAAAGCCCTTCTCTAGCCGCCCCGCGCTACCAGCCAATGCACGCAACAATCGCTTCCTTGTCTTGTCGGATGAAGATGGGGGCCGGTTGGCCGTAGATATGAAAAAACAGGCAATGGTCGATTTACCTGCAAAGGTGATGAAAAGGGATGTTCAGGATATTTTGGATTGGCTCAAGCAGCAATAAGCTCAGATGTCGTCGATTGCAATTTCCATCCGCTGGCGGGCATGTTCCACCTTTCGCCGCAAGTTGTTAAAATACCACGACCGACTCTTTTCAGCATGGGAGCTAATGGAAACCGACTTTCCGATGATTTTCCGAAACCAGGATTCCGTGTAGTCGCACATCTTCGGATCGGAGCAGCGCAAAAAATCGGGTGTGTTGTAGGTCGTGTAGATCACCCGACGGATGGGCGTGATGGCCAGAAAGGTATTATTGGTCGAGACCATTTCGTTGTGGTACAAGTCGAACCTACCATTGGATTGGGTTTCGGGCTTTTCGCCAATCCGAAATTTACAGCCATGTTGGGCCATCAGCCGCATGTGGTCCACCAACTCCAAAAGGTTGTCGCACAAGCTCAGGGCATCCTCCGACTTTCTAAAACCACCAATTTTTAAGTGATACTCAATCTGATTAAGGGTATTGTCGACAATATTGAGATGCCAAAGTTCTGTGCTTGGAACGTTGTTGTACATCCGAAGAATATCATTGGTCAGGCCCAGGTCTTTTTCGCTGACAATGCCAAAATCGAATTTGCGCTCATTCATGCCACCAAAATTCCAGATGGTTCTGGCCCAAACGTAGAGTTTGAAACTGATCAAGCCTGGAAAGTGTAAGTAGTGAAAAACGGGAATCTCAGCCGTGGTGTAATAAAATTGAGAACCTGGCAGAACGTGAATCTCCTGGATGTAGCGAAAGACCTCCTGCAGAAAGTCTTGAAATTGCTTGATCGGCTCAGAAAACGATTTGTAGACAAAAGGTACGACATCGGCCTTGTCAAAGATCAACTCGTCCAACGAGATGTTAAAAGTACGGCTAAGCAGAGCCAATTCTTCGGGTGCCAGAGGGGTTTCGCCCCGAAAGCGACGGTAAACCGCATCCTTTCCAACGCCCAGTAGTTCCATGATCTTTTCGACTGCCTGGGAACGCCTGTCAAATTGGCGAAGAATCACTTCAAAAAGATTACTTTGCAAAGTCTCACTCATGTTACTAGAAATTGTTGAAAACGATTATTCATTCAAGTTGCGACGATTCATCCGCCGATCTCCAGCTCCATCCGATACTTCGAACGTTCAACTTTCTTTCGCAGGCGATTGAAAAACCACTCTCGACTCCGCTCGGACTGTAGGCTGATCGAATTGGATTTGACAATCACTTTTTGAAACCATTCCTCCATAAAGTCGCAAATCGGAGGATCGGTGCTCTTCAAAAAGTTGGGATTGCTCATCGTCGTATACAATACCTTTCCTTGAGTGGTAGTAGCCAATATGGTATTGTTGGTATGCACCATTTCGTTGTGATACAAATCAAAAGAAGCGCCGCTGAACTCGGTAGGCGTTGCGCCCAAAGCCATCTTGCGGCCATGCCGAGCCATAATCTGCATATGTTTGACCAGCTCCATCAGTTTGTCGCAAAGCAGAAGGGCATCCTGCGAGTTTTGAAAGCTGCCACTACTTAGGTGGTACTCGATCTGATTGAGGGTATTGTCAATGATGTTTTGGCTCCAAAGTTCGATACTCGGCAGGCGGATGTAAATATCGAGCATTTTCTCTGTCAGTTGGATCAATGGTACGGGAACCAGGTCAAAAGAGAACTTGACATTTTGCATGTATTCAAAGTCGAGCACCGTACGCCCCCAAATGTACATTTTGAAACCGATTAGCTCTGGTAGAAACAAGGATTGAAACAGCGGCAACTCCGCAGAAGCGTAGTAAAAGCGGTAATTGGGCAAATTGCTGGCCCGTTCCATCTCTTCGAGAAAGTTCCAGAGGAATTCTTCAAAATTCTTACTCGTCTTTGAAAAGCGGTTAAAGGTAAAAAAGACCGTATCCGTATTTTCAAAGATGAGTGCGTCCAGAGAAACCTTAAACTGTTTGGACAAAAGGCCCATTTCATCCGGTGTCAGCAGGGTATCTCCTCGCAACCGCCGATAGACGGCATCCTTTCCAATGGCGAGAATTTGCGACAGCTCCTCCACGGCCGTCGATTTTTTGGCAAACTTGCCCAAAATAACCTCCAAAAATTGCTGCTGGAGTCTTGCTTGCATAGTGTATTAGTTTTCTGAAAGAGAGATGTATCCTCAAAAAAGGCTCTCTTTTTTCCCCAATCCTAAAGGTAAGCAATTATTGTATATGCAGAAATTTCCACTGTCAAAGCACCTTTCTGCCAAAGAAAGGCCATCCTTTCATATTCCTTAACAGAATCGTCCTGATATACAAGAAAAAAAAATGTAAGTCCGGCTTTTTTCCCTCTGTACACCGTCGATTTCCGCTGCATCTTGCCAGTGTAATTCATCAGAAAGCCAAAAAGTTGAGCAAAATATGATGGTGATTACTTTGAAAAGGCTGTGAACCAAACACTGATCCGTGGCCCTGACTTCAAGCCTGTCCGGCGAAAGAATGCTTAGGAAATCATGCGTAAGTCAACGACTACTTGACCCAGTCCTGACAGGTCGCAAAGCCAGGGCCGCTTTTTTTTAGATCAGCAACAATCCGACAAAGAACTTTTGCTTTATGCACACGCTTTCTTGGGGATACTCCACCACTCGTTGGTGGAGTACTTTTTTCTCTCCAAAAGCAGCATGGGACAAAACAAGCATAGATAAAAACTATCGACAAGCGCACTAAAAAACACAAACAGAATGGGACAACCAAAACAACAACACCATGATACAACACTTGTCCGGAGGGACAATGCGGCACCCCTTGTACAAATGCACCCTATTGTTGGTGAGCGCTATCACCAGCGCCCTGATCGCCACCACAATGGGCATGAGCCTCTACTGGCTCGGCCTGATTCCGGGGCAAGCACTCCTGGTCGGCAGCGCATGGATGGGCGTACTGGCTTGCTACCTGTTCTCCGGTCGGCATGAAACCAAAGGAGAAGGGCCTAAAAGTGGCTTCCTGGGCAGAGTGATTCTCTTGATGAGTGGATTTTTACTTTTCCTGGCCTGTGGGAGCCGAATTGCCGCCAAAAACACAAAAGAGCTATTGAGCCAAAAAGGGTACACGACATTTACGGCATCTGGAACAGCAACCATACCCCCTGTTTTTTTAAATGCCCGTTACCGGCCCAATACTGCAAAATATAAAAACAGACAACAGAACCTCAAGCATAAGGCAGTGGTAGCCGTGCATATATTGAGAATGTATAATGAGGATTTGCCAAGGGACCTGCTGCTTTTCCTAATTGTCATGGGAGGGATCACGGCTACCGGCTTGAGTGTTCTAATGGCTTCGATGCCCGACCCGTTCAACGGGGTCAGCCTCTACTTAGGGGCCTCCGCCCTGAGCATTTTTAGCCTGGGCGTATGGGCCGGAGCCGCCATACTGACCATCATGGTCATTAAAAAACTAACAAATACCAGTTGTGATGACTGAAAACGAAAAGATAAAAAACAGCATGCGATCCATTTTCGACATCGCAGACTGAATCAAGAAATACGTTTCATAACCATACTTACACATCCATTACTTTCTAAACATTCTTTCCTATTTTTGTTCGGTCAACTTGATGAAGGCTATCCATCCCCGGATAGCCTCTTTTTTTGTTACTTATTGACGAACAAGGCAGAAATAGAACGATGCTCATGCGTGTTGCGAATGGCGCGAGCAAAGAGTTTAGCAGAAGAAAGAACTTTAATTTTATTGGATTTTTTCTTCAGAGGAATGGTATCACTGACAATGATCTCTTGTATCTTGGACTGTTCTATATTTTCATAGGCTTTGCCGGAAAGAACCGGGTGGGTACACAATGCTCGGACGCTTTTAGCTCCCTTTTCCATAATCAGGTCAGCGGCTCGGCATAAGGTACCTGCAGTATCGACCAGATCGTCGACCAATATGACATCGGCTCCTTTGACATCCCCAATCAGAGTCATTCCAGCCACTTCATTCGCCCTTTTGCGGTATTTGTCGCAAATGACCAGCTCACGTTCAAAGGATTTGGCGTAAGTCCGAGCGCGTTTTACACCTCCGACATCCGGAGAAGCGAAGATGGTGTTGGACAAGTCTTGTTCTTTGAGAAAAGGAAAGAAGATGGCCTCGCTCTTGAGGTGATCCACCGGCATGTCGAAAAACCCCTGTATTTGATCGGCGTGAAAGTCCATCGTCATAATGCGGTTGGCACCAGCGGCGGCTAGGAGATTGGCAATAAGCTTGGCCGATATTGGCACCCTGGGTTTGTCTTTTCGGTCCTGCCGAGCATAGCCAAAATAGGGAATAACGGCTGTTATGTAGCCTGCTGAGGCTCTGCGAGCTGCATCTATCAACAACAGCAGTTCCATAAGATTTTCCGCCGGCGCAAAGGTGGACTGAATAAAAAAGGTATAGGACCCGCGAACCGACTCATTGATACAAGGCTGCATTTCGCCGTCGCTGAATCTCAAGAGGTTGTAAGACCCCAATGAGTAGCCATAGTAATCGGCGATTTTCTCCGCCAGATATTTCGAATTATTTCCGGAAAATAATTTGACCTCCATGAAAAGTCTGGATTGTACTGTTTAAGTTAATAGTATGCCCATGAATAAGTGCTTGGGTAGAAGGGGTTGATCTGCGGCAAAGGTAAAAAGATTTGTTCAAATTCATCTCTATTTAGGTGGGGACTCGTCCAATAACTATTTCCTCGGGGCAATCGACAAAAGATTGTGTGGACCGAGCGGCAGCTTGAAGCGCCCAAATCTAGGCGAAAAGATAACTTTTGTCCGATTCATTCAGCTTGCACCTCCAACAGATGTAAGTTTGACGATATTTCTCAACCATTTGTCGATGCATTATACAAATTTTAACATTTTCACGTACCTTTATTTAACACTCTAGCTATGTAAACGAATGATTGGTTGATCCGATACTAGCTAGTCAATGTCAAATGTGAAAAGTCTTAGAACCTGTCCGAAGATTTTTTACAGACATGAAAAGCAGCTATTTCCTCCTAAGACAAGGCTTATTTCGAAGTCCATGGCCCGAGGCTATGGGCAGAAGAATGGCTTAGATATGAAGCGAAAAGCATGTTTTTAATGAACACAAACGATTTCCAGACAGGTTTTTATAATTCCGGCGAATATGCAATTACTGTTTTTAGGACAATGGTGGAGCGGACTGGAAGGCGCACAACAAGTCTTCTGGGGTATCGCCATTATCTTTAGCGTGCTGTTTGTCATACAGTTTGTACTCAGCCTCGTAGGTCTCGACTTCGATGGCGATGCCGACATGGATTTCAACACGGATAGTCCAGGCGACAGCGGGGGCTACAGTATGGATGCCGATTTTACCATCCTCTCCGTCCGGTCCATCATCGCCTTTTTCACCTTCTTTGGCTGGACGGGCGTGCTGTTTCTAAAAAACGGTGGCTCTACCCTCGTCGCACTCATTGCGGCAAGCGTCGCCGGATTGGCTGCCATGTTCATCGTCGGATACATGATGTATCTATTTTCAAAGCTCACTCAAGATGGCAGCATAGACATCAGGGAGGCACTTTACAATAAGGGAGAGGTTTACCTTACCATACCTGCCAACAAGAAGGGTTATGGAAAGATACACTTAAAAGTATCTGGGTCTTTGCAGGAATTGGACGCTGTTACCAGCGGTGATGCCATCCCCACCGGCACATCCATTCGCGTTGTCGAAGTCTTAGATGACAACCTTTTGCTGGTAGAGCAAGCAAAAGACTTCCTAATGGATGAAAACTAAAACACTGGGAATAGCACTAGCAACCCAGGACATAAACGAGCAAGTGTAAAATTGCTGAGCAGAAAAACTATTCAACGCAAGAGAGATCAAACAACTAAATATTTGGAAGCTGTTCAATAGCTTTTAGTAAACCCCAAAGTTGGCTAGGTCAATTTCCTAGCCCTGTAACTTAAGTACTCAATTTCTACTCAATTGGATCATTTTACCGGAAAATCTTTTTACATTAACAAGACCTTTGTCTGTGGGTCTTAAAACGAAAAATTATGGCTGAATCCGCGATTATTATTATTTCAGGTCTGGTTGGACTTATCTTCATTTTGTTGCTTTGGGCAGCAACGCGTTACAAACGCTGTCCTTCCGATAAGATTCTCGTCATCTACGGAAAAACCGGCCATGGTGCCGCCCGTACGTTGGCCGGAGGTGCCTCCTTCGTGTGGCCCGTCATCCAAGATTATGAATACCTGGACTTGACGCCCATCTCCATCGATGTAGACCTTCGGGGAGCCCTCAGTAAGCAAAACATCCGGGTAAATGTTCCTTCTCGATTTACTGTCGGTGTTTCCACTCAAGAAGGGGTTATGCAGAATGCTGCCGAGCGTCTACTGGGCAAAACGACCGCCCAGATACGGGATATTTCCAAAGACATTCTTTTTGGTCAATTGCGCCTTGTCGTTGCAACGATGGACATCGAGGAAATCAATGCCGACCGGGATAAATTCCTCTCCAATGTTTCTACCAATGTAGGAGCAGAATTGCGCAAGATTGGCTTATCGCTGATCAACGTAAACATCACCGACATACAAGACGAATCTGGCTACATCGAAGCCCTGGGTAAAGAAGCGGCTGCCAAGGCCATCAATGATGCGAAGATGAGCGTTGCAGAGAAGAACCGGGATGGGTCCATTGGAGAAGCAAAGGCCCGCAAGGACCAACGTATTCAGGTATCTGCCGCCGATGCGCAGGCCAAGGTCGGGGAAGCCGATGCCGAGGCCAAGGCCATCGAAGGGGAAAACACGGCAAAAATTTCCATTGCTCAATCCAATGCAGAGCGTCAGGTAAAGGAGGCAGAATCGCTGCGCCTGGCTACTGCTGCCGAAAAGATACAAGCAGCCAAGGCCCTCGAAGAGTCTTATGTGGCAGAAACGGAAGCGGAAGAGGCACGTGCCAAACGAGAAATGGCAACCAAGGAGGCCGACATCATCGTACGCGCTCAAATCGATAAGCGTAAAATCGAAATCGACGCTGAGGCCGAGGCCGAGCAGATTCGTCGTCTGGCCAAAGGGGAAGCCGATGCCATTTTCCTCAAGCGGGAGGCAGAGGCCAAGGGTATGTACGAAATCCTCAGTCGCCAGGCGGAGGGTTTCCAGAAAATCGTCGAAGCAGCCAACGGTGATTCCCGCGATGCGGTGCTGATGATGATTGCCGATAAATTGGAAGACCTCGTCAAGACACAGGTTGAAGCCATCAAGAACATCAAGATCGATAAGGTCACAGTTTGGGAGGGCGGCAGCAACGAAGGAGATGGCAACTCGACTTCTAAGTTTGTCTCTGGCCTTTACAAATCGGTTCCTCCTCTGAGCGATCTATTCAATATGGCTGGCATGGATTTGCCACAATACCTTGGAAGCAAGGAACAAGCGACCAACGGTCAGCCAGCTGAAATCGTTGAGGTGCCACGCATCGAAGAATCAGATAAATCGTAAATTAAAAATAGTCTTGAAATGGGTGGCTTCAGCGTCCATTTTGACTTTCGTATTCTACCGTACTTATGAGAAGGATAGCCAAATAAAAAGGCTGATCCCAAAAGATCCAAAAGGTCACTTCATTCGAGGTGACCTTCTTTTTTACGCCTTGTTTAACCAGACCTCACCCAGGCTCAACAAAACAATAATAAGATGATTTTCAGTATTTTATATCAGTAATCTAGTATGGATTCTAATCCTAAATTCTATAGGCTAGAGAAATTCAATCAATCGGATTGCATTTCAACACCGTCCAATTCTTTTTCCGTAAAAATATTACTATGTTGTAGTAAAATGAACGGGCGCTTCAATTTTAC
>JBCCSZ010000128.1:0-20528 GCA_039199225.1 Bacteroidota bacterium
CTGATTCTACACTTTTAACTTCTACAACATTCATATTCCCGATAGGAATGAAACCCGCCCAGTAATATGGATTAGTAGCTCTCATACGTGAATCCTGAATATATTTTCTTTTCGCCAGAGCAAGTGCCTTATCCTTGGGATTACCCTTAGATAGAAAGTCATAAAAGGATTCCAATAAAATTGCTGTTTGCTTATCGTTTACTTTCCAAAGACTTGTTACAACTGAGCTGGCGCCAGCATACAAAAATGCTCTTGCAAGACTTATAACTCCCTCACCTCGTTTCATTTCACCAACTCCAGTTTCACAAGCACTCAGCACAACCATATCAGCTTCAAGCTTCAGATTATAGATTTCTTTCACATACATTGGCGATTGTCTAAAAGAATCCTTACCAGAATAAAATAATAAAAACGAATTACGTCCTTCTGTACTGTCTGATTGAGCATGTGTAGCAAGATGAATAAAACTATAATTAGAGGCAGCATCTAAAAAGGCTTCTTTATCTGCATTTTTCCCAATAAGAGGTTTGCCAGGTATCATCTCAAGAATATTCATAACTTCCTTTTGATTAAACATCAGTGGACCAGCAGATCTAGTTATATCATTAATCTTTAAATCTTTATCTAAAAATAATGGAGCAACACCTAATAGCTCACCGTTTCCTCTGCTCAAGCTCGCTATACTAGTCTCACTAAGTAATGACGCTGAATATGTGTAGCTAATTATCGCTTCATTCAGCCAATAAGGATACGTTTTGCTATTCGAATCCTTAATGACAGATGATTTAGTAATTAAAGCCTCGAAAGGAAGCTTCCAGAATGGACCGTCTGGAGCAATAATGACTCGTTCCCTCAACCTTTTTTCAAACGGCTCAATAAGATGACTAAATAGATAATATCCCGTTTCTAAAAATTCCTTATCGAAAAGAGAGTTATCTTTTTTACTAATAGGAAAGTTAATTATCAAGCTATTGAAATTATTAATTGCCGATAGCATTACCTCTGAAAGCTCAAACCGATGAAAGCTAAAACTATCCTTGTCTACAGTTGCAACTATTAGATTGGAGTTACCAAAGAAAAACTCTATAAAAGTTTGATCTTTATCCAGTATTGAGCTTTGAAATTCTTTTAATCCTTTGGTAGCTCCCTTAAATCTAAATTGATGATAAAGAGGATAATTCATCTTTACGAATGATTTGAAAGCTTCATATTTCCTCTTATTCTCAAGTAAATAATTCCTTTCAGTAATAGAGAGAGTGTCTGCTGCATTGAGATGATCTAATCTTTCCTGAATATCAATTTCAATTTGCAATATAGAATCTGGTACTTCAATAATTTCTTCAATATCAATATTTTGGAGTGATTCTTTCAAAAGAATAGCTTTACTTTTTTCCATATACTTCCAGGCAAGTTCTAATAACTCACTGTTCCTAATTTCCTCATAATAGTCTAAGACATTAAGTATCGCTATTTCAAAGAAGACATAAGAATTTTCAAAGAGTATTTGTTTTGATGATGAAGTCCTATAATCTTCGATCAGTCTATCAATCAAATCCAAAGATAGGCTGTCATAAATCATTGCTTCTTCTAACATAGTAAGTTCCCCAGATACTTTGTACATTTGCCTACACGACTTACTAAGATTAGTCAAACCTTGCAGTAGTTCTAGTTCATCACTTACCTTAGTCAAGGTAAATTCAGACGAGTGTTCAAAGTTCAAGACTTTAATGGCCTTAATAAAAAAATCATAAGCCTCATTAAGTTTATTGGTCATTAAATGTATTTCACCTAATTGATTTAGGACTGCAGCTACCTTATAGTGGTTTTTACCTAACTTCAACATCCTTATTTTTAGTGCCTTTTCGCAAAATCGCTTGGCCTCATTAAGCTCACCTTTCGAAGTTAAACAAGATGCTATGTTCACATATGATCTCGCATTATCAAAATAATTTTCACCAAAAAATTTTTTATAAATTCTAAGCTCATGCTTATAGAATTTTATGGCTAAGTCGTAAAACTTGCGATTTTCATAACATATCCCCAAGTTCCCATAAACCTCTGCGGCCCTCAGATGATCTTCGCCAAAGAGGGGAATGATAATGTCCAGTGTCTGTTCAAAATAAGCAATGGCCTTTTTGTATTGGCCGATGTCTTCATGGATGGCGCCGAGGTTGAGCAAATCGTCGGCAACTTCGGAGGAGTTTTCGCCATAGTGGGCTAGGTTGATGTCTTTGGCGCGCTGGAAGTAGGTCAGGGCGTGCATAAAGTCGCCGAGGTTGACAAAGGCGACGGCCAAATTGGAATAGGCATTGCCGACGTAGGGGTCGTCGGGTCCTTTCTCGGCACGGAAGATGGGGAGCGCCTTTTGGTAGTATTCAATGGCTTGCTGATAGTAGCCTTTTTCGTCGTAGGCTATGCCTACATTGTTGGCGGCCAGGGCCAGATCGAAGTGCTGCTCTGGGAAGATAGCCTGGCGGGTGCGGTAGGTCAACTGCCAATAGTGGATGGTGGAGTCGACCTGGCCGTTGTAGTAGTGCGCTTTGCCGAGATTGTGGTAAACATCGGACAGCAGCGCACTCGGGGTTGGAACGCCATGGCCAAATTGCCGCCGGGCTGAGTGGCTGACGGCCAATGCTTGCCGGTATTCGTCTGCCTGGAAGTGCGTTTTGGCCTGTGCCAGTAAATCTCGGACGTGGCTGGTATCGACTTGTTGTGCGCCAGCAAGTGCGGGTGAGCCAATGCATAACAGCATCAGCCAAAAGACTGTTTTCCTCATCGTATGTTGTATATCTGCTAGGTATAAAAAGGGCCACCACCATTTCGGCGGCCTTGCCGAATATAGAAAACTTCAGATAAAACAACAAATCACATACAAGGGGCGCTACCAAAGACCAGCCACTAATCTGGCCATTTCCCTACAAAGACGTTGGTGTTGGGCAGCATTTGTTTAAGTGCCAGGATGTATTCTTTTGTCATGGGGTTGCCGCTGATGTCGATGTAAATCAGTTCTTTCAGTTGTGTGATGGAGGCGGGCAATTCCGTGAGCTGATTGTCCCTCAGTTGGAGTCGCCGCAGGCTCTTCATCTCTCCGATGTTTTCGGGTAGCTTGCGGAGCTTGTTCTTTTTCAAGTCCAACTTTTCCAAGTTGCGGAGTTGGACGATTTCCTCAGAGACTTCCTGAACACGACAGCCAGGGAGGAGCAGTTGTTTCAATTGTTTTAATTCGTAAAGACTGGACGGAAGGTGCCGAATTTTGGTTGAGGACAATTCCAAATGCTTTAGGTTTTGCATTTGCGACAAATCGCTCGGAATGGAATCGATATAGCCGGACATTTCAATTTTTTCCAATTGGGACGCCCGAAGCATCCGTTCAAAAAATGCGTTGCCCGTATCCACATAATACAATACGATGGTCTTGAGCGATGGAAGATCGAACAGCTTTTCGGACAGCTTAGCTTTTTCGCAAGCCATAATACGGAGGTATTCCAAACGCGGTAGCTGCACAATGTCGTCTGTCAAATGCATAGAGTCCGAGCGCGCCAACACCTGGCCGTTTTCCAAGCGGAGCGTATCCCATGCCCTATAGCTTATGGACCCGCCCAAGATCAGCTGCTCTACAGCATCCAACCGAAGGTTTGGAGGCGGAAAGTCGACCAGGGCATTGTTTGCCAAATAAAGGTGCTTCAGCTTTTTCAGTTGGCCGAGCGCATCGGGCAAGCGACCAATGTAATTATCGCGCAAGTCCAACTTTTCCAACTGTTGGCATTTGGCAATCTCCGAATCGAGATGGTGTATTTTATTATTGTACATGGACAGCTCCACCAGCTGCTCCAAATTCCCGATCTCAGCGGTGATGGAATCTACCTGGTTGCTTTTCATCTCTAGGAATTGCAGACTGGGTATTTGGTAAATGACCGCTGGAATTTGATCAAAGTCGTTGTAGGATAGGCTTACTTTTTTGAGCTTCAACTTGGCAATGGAGGTGGTAAAACGATCCATCTTTTTTCGGACAATCGATAAGGTGTCCAACTTCTCAAAGAGGTACAAACTGTCTAGGTAGAGGTACAACTCTTCCTTCGGGTTGTCGAGGCTCAGTTTGTAGTAGGCCAACGGATCGGCCATGGCCTTTCGGATGTTCCAATGGGTGCGCAGGCGTTTTCGGCTCAGCCTACGAGTGGCGACATCTTCTGGCTCGACAGAAAGATCAATGAATTGGATTTCAGACTCATCGGGTTCTTCTACTTGGGCGGTGGCCAAGGACATACAAGCTCCTAAAAAAGCGAAGATGAGTACGAGTGATTTGTTATTCATAGCTTAAGCGTTTTTATCGTACAGCTCAGACCACATCCTTAAGTGGGATTTTTGTAGGTCAGCCGATGGATTTCACTATCGTTTTTATAATTCCGTTGGATGCCAAAAAGTGCGGCAAACATGAGGGGTGTGAAGATCAACAGATTGGTCGTCAGTCCAAGTTCTGCCAACACCAAGATGATGCCTCCCAAGCCAGCTCCTCCCCTTCTGCCCCTGACTTCGTATTCGTACCCCTGGCTCATGCCGTCGATGATGGAATAGACGTAGGCGAAAATACCCATCACGACAAACAAAGCGATCAAAGGCTTTTTGATGCGTCGGAGGACACTCGGTCGTTTCACCTCCGATTTCAAGGTATCGGTATGCTCCTGCAGGTAGTCGTAAATTTCTTTTCTGATGACAGCATCGCTGATCAAAATTTCATCTGTCGAATCTTTGTTGTAGGTAAATCGCAGATTGGGATCGTCTTCGCGGTATTCCACCGAGTAAAGATAGCTGATGGGCAAGCCAATAAATTGATCACTGCGATGGCCGTGTTCCACTTGATCTTCTATCCTGCTAAAATTCACTTTGGTAGCCTTCAGGCGATAGAGAACGGCATCCTGGTAGAGAATGAAGTTGTGTTCCTTGGGTTTTCGGTTGATCCAATATTTTTCAATGCTCATTTTTTGTTGTCTGTAAGTACTGTCAACGGAATTATAAAAAGCTAATATAAAAATTTATTTGCAAAATGTACCAAATAGGTTGGTTACCCAAAGTCTTCGCAGTAACTTCCTCCTATCAATGCATTGTACAATAACGACAGCTAAAGCAACACCTTATGAGAGAGATTGCAAAAAAAACCCTGGATACTTTTGGTTTATTAAAGCCCCCTATCCAATTATCTCAGAGCTTCAAAATATCGGAAAGCACTTCGCCGATATCAAAATGTAAACAGCTGGCCGCTCAAGTTCGGAGAGCTTAGTCTCACGTACGATACTTCTGATTGGTATTCCAAACGCTGGTTTTTCCCCAGATACGACAATGGAAAGATACACGAACCTTCGGCCACACAAGTCTTCATAAAGCAAATCCACAAGCACGATGACGTTCTAGACATTGGCGCGCACCTGGGGTATTTTTCTTGTATCGCCGGTCGTCTTGCCGCCAATGGCAAAGTCCACGTGTTTGAAGTCGACCCCAAGTGCATTGAGCTGATCCACAAAAATTTAAAAGCCAATCAGCTCAATAATGTGGAGGTTCACAACTATGCCGTTTCAGATTCCAAGGGGACGATAAAGATTCCAAATCTGAAAAACCCCAACCCAAGCCTTGTCATCAACTCCAATAATGACGTAAACTATTTGGAAATCGAAAGCATTAGCGTAGATGAGTTTGTAGCCCAACAAGGCATTACGCCCAAGTTTATAAAGATCGATGTCGAAGGTGCCGAGTGGCAGGTACTGTGCGGAATGAAGAAAATCATAGCAGAAAAGTCTCCCAACATATTGGTGGAAATCCATGTGGACAAGCTTCGGCAGTCTTTTGACACAGACTACAAAATCATCATCGAATTTCTTCTAAATGCTGGTTACGCCATTGAGGAAATCGAGCACCGAAATGCCAATGGCAATCCCAGAAAGGTTGACCTTGACACACAACTCAAGGGCAATACAATGGTGCTTTGCACGCAATAATCCACTCAGGTATTTCAATCTTCTTCCTAAAAATTCAAATGCCCTTCCTCAACGTTTTGTGGCTTGGGCAGTGGATGCGTATTGCTGAACGCTTCCTTTGACGGCTTTTGAATGGCTCAAGAGCTGCGACAGTGTGCAGCCTCTAAGCCAAAAATTAAAAGAGCATCTAAGTTTTAGTAAATATATTTGTGTCAACCTCTCACCTATAAAATCCTCTTTATCTGCTAATTACAGAATAATCATAGCCAATTTTTCCTCTTTTTTTTGTGGTAAGTATCTCAGAATGTCTTTGGTAGCTTGCTACAAACACTGCTTCTTTGTGATCACAAATTAAGAGGAGTTGCTCAAGGGATTTATCCGATTCGGATCACTCCAAACTACTGCTAAGTCTCTCCCGAAGCGTACATCTCAACAGGCTGTAAGATGCCACAAGATTTGCGAAATATAAACACATTTACTTCATATAAACCATTAGAAATGAACACGAATTTCAACAGATTCCTGGCCGTTTTATTTTTGTTTGCCATGGGTTCAAGCATGACAATTGCTCAAGTAAGTGAAAGAATGGAAAGCAGAGGTCTGACGCCTGGTTCTCGCACGAGTGCCAAGGACCCGCTGGATGGAAGAATATTCAGGATCAAGGCTGTATCTCAAAAAGCCAACGGCAGATGTCTCGATGCAGATGCTGGAAGCCTCGGAAAGAATGGTACCAAAGTCCAACTTTGGGATTGCCACAGAGGCGGTGGACCTACCCAAGATTGGAAGTTCGAAAAGGTCAAAGACAATACTTATGTCATCAAGAGCCAGGTAGCCCCAACCAAAGTTGTTGCACTGGATGCCGATGGTTATACCTATAACAAGAATGGCGGAAAGGTTCAACTGTGGACCACACACGGTGGCCCCAACCAACAGTGGACGGTCAAGCAAAACGCCAACGGAACCTACCGCATTTCCAGCGCAGCACCTCAAGCAGGTGGTCGTTCTTTGGATGCCGACAGCCGCAACCTGATGAATGGTACTAAGATACAATTGTGGTCTCCAAACGGAAATCCTGTCCAACAATGGGCATTGATCGAATCCAAGAATGGCAGACCGGTCAAGTCCATCACCAATGTCGCTAAAGGCAAGAAGGCTACGCAGTCAACAACTGCCTACAACAGCCCGGCTTCCATCGCCGTCAATGGCAACACATCCGGCCGCTACAGCCGTTCATCCTCCAACGACATCACCCACACCAAAGATGCCAACGGCAGCTGGTGGCAAGTCGACCTCGGCGCGATCTACGACATCGATAAGATCGTTGTTTGGAACAGAACAGATTGCTGCTGGGAACGCCTCCAAAACTTCTACGTTACGGCTTGGGCCTTCCCCATCCAAGGCAACCTCAAGCAGGGTTTTGGTACTTCCGGACCACACGACTTTACCAGCGGCAGCAACCCTTCCATGAACATCGGTGGAGAATTTATAGGCAGATACATACGCATCCACCTCGACAACGGAACCATGCCTTTGAGTTTGGGTGAAGTTCAGGTGTTTGGTGTACCGATTAAGTAACTGAACACCTGGAAGGTACACAGGCTTTTTAGCTGGATTTCCAAGAAGTCATTGTACCAATTTTTCGGTCTTACTATTTAAGACGCTTAGAGATAATAACTTCATACTCCTCACCGTTAAGCAGTTTGCCATGCCTGTAGGCAGCCCCAGCAGGCGAAGTAAATTGTTTAATGGTGTTTTTTATTTTACAACGACCATTTTGCAAGTCGCAATGGTTTCCGTTCCTCTGATGATCGCCAAATAGGTACCTGGCACCAAGGGCTGATTAAATTGAAATTGGTATTTTCCTGCTTGCTGGTATTTGTTCGAAAAAAGGGTATGCATCCGCTGGCCGTTTAGGTTGTGTATTTCAAGGGTCGACGCATCTGGGTAAGTCAGCTCATATTCAATTTCAGTGGTTCCTCTAAAGGGATTGGGATAATTGCGGATTTTCCAGGGTCCCGGAGAAACGACGCAAGACTCCTCCTCATTTTTTGCCGGAATCGTATTTTCAAATCGGGCAATCAAGGGAGCGGCACCATGCCCCTTGCCTCTTATAAACGCCTTATCACAATAGGACATCGAGGAGGGAAGCACGAACCAAAGGGTCCCAGTCACGTACATATTATTGCAGTTATCCATCAGCATTCGGAGTGGCTCATTGTTGGTTACAATGGGAATGCGGGCTTCCTTGACCCATTGGTATTCCCCCTTTTCGCTGAAACGCGCAATGAACACATCATTCTCTTTTGAAAGGGTATCTGTCCCAATGACACCGGAATTATTGAAAACTTTTTGGTGGAAAGTCCCCAAAACATACAAATTATTTTGATCGTCTGTTTTTAGGTCGTGGGAACGTTCGGCGCCTGTAGACCTCATCCATTCCATCTCCCCCTTCGAATTGAAATAGCTCAACACCATCATCTTATGACCCACTGTATCTACCTCTTGTCCAAATGCATCATTGACCTTGTATATCCTGTAGCCGATAAAAACGCCATTGTCACCAGCAGCAATCCCATGAAAAATCGCTTCTTGACGAGAGGTCTTAACCCAATTTAGCTTTCCTTGAATAGAGTACGAAGCAACGTAGATTTCATAAACTTTCTTCTTTTCATCATCCACTGCTGGTCTGGGAGCCTTCACTTCGACCGTCCCTCCAAAAATTCCGCCGTCAATATATGATCCACCAAAGTAAATAGTTCCATCTCCCCCCACGGCCGCTTTACACATATTGGCAGAATAAGTACAACAAATATCTCTGGCATACGAAACCACATCGCCCCAAAGAGGATTGCCCTGCTCGTCTAAAAACAATAGAAAATTGCCACCACCTTCGCCCACTTCTATGTCCAGTTCATCACAAAAATCTCCAGGATCGACAAACCCAGTCAATATAAGACCGCCATTGGGGTGCAATTTGAACTCGCTGATGTCATCGATCTCAGGTTGCTTTCCTTTAAAAATTTGATGCATTTTCAAATACCTCCCCATACGATTGAGGTAAATCAAATGGAATCCAACGGGAATGAGTTCATCGCCCGTAATTTTAGGAATCGAACCCAGAGGATTTCCATCATCGTCTTCGTCCAGCTCTTCAAGATTTACCAACAAGATCGTATTGCCTTTCTGGTCGTGGGTGATGCCAAACAATTGGGTATACCGCGCATCCAACAGATAGGTCCAATTCACCTTTCCATCGGCCGAAAAGGACAAAATGGCATTGGCGTGGTCGAGCAGCGGACCTTTCAAATCTAAGACTTCCCCGAATCCATCGTAAATTTCCACCGTGTTCCTGTTGAGCCTATTTCTGCGCCCTATGCCACCCACGACGATGTTATTGTCAAAATCAACCGAAGAATAGTTGTACCGCAGGTCGATGTTGCTGGCACTGGCCGCCCACTCAAAGTGCTGAGCGTATAAGTCGCTACACAAAAATTGAGTCATCACCAACAGCAAACTCAACGTAGTTATCTTTCTGGACATCTTAAATAGTTTATAGCTTCTAAGGAAGATTGGGGAAACGCTTCACCGATATACACAATAGGTCTTCGCAATCTTATCGTGTAAGGACTGCCGATTTTCATCAAAGAAGATCAACATCACAGAGATGATCAGTAAGACCGAACTGGTTTGTGACAAGGCCGTCAGGTTCCCCAGTTGGGCTTTTTGAAAATCGGGAAGGGCCATCATGTCTGTTACTTCACTAAATCCTTCACCATGGAAAATGTAGAAGTTGGAAAAAAGGGAAATGATATAGCCCACCGCATAAAAGATGTGACGATTTATGGATTGCGACAGACTGATCTGTTTAAAATTTTCATTGACCACTTCCAGCCTCATCGCCATTTTTCCGACTGTCGCTTTGTAGTACCACTCCATGAAAGGCTTATACGCAAAAAGCAGCATACTCAGGGTCACGTCCAGGGTATAACTTTTCCAAGCAAAGAGATTGTAAAAGCCCAATAACATGAATGGTATAAAAAGCAAGGTATCGACCAAGGAGGCGGCCAGGCGCGCACCGAAGGTGGCAAAGGGCTTTTCTACTTTTCCTCTCTGATCCTCATCCAATATCTGTTCTTCTTCCATAGTGTTGTGTTTTCTTTCTACTGCAATAAGCTGTTTATCGGGAAGTACTCCCCAAGGTCAATTCCGTCTCATACTCCTCTTCGTCCCTCGTAAAGTAAACCTTGACCGTATCGCCGGCCCGGTATTTTTCCAACAACAAAATCAGATCGGAGCGGCTGCTGATGTTTTGATCGTCGATGCCTGTGATGATGTCGCCCAGCTCCCAGCGGCCGGAACGGTCGCGACGCGTGCCGCGCAAGCCCGCCTCGGCTGCCCCACCGTTGGGGACCACATTGATGATGAGGACGCCTTCCACATTCAGGCGACTGGCTATTTGATTGTCTGCCAATTCGACACCCAACACAGGCCGATTGATTTTTCCAAACTTGATCAAATCCGGAACGACCCAGGAAACAACATCTACGGGAATCGAAAAGCCAATGCCCGCATAGGCTCCTGAAGGACTGTAGATGGCCGTGTTGACACCAATCAGGCGACCGGAAGAATCCAACAGGGGGCCACCAGAATTTCCGGGGTTGATGGCTGCATCGGTTTGAATGACATCCTTGATGGGAACGCCTCCAACGGAATTGATCTCCCGTCCCAAGGCACTGATGATGCCCGTCGTCAGGGTCTGGTCGAGCCCAAAGGGATTTCCAATGGCATAGACAGACTGACCGACCCGCAGGTCCTCGGAAGTCCCTACCGGAATGGGCTGTAGCTGCTCTGCTGGTATATCGATCTTCAGTACGGCCAGGTCCTTTTCCGGTGCCGCTCCGATCAACTCGGCATCCCAGGTGCTCTGGTCGGCCAAAGTAACCTGCGCCCGATCTGCTCCTTTGATGACGTGGTAGTTGGTGATGATATGCCCCTGCTTATCCCAGACGAAAGCCGAACCCGTCCCACGAGGAATTTCGGTAACGTTGCGGGTCCAATAATCTCTGCGATAGTTGGTAGTGGTAATAAAGGCAACAGAAGGAGTGGCCGCTTCAAAGAGGTTGATGGTATGCAATTCAGAAGGGGTCATTTTACCAGCCAGGGCCACCTGCCGATCGCCGCTTGTAGGTACCGCTGTGGCCGGAGCAGCCGTAGGCATGGCAGCGTTCCGTTCGGAGCTGTCAACGGCCAGCGAATCCGTATTTTTCCATGAAATACCTGCGAAAAACCCTAGACCGATCAATACGGCCCAAACCAGAAATCGGAATACATTCTTCATAATACTAACTGCTTTTATCTTTTTGGTAGCTTTTTAACAGACGTTCAAAGATAATAAAGCTGTAGTAAAGAATAAGTTCACACAAAATACCTTAAGCAATTGTTAACACCATCTACCCTGGGGTGCTTCAAACCATTTCGTGCTGGAGAGGAACAAACTTTTGAAACTCGTCCTGCAGGGAATGCATGGTCAAGGTAGCCGTGACTGCCCCCACAAAAGGCGCCAATACAGCTCCGACGATGGGCAGAAGAAGCAGGAGGTAGGTGACCAATCCAATGGCGATGGCTACACCAAAAAACTCACGGGTCACCCGCTCACTTTCGCGAATGCTCATGCTGTACAGTTCATTGTAGTTGTCAATCACCACAAAGCCCAGGAAGTAGCACTGCAGTAGCAAGACGAAGAATGGCTGAAGAAAATCATAACCAATAACTCCAAGAACAACCCCTATGGCAACGGTTCCGATACTTTCGAGGATAAAAGCACTGATGGCAGTCTTAATCATCCGAATTTCAGCTTTGATAAAAGCATCGATGGTCAAATCCTGCGATTTACCCGTTTTGATTTCGATGGTCCGCCGGGTGATGTGAAACAGCAAAATCTCCATGATGATCAGGATGAGGTACTTAAAGCCTCCGACAAAGAAAAATTCATAGCCTTCGAAAGCGACCTCTTTGAACAAGCTGCCCAAACTCTGCAGGGCATGTGCGATGCTGTCGCCCGTTGCGGAATTCCACCAATGGTTTAGAATGAGGAAGAGTTTCAAACCTGCGATCAAACCAACAAAGAGCACCAGCTTGGATACCCAGCCGTAGCGCATCAGCCCTTTCCACAGCTTGTGGCGCGCAATAAAATGCATGGCCTGCTGGTGATT
Organism: Bacteroidota bacterium; assembly: GCA_039199225.1. GTDB lineage: Bacteria > Bacteroidota > Bacteroidia > Chitinophagales > Saprospiraceae > JBCCSZ01. The sequence goes on from JBCCSZ010000128.1 coordinate 12,179, forward strand.
TCGAATGGTGAGTACAAAATCTTTGATAAACTGAACAGGGAAACTGGCAGATCGCATATCAATTATCACTTGGTTTAATAAATCGCAGTTGCAAAGATTTTAGGGAGCATCCTACTTGTGGAATCGCAACTTAAATGAACAGCCTGATTCAAGTTAAGCAAATCAAGTTAAATATCAAAGTTGGACACCCATATGGCCTTTATGTGCATAAAGTTTTCCACATTGGGAACTTTGTTCGTTTCTAAACCGTAGCTTATGCGTTTTACACGCTAACACGATCTACAGCTACAAGCAAACCATGCTGAATAAAATCATCGACAATCTGGTCCCTGCCATCCTAGGCAAAGAAAAAGAGTTCACGAAAGGAAGCATTCGTCGGGCCATTTTTATGTTGTCCGTCCCCATGATTTTGGAGATGATCATGGAGTCCCTCTTTGCGGTGGTCGACATTTATTTTGTCGGGCAAATCAGCACCGATGCCGTAGCAACAGTAGGCGTTACCGAATCGGTTATTACCCTGGTGTATGCCATGGCCATAGGTATCAGCATGGCGGCTACAGCTATGGTGGGGCGGCGCATTGGAGAAAACGACCGGGAGGGGGCCGCAGTAGCAGCTGTTCAGGCCATCATCTTGGGGATTGGTGTTTCTATCGTGTTGGGTACCCTTGGATTCCTATACGCAGAAGAGATGCTGCGCTTAATGGGGCTGAACGAGCAACTAATTGCAGAAAATGCCAGCTACACCCGCATCATCTTCAGCACCAATATCGCCATTACCCTTTTATTTTTACTCAATGCCGTTTTTCGTGGAGCCGGAGACGCTTCGCTGGCCATGTGGGCGCTCTGGATTGCCAATGGCCTCAACATGATACTCGATCCACTTTTTATTTTTGGCTACGGTCCTTTTCCAGAAATGGGCATTGCCGGTGCGGCCATTGCCACCTCTATTGGTCGAGGAGTAGGTGTAGCCTTTCAGCTCTTCATTCTTTTCAGGGGAATGAGCATCATTCGCATTATGAGGCGCCATCTAAAAATTCAATGGAACATCATCAAGCGCCTATTTGAGGTCTCTCTTGGAGGGGCCGGCCAACACGTCATAGCCTCTGCCAGTTGGATATTCCTCATGCGCATCATTGCCATATTTGGGGAAGACGTCCTGGCTGGTTACACCATTGCCATACGAGTGATCATCTTTTGTATTCTTCCTTCCTGGGGAATGTCTAATGCCACCGCTACGCTCGTCGGCCAAAATTTGGGAGCCAAGCAGCCTGAAAGAGCAGAAAAAAGTGTTTGGCTGGCTGCCTTTTACAATGTTACCTTCCTACTGTCTCTTTCCATCTGCATTTTTATATTCGCCCCATCCGTCATCGCCCTCTTTACCTCGGACGCTCAGGTCATCGAATCGGGCATTCTCTGCCTGAGAATCATTTGTGCTGGCTATATTTTCTTTGCCTACGGCATGGTCGTCAGCCAAGCTTTCAACGGCGCCGGAGATACCGCCACACCAACCTGGATGAACTTCATTTGTTTTTGGGTATTGGAAACGCCCCTGGCATACCTGTTTGCCGTTGTACTGGACTGGGGGCCGTCGGGTGTTTATTGGTCCATTGCCATCAGCGAGTCTGCACTGGCCTTTATCGCCGTTTATCTATTTCGAAAAGGCCGCTGGAAGCAGACTTCCATCTAAAAAACGAAAGTTCTTTCATCTGTGACGGGCAAAATCTTGCCTTTCTCAAAAATATCTGCTTTCTTTATCTACACCTAAACACAAAAATACAGGCCATACGACGGTCCTACAAAACACCCAAACAATGTCAGGTATTGAGAAGTACAATCGTAGACTTCGGGAAAAGCTGTACATAGTATCCATGTTTGTCATATGCCCGATCTGCACGTTAGACAAGTTTTACAATAAGAAACCCTGCGGCAAATCCAATTGCCCATACGATATAGAAGAAAGGGGCCGACCCAAAAGTCAACAGAAAGAATGACCCTCAACTTGGCGGCTTCGTAGCTCCACCATCTGTTGTTTTGCCTTGTAGTTCTTTTGTCCGATTCCTGGAATCGACCAATGATTTGATGGTCCAAAAGTACGGATTCGTAGGTCCTGCCAAGCTGCCATATAAGCTTAGCGTGTGGCTCATTTATGGATATACAGCTTTCGTGCGCTAGAGGTAAACCCACTGCCAACTGTCTACGGCTAAACGGCCTACGGAATAAGGCTAGAACTCAAAAATAGCAGGTTGTGGATAAAAGGAACCGAAAGTAAGCCAATAGCCAATCAGGGAAGACTCAAAGCCGAGTTGTGTTCCCGCCTTGGGTCCATCTACGGCTTCGCCAAATATGTTCCAATTGGAGCCAGATTGATCGGTCATCACGATGGGCAAAGCATCAGGCACAGCAGTAAATTCCAGTACTTCTCCGCTCTCCAAACGGCGGTTGAAAGAGACGATGTAATTATCTGCCTCGCTACCGACCACCACGACATCCTTACCCATGAATTGATCATTGACCAAACGCGTTCCCTCATTGAAAGAACCAAAGCGATACACCTTCACTTGATTGTCGATGCGCAAGCCATGAACCCGCTCCTTTAGGTTGAGGCGTTCGTCCCGAGGGTTGACATTGAAAAGCAGCCAGTTTGCCGTGCGGTAATCGCCATAAGGGTAAGAGCCATAATTGCGCGTGGTTCCCGTATTGGTTGACAAGACCTTGGTATTGGGATACATTTTTTGCCAACTTGCCCAACTCGTCTCCACGATGGGAAACAGCGCTGGCTCCTCATCCCGCAGTTGCCCCTGCACACTTTGCATCAGCATCTGCGACCAATTGCTGTCCGTCTCCCGATCATAGGGAATCAAATTGGTTTGATACAACAGCCCCGAAACGCCAAAGGTCGTCACGCCCACAGAAAGCCGTCTGCTCCAAGCCAAGGCACTCCCCGTCAGTGGGCAGTAAGTCAAAGCAATCGGCTCCCCACCCACTTCATCATTGACTATCTCGTGCCAGTCCAAAATCGGATGTGGATAAGCCTTCACCTCATCTCCCACCTTTATCCCTACCACCAGATGGTCATCCCGCAAATAAGGCTCTACCTCCGCCACATCCACAAAAATCGGATTGTCCACTGAAGGAATCCCATCCTTCCCCGGCCCACCATTCAACACCTCACTTTGACTAATGCTCCAACCCGCACCAAGGGCATCACTACCAGAAGCATCATCGTTTTTACAGGCAGAAAAAAACAGCAAACCCATCAAAAGAAAAGAAAAAAGGATTGGTCTCATGTCGCAAATGGTTTTGCCACACAATATAACTAAGATACAAGTGCAAGAATGTCTGGCCTACGACGCTGCTCAAAAGCAAGCTCCTCCCATTCCGCAAAGACTGTCCGCCCTCAGCCAAAAAGCTCCACCCCCATTGGGTCAGTAGACAGTTTTTCAATCACAACAACCCACCCGCTCACACTTCACCAATCACGGATCACCGATCACAAAACCACCAAATCACAAAACCACAAAACCACAAAACCACAAAACCACAAAATCCCCTCACCGCACCCTCAAATTCAACAAAGCCCCATTGGGCCGGATGCGCTTTTTAAACTGACTAGGCGTGTTGAAAGTAAACTTCTTGAAGTCGCGAATAAAATGCGCCTGATCGAAATAATCGAATTCGTAGCAAATTTCGGTAAGTGGCTTATTCGGATTGGAACGGATGGCATGCGCAACAGAATAGATGCGACGCACACCACTGAAAAACTTTGGAGACAGCCCCAGCGACTGCCGAAACAGAGTATTCAAATGCCGCTGGGAGTGGTTGGAAAGGTCCAGCAATTCCTCCATTTTCAGCATCCCCTGCTGCTCAAAGACAAATTTGATGAGTCCAGACAGATGCTTATCCAAGCGCTCCGGGCGAATGATCCGCCGCAAAAACTGCTCTACTTTGTAAATGGCCTGGTAGATATTTCCAGCTCCCAAGACCTCATTTTGAATAAAGGACTTCTCTTGTGGAAAAAGATCGTAGAGGTTGACCACCCGATCCGTCATCTCCGAAGCTGGAACACCAAAAAAGGCAGCCGTCGCCCAAGGGTATATCTTAACCATCAGCGCCTTCATATTGGCTGGCAAGGTAAAATCCACATGGCGGGTAAACTGCCCAATAACCAGCGCCTCATACTCCATCCCATCCTGATGCATCGGAAAGTGATACACAGCACGTTCATGGAGATAAAATAAAAACTCGACATAGCCATCTGGCGTAAACCGATAAGTGGTTCCCACATCTTCGAAAGCTTCCTTCTCTTTGGTCCAGAATTTCTTGACGTAAGGCTGCAAATCTGGCGAACAAGAATATTTTTTAGAGTACATAACACCTTTCAATTTTCCGCAAATCGTCCTGGATAATAACAAAAACAATAAATCGAGCAAGCACAAAATAACGAAGTGAAAAGATAGCATGTAAATTTATCTACCAAGATTGCCTACCAGCCGACGGAGTCCACCGTTTTATTCTATTCCCCCATTCCTTACTCCCCCATTAACCCGTTAACCCGTCCATCCGTTCACTCCTCACCCGTTCATCCGTCCATCCGTTCAAAAGTTCACCCGTTCACCCGTTCACTGCTCACCTGTTCACTGCTCACCCCTCACCCGTCCATCCGTTCACCGCTCACCTGTTCACCGCTCACCCAACCACTAAACCACAAATTACGTACCTTTATCGCTCAACTGATCAAACCGAACACACATGTCCAACAAACACATACAAACCATCATCTTCGATCTCGGAGGCGTCCTAATCGACTGGAACCCGCGCTACCTCTATCGCAAAATCTTTGACACGGAAGCTCAGGTCGAATCTTTCCTCGCCCACATCTGCACCGGAGACTGGAACGAACAGCAAGATGCCGGACGACCACTCGCAACCGCTACACAGCTCCTGGTAGACCAACATCCCGAGCAGGAAGCAGCCATTCGTGCCTTCTACGATCGTTGGATAGAAATGTTGGGCGACCCGATCGACGGTACGGTGGAGGTATTTCGAAAGCTGAAAGCACAAGGAACCCACCGCCTATACGCACTGACCAACTGGTCTGCCGAAACTTTTCCGCACGCCCTGGAACGCTATGATTTTCTCGGCTGGTTCGAAGGCATCCTGGTCTCAGGACAGGAGATGATGAAAAAGCCGGACCCCAGGATTTACCAATTGATCTTGGACCGCTACAACATAGAGCCCTCAACTGCCTTGTTCATCGACGATTCGCAGAGGAATGTGGACGGCGCCTTGGCCTCGGGCATTCAAGCCATACGCTTCGAATCACCACAGAAGTTACAAGAAGATTTGGATAGACTGCTCTAAAAAAACTACTTGGACATACAGCCATCAAGACCGCCCAACTTGCAGTTCAGCGAGGGGGGGTTTGCTTTTGTTCCCGACCCAAATTCTTAGGAGGAGAATGCACCCTGGGTTTATAAGGCCAAATGGCTACTGTACCTACATCTGCGTATCATACATCATTGGAAACTGCGCTGGAATTTCCTCTTTCACCTCTCCTAGATTCTGCCGCAGATCAATTTCGATCCCTCTGGCAATGGTAGAAATCGGCACATCGTTCGCAGAGCCTTCAAATGGATTTTCGCCCGTCCGCCCGATTCTTTCCATCGTATGAAAAACCCAAGCAACAGCTACGTAAAACGGAATGGCCAACCAAATGAATAAATCTCCGACAACTGGTTGATAGTCCATCATTTCCTGACCAATCTCTGCAAACTGTGGAACAATCGCCAAGGGTAGTAGCAGTACAAATACCCACATGAAATAGTGATTCAAGGATGCAAAATGGCGTGGATAAGGAAAGTTCTTGATGCGCTCCGACTTACCCTGTAAAGTGAACAGTTCTTCCAGTACCCCCTCCAACTGAAGAAAAGAAAATTCCCAAATGACACCCGACTCCTTCAGTCTTCTCAAATGGTGGGATTGTAGGTAAAGCAAGGCGGTTTGCTTGTTGTTTTTGCTCAAAACATAAGCCATGTCTTTATCCGAAATGTAGGGTTTCAAATCCTCTTCAACGCTGGAATCCCATTCTGGCGGACGCACAATTTTGCTCCACTCTTTGTTGGTTCTTTCGTGAACGACCGTCTCCCAGGGTTTGGAGGCGCGCATAGAATGGCGCAGGGCTGTCATCCAAGCAATGTGTCGATAGGTCAGCGTCTTGATTTCATGCTGCAATTCTTCCTTGGATAATTTTATCGAGCTACGCTCATTGGTTACCATATCCTGCACAAACATGCCGAAAGTACGAGACGTATTGACGATGCCACCCCAGATTTTTCGCGCTTCCCAAATCCGACCATAGGCAGAATTGTTTTGGAAACCGATGACAAAGGCAACCGCCGTACCAATCAAAGCCAAGGGCGTCCATGGGATTTTGATCCAATGCAAATCGAAAAAATAATACAAGGCTACAACAACAGAAATAATAGTCAAAAATAAAAGGGTCGTAAAACGAGTCCATTTTGCCATGTCGATGGCCTTGAAAACTCTCCGGGTATACATAGGTCAAAGTTTGATTGGTTAACGATTTAGGTCTATTTTCTATGGCTTGACTAGGATTGAATTTGAGCCGCGTACATTTTTTTGGCGCCATAAATGGATTGGCGTTCACCGAGTTTTGTAATGCGCCACCCTTTGTTCGAAGACAGATATTCCAATTGGGCATATTTGATCGGATAGGGGACCCAGGGATTTGCTGCATCACTGTCGTACTCCACAATCAAGAATTGCGGAAGCGATCCCATCAACAAAGCCAAGCGATCGATCATATTTTCTTGCTCGCTCATGTAATGTAGTGAATTCGCCATCATAACCCCATCAAAACGCTCCATTTTGAAGGCATGAGAAAAATCTGCCTGTACAAAAGAAATGCGAACACCATTGGCACTGCTCTTGGGTAGATGTTGAAAGGATTTATCGATGCCAATTACCTGACTCCCACTCGGTAATAGTTCTGCCAAAGCCGATGTGAATACACCCGACCCACAGCCCAAATCCAGCCAAAGCTGGGGAGAAGGACCAAAGCTCGCAGCTTGCAGCATATTTTTAGCTTCTACAGTATTCATCTTTCATCCAACTATTCATCGAGTAAACCCTCCAATTTCGCATATTGCAAAAGCATGATCGTCTTGGCATCCTTGATTTCTCCACTGGCAATCATCTCATAAGCGCGCTCAAATCCCAATTCCAACACCTCGATGCTTTCTTGTTCTTCCGCCAGGCCGCCACCCTGCCCTACTTTCATTTCTTTGGCATATTCGGCGACGAAGAAATAAAGGATTTCCGTCACAGAGCCAGGCGACATGTAGGCTTCAAAAACCTTTTGCACCTCCGAAATGCGGTAGCCCGTCTCCTCTTCCGTCTCTTTCCGAATGCAATCCTCCGGTTCATGTTCATCCAATAGGCCGGCACAAGCTTCGATCATCATGCCGTTTTCATTGCCATTGATGTAGGTTGGTAAGCGAAATTGGCGAGTCAGGACAACGCGCCGCTGAACCTTGTTGTAGAGCAGTATAACGGCTCCGTTGCCGCGATCATATGCCTCGCGCTGCTGGGTCTCCCATTCGCCATTTTTCTTTTGATAATCGTAGGTGACCTTCTTGAGAGTATACCAGTTATCAGATAGAATTTCTGTGCTTTTGATCTTAATTTCCGGGTTCATATGGAGGTCTGTTGAGGCCATCAGCCAATTGTTTACAACAAGATATGGCTAATCTTTCACATTGGATAAAGCCTACACCTAATCATTTCATTCCTTGACTGTAAAAACCCTGCTTGCACCCGGATGCATGCCCTCATTTCCCAAAAAGCGTCTTCCCAAGAGCACTATACCCCAAGTGCTTTTTAAGTACCATTATAAACAGAAAATTACAGATGAGGAAAATTATTTTCAGCATTTACTAGTAAAATTCTGGATAGGACCTCCATCCCTCTTTGGCCCTGTCGCACTTACCTTTAAGCAAAAAGTCTCCAAACACCCCTTATTTGGCAGTAAGCAAGCTGTTGAGGTGAAAAAAGTCCAAGCATTCGGGCATTTTGTCACCATCCCAGCCGCCAAAAGCATGCATATTGGCCATAGTCGCACACAACTACTTTGCTGGTACAATTTGCAAACCTTTTCAAAAGCCCTCTCATGTCCTACACGACCAAACGACTCGTAGTATTCGCCTTTTTACTGGCTTGTGTGCTGAATACGGATGCCCAAAGTTACTGTCCTTCGCAATCTGATTTTCCTTGGGAAGAATGGATCGAAAGCGTTCAAATTGGCGACCTAAGCAATGAAAACAACGGTAAA
>JBCCSZ010000129.1:0-20462 GCA_039199225.1 Bacteroidota bacterium
CAGCAAGTGAAGCAGGCGACAGACTACTGGACAGACATAATTTTCGCAAGCTCAGTCGTTTAGGCATTAGCGTAATTTTACATGAAAATACAATAATCCATTGAAAATACCAATGGACTGCCATATGCCCGCTGGGGCATTATATTTAGCTGAATGCCAACTGCCAAAGCCTGCTCTCTACAATATTTTAAACTCTACCCGTCGGTTGACAGCCCGGCCCTCCTTGGTTTCATTGCTTTCCAAGGGCTGGTGTTCGCCGAAGCCCTGCGAGCGCAGCCGCTCGGCCGCAATACCTCGATCAATCAGAAAATCAACGACGGCTTGCGCACGAGCTTTCGACAGCCGGAGGTTGTAGGCATCGGGGGCCACATTGTCTGTATGGCCATGAATGGCAATCTTGATATCGGGTTTTTCTTGCATCAATTTGAACAGCTTGTTCAATTCGACCATCGAAGAGTCTTTGAGTTCCGATTTATCCGTTTCAAAAAAGATGTTCTTGAGCCGTACCAACTCGTTTTGGCCAATTTGCTTTCCGTCAAAGGTCGCCACCTCTTTTTCGGTCAAAGGCTGCAGCACCTTGATGTCGTCGATCAGGTAGCTGGCGTAGGGAGGAGTATAGGGAGAGCCTGCATATTCTTTGCAAGGCTGCGTGAGGGTTTTTTCGTTTCTAAAAAAATTGCCGATGAGCAAGTAGCGGTACGGCTTGTCGGGCATAAATCGCGCTTCGAGCTTTACCCACTTTTGTTCGTCTTTGTTGATGAGCGAATCGAAAAGTATTTGCGGAACCTTGTCGATGTTCTCTTCAGTATCTTCCTGAACTTTTTTGTAAGAAAAGTGCAGACCGATATTGTTCGACACCAGCTTGGCAGTTCGCTCTTTGACCACCCAAAGCTCAATCTTAGCTTCTACTTTGGGTGTCAATGGCCGGACTAGTTTTACCTGTATGTATTCCCGATAGGTGTCCGTTTCTGTATTTTTCAAAAAGGTGATGATGCCGACGGCCATCGTTCCAGTATGCGCCTTGTCGCAATACTGCCGATAGACCTGATTGCAAGCCTGCAAATTTTCTCTGGTCATAATCCGAAGATCAGGCGTTGTGCGACTGCCAGCAAACCAGTATTTGAGGTTTTTCTGGAAAGGTTTGTAGCCACTTTGGGGCTCGTATTCAAAGCTGTTTCTCGGGTTGGGATAGATCGGAAGGTTGAAAGTTTCTTCAAAGGAAGGATTTGGCACCAGGTTGAGCATTTTCTGGCCTGATGCATTCAATGTCCACAACAGCATCACCAAAGACGTCCACCATTTCATCTTTATAACTTTTTTAGTATAACGCATAAGGAAAAGGAAGTTACAAGCTGTCCAGCCCGAAGCTATTTTCTTTAACAAAAGTAAGCGGCTTTCAGTAAAATGAAAAAATCCGTATCTTAGTTCAACAAACGAATCACTTGGCTTATTCGTTTTTTCCTAAATAGTCCAACGGCCATGTGCCAAAAGCAATATAAAGCATGCAAAACAGTTTCCTGACCAGTCTTTTTCTGGGCTTATTTCTACTACTTTCCTGCAATAAGGAGGATACGCTAACGCACAAAGCCACAAACGGCGGTATATTGTCTCTTTTGATGCTTCGTCCGGTAGACAGTGCCGGTAGACTCCTCCGAGGCATTTATTTGTACGATCTACGCAGTACGCCACCACAGCTTTTTACAACAGATCCTTTTCTAAATTACGACTGGTCGGCCGACAATCGGCTGATTTACTGGAACCAGCAGAATAGCAGAGCATACGTCAAGCAGCTCGATGGCCGTGAAAAGGAATTGACCAGCCTTCGCAATACCCCCAACGACCTCCTTTCCTGGTCTCCCAACAGCCAATATGTAGCAAGCGTCAAGCGCTCGGCGCGACTCATCATTGTCGACCCAGCAACAGATACGAGGATTTTGAACATCGAAAATTCAGACATTCAACGAAAAATCAGTGACTCCCAAGCAAGCTGGTCGGCAGATAGCCAAAAACTCGCCTTTGTCGTACAATCCTTGAGCTCATCTTTCAAACTGATATACTACATCGACCTTGCGACCAAGGAGGTGGTGAAGCCCCCCATTCCACGTAGTGAAAATACCTTTCAATCTATTGGCTGGTCCAGCGATGGTTCGCACATCTACTACTTAGACGGCAATCAGTTTTTCAGCTACAATCTACAAGACGAGACGGTCCAAATGCTGGTAGAGGAAGAAGAAAGGGTTTCCCGCGTGTCCTATGCACCCGACTATTCGATGGCGGCCATCACCAAGATTGATTTGGAAAACAATCAACAAACTCATATCGTAGACCTAAACACCCAGCAGACCAAGGCGGTGATTAATGGGCGAGTTCGAGATAGGCTTGCATGGTCCAATGACAGCCGTAAAATCGCTTACAATGTCCGGAATTCTGGCAACATTCAAGTATTAGACCTGGATGATCCCAACAGCACTCCTTTTGTAGTGTATCAATTGCAAAATCAAGAATCGTTCATCAGAATCAACTGGATCGGTCAATGAAGACAATAAGCTTACCATTGTTTTATGGCTTACTCCTCGGGCTTTGCCTGCTGAGTGAGTCTTGCCAGAAAGAAGAAGTAAATTTACAGCAGCAATATGCCAATGGTGGCGTATTGACCTACTGGTTGGGACCTAATAGAAGTAACCCCACACCAGAGTCCAGCTGGCGATTGGTGGCCTCCCAAATGCGGGCGGATCAACCCAAGGAATTGTACCGCATTTCATATGGTAGTTTTTCCAAGCAATGGTCCAACAAAGCCAGAACCATATTCCACGAAAAAGGTACCTTGAATGCTGTTGGATTGGATGGACGAGTCGAAAGTATCGAGGCAAACATAGACTTGGACAACCTAAGCCGAGACCTTCAGTGGACTCCCGACGAACGCTATTTGGCCATGACGATAAATAGTGGCCGAAGGCTCGTCATTTACGACTTAGTTGAACAGACTTATGTCTACCAATCAGAAGAGCCGCCCCTCAATGATCGCTACTACTTCAGCGACATCCAGTGGTCACCAGATGGCCGCAAGCTCGCATTTTTAAAGCGATCGTTCAACAGTGCTAGCAACGCTAGGCTTTTCGAGCTGATGGCTCTCGACCTGGACAACGGTCCGTTGGCTCGGACGCTATTCTCCGATTCTATGCTCATCGACGATGATTTCCAATGGGGTCCAGATGCTCAGTACATCTACAGACCCGACTACAGCACCATTTTTCGCTACCGCATCGACGATGGTTACACGGAGGAAGTCTTAGAAATGCCTTTGACAAGGCTCTCCGGCCCTGTTTTATCTCCAGACAGCCGCTTCCTGCTGATATCCTGTCTGGACCTTCTTCAAAACAAAATTTTCTTGAAGAAAGTCGATTTGCAAAGTCGCGAAACCGAAGATATTCAAGAAGGCTTCTGCCGGGGCTACACCTGGTCTAAAGACGGCCTTTCGCTGATGTATTATTTTCCTAGTGAGAACGTAATGAAAATAGATCGATTGGATGACGAGAAACCGGCACAGTCCATTCATCGATTTGAATTAGGCTTTAGCCCTCAGTTTTTTTCCTGGTTACAAAAATAGCAGGGTAAGCCGATTCGTGAGAACAACCCCTCAAGCAGCCACCCGATTGTCCGCCGCCAAATAACGGACGATGGAAACACGCTTCCCGAAGCGGAAGGAAATCTGTATATTTACAGGCTGGACGGCCAGCAAAGAAAAATTAATTTTCAGCCTTACGGCCTACAATACAATTCGTCTTTATGAAAAAGCAATGCCTGGAATGCAAGGAAACCTTCCAGGGGCGGGCCGATAAAAAGTTTTGCTCCGACCAATGCCGATCGGCATACAACAACCGGCTGAACAGCAATGCCAACAACTTTATGCGCAATGTCAACAACATCCTGCGCAAAAACCGCCGCATATTGACCAAGCTCAATCCACATGGAAAAAGCAAAGTCCACAAAGATAAGCTCCTCGAATTGGGTTTTAATTTCAACTACTTCACCAACATTTATCAAACCAAAGCTGGTAAAACCTACCGCTTTTGCTACGAACAAGGGTACCTCCCCTTGAACGATGGTTTTTACGCCCTGGTACTCCGGCAAAAATATGTAGAATGATGTCGTATAAGCACACTTACTTATCCGTTCTGTTTTCCATGCTGCTGTGCAGTGCATTTGCACAAAGCGCTACCGCTCTGTTGGAAGACCTCCAGCAATTTCAGTCGATCCATACGATCCATACTGATACGCTGCCAACATCAACACCAGAAATGCTCGCCCAACAACAACTCGATGCCTACAATGCTGGCGACATAGATGCCTTTCTCATCCCCTACAGCGAAGATGTGGAAATCTACAACTTTCCAGGAGCCGGCGAGCCACAAACAAAAGGCAAAGAGAACATGCGCTCAAGCTACGAAGCGATGTTCAGACAATTTCCCGAGCTGCACTGCAAGCTGGTCAATCGCATGATCATGGGCAATACGGTCATCGATCAGGAAAGCATCACAGGCATCCCCGGAGGGAAGGGGTTTGAGGCCATCGCCATTTATAAAATCGAAAATGGGAAAATCGCCAAGGTGTACTTCATCCAGTAAAGCCAACCACGGCTTTCAATGGCCCGTCCGCAACAACTTCTTTGAATACAGTAGATGGTTGGCCCCGTCTCGTAGCTCCAAGAAATACATGCCAGGCGCCAAGTGCTCCCCTTCCATGCGCATTTGTTGACCAGATTGAATGGTCTTTGTTTGCAAAAGCCTTCCGAAGACATCTCTCAAGCCTACTTGATAGCTTGTAGCTTTGGGTAAGTCTGCCGTGCGTATCTGGATGTATTGGTCGAATGGATTGGGGCTGACTTCAATAGATACAGTGGTGGGGAGGGCTTTGGTAGACGTTAAAATCTTGGAGACAAGGGTGTTCTGGGTTGTATTGGTTCGAATGGGCGGATTGAAATCAAAGTAAATATCTGCGGTATTTTCGATCAACGTACCTTCCGGCAAATTATCAAGCGCCTCAATGGAATATTGGACAAACCCATGGCTGGCCCCCTCGTTGGTCGTACTGTCGGGCAAGAGGATGTTTTCAAAAAGAAAAACGACCTTTCCGTCTTGTAAGTCAAGGCTCGGGGTGTAGTCGTGACTAGCGGCAATGGGTCGGAAGGTACTCCAATCCAAATCATCGTCTAGTACATCTTCTATCCTGACGGTAAAAGCAGTATCGGTTCCCGTATTTTGAAACCTTACAGTGTAGTTCAATACTTCCTTGAAGAGGGTATAGTTTTCATCGTCAACGCCCGGTGGATCAACCAGTTTGTCGTTGGGATCATAAGCACAGGCGATCGTAGAGTGATAGGCCCCGCTGGCATTTTCAATGGACTCGCCCTCAATATAGGTTTTGGCCTGAAAGGAAACGCTGCTATCAATAAAATCTACACCAGGCATTTGCAACTCAAGGCGTATTGCCTCCTGAAAAGAAGGGAGCATATCAGTGAAATTCCAGCGAAGCAGATGATCGTTTATAATTTCATCGGGAGCAGGAGATGCCGATACAAAAGAAGTCAAAGAATCTAGCTCGAATGTAATATAACCCGAGGCAATGGTGGTCCCTCGATTTTCAAAATGTAGCCATAAAGGTACTCCAAAACCACAGCGATTAGGCCCGGAGGTAATGGTTGGAATGACTTCATCAATGAGGCTCGTTGGGCGCAGGCCAAAGTCGATATTTCGGACAACAGAATTGTTGATGTTCAAGCGGTAAGTAGCAGAGTCCGTTGTCAGTTCCCAGTGGTCCGGTAGAAGGTTGGAGATGGTATACGTGCCATTGCCTAGACCATATTCATAATAGCCATTGCTATCGGTAAATGCTGTAATCGAACTGGGTTGGACAATGATTTTGTTGTGGAATATTCCAAATTCCTGCGGATCTCGAATTTTATTCTCATTCTCGTCGAAAAAGCAAGAACCCGAGAAACCTGTTTTGATGCCTAGGTTTTGATGCCAGGCCAAGTAACCATCAAAGATACCTGCGCTAAATATGACATCCAGGTCAGTATCGCCATCCAAGTCTGCTATGGCGATTTGGTCAGCATATCTACCAGCAATAATTTGCGCCTCATCAAAGGTTCCCTTTCCATCGAGATTTTCAAACCAAGCAAGGTCATTATCAGGCGATTCAGAAATAACATCCAAATCCCCATCCTGATCTATATCAAAAGCAACCCCTTCTTTAGCTAATTTATCAATTGGATGAAACACACCCAAAACGCCATTCCCAGTGGTGTTTTCATGCCAGCCTTCGGGCCTCAGCAAATCCAGGTCCCCATCTCCATCAAAATCGCCAGGCGTAAAGATAGGTCCTACAGATAGTTGAGAAAGCAAGACAGGCGAAGAAAAAGTACCTTGACCATCTGTATTTTCAACTAGGTATATCCAATCAAAAACATCTGTTTCATAAATGACGTCTACATCTCCATCTGCATCAATATCCATCGGATACACATAACTGGGAGGTGTGTACAGCGGAACCGAAATCCCCTCACTGAAAGTCCCCAGGCCGTCTTCATTTCTCAGCCATTGAACACCTCCGGTTGAAAAATAAAGAATGTCTAGGTCGTTGTCGCTGTCTAAATCCGTGAGAAAGATTTGCTCTAATTGACCAAATTCGTTGTTGAGCGTTCGCATGTGATCATAATATCCTCCTTCTTGATGGAACAGAAAAAGCCCGATGGTTTGATCCCGTCTGAGGTTTACCACATCTTGATCGCCATCGCCGTCCACATCACCCACTGCTATATCCTTGGAGTGAAAGGTAAAGGAATGCGTTGCAAATACTGAGTTGATGTTTTCCAGCCAAACCGTTACGTTATCAATGGCAGAAATGCCTAGCAAATCCATATCGCCATCCTGATCCACATCTCGGGCAAGTAATTTCTGGATGCCTCTCGCTTGCGAACTGAACCATTGTATAGGAGAAAAGTCTCCGGCGCCATCGCTGTTTTCTATCCAACTCAAGCCAAAGAAAATATCTACATCACCATCGCCATCCAAATCGGGAAAACTTACCTCACTTTGATAATCCGGAATGCCCAGATACTTGGGGACTGAAAAGGTTCCATTCTGATTTTCTATCCAAGCATTCCCGGATAAAACATCCATGTCTCCATCCCCATCCAAATCTTGTGAATACGCAAAAAAGCCATTACTCTCCGCCTCGCTGACAACAACTTGTCGATCAAAAGTAGCCAGCCCATCTGCATTGGGGAAATAGACAACCTTATCTTCCTCGGGGATTACCGATAGCAGGTCTAAATTTCCATCCCCATCGAGGTCCACAATTTCAACGGAATACATAATGGCCGATACACCGCTCATAATGATCTGAGGAGCTGCAAAAACAGAGTCCTGGTTGATAAAAAGAAGCAATTGGCCTTCGCCAACATCGGTAAGTGCCACATCAAGATCGCCATCCTGGTCTACATCTCCCACTGCAAGGTCCGCTACAGTTCCTAAGCTGGAAGAGATATATGCTTTCGCCAACTCGAAATTGTCTGTACTATCGGCAAACTCAAACCATTGGAAAAAACCACTTCCTGCATGTAAAAAATCCAAGGTCCCATCTCCATTGAGGTCTGTGTAGAGCAATGATCGCGAAGTTGAAATCCTACTATTTAGCAATTGTCTTTCTGCAAAAATGCCAAAACCTCCTAGGTTCTCATACCAATAAAGCCCCCGGTCTTCCGTCACCAAGATGTCTAAATCACCATCACCATCTCTATCCCAGGTCTTCACATACTTACTTTCAGCCCCCGTCTTGCTGATGAATTTTGCAAGGCCAAAACTACCTTCCCCATCCATATTTTCAAACCAAACCAATTCTTCCGACCAAGAAAGCACTACTGCATCCAGGTCGCCATCCCCATCCAAATCAGCAGTAACAGCCTCTTCCAAATTGTAGATAAACCCTTCATCTACGGGAAGAATGGGAATTTCTGGGCCAAATTCGAGCTGAGCATTGGCCATTATCGGGAGTAAGCAAAAAAGGAGTATAAATCTGTTCATGGAATATATGTTCTAGTTTCCTATAAGCTCAAATAGCAATACAAATTAATGAGAAGCTGCTGAAAAGTAAAGTCGGCTAAAGTGGAGAAAAGTGGGAATAACCCTATGCTGGTATGAAGTGATCGGACCATGGCATGAAATGGTCATATGACGTACTCAATAAATTCAACCAATCCCCAAAAAGAGGCTGGTGTAAAAGCTATTTTAATGACCAACAAGCAAAAAGCGCCATTTACACGAGTATGAACAGAGCAAAAAGAATATCTCGCCACAATCCCACAGGACTTTTGGACAGCTTCTTAACCTATATTAATGCAATTGTAAGCCTGCCTAAATAATTTTGGCGGTTCTTCATCAAATTTATATGTCAATGAAAAAATATTCCATTTTCTTCAAAATAGCGGCCGTTCTGTGGATCATTTGGGGCTTGGTGCATGTGCTTGCCGGGGTGATGACCATGAAAGGCATCTTGACAGAAGACATCGCATCATCGGTCGCAGGCATTGCAGATGCCGTTGATCCTAGTACATTGCAAATGAACTACCCAAAGGCAGCAGGCGCCATCCTGGGTCAACATGGATTCAATCTGTTCTGGATTGGAGTGGTTACCTTCTTTTCCGCATTTTTCGTTTGGCGCGGAAATAGAAATGCCATCTTCCTAGCGGCGCTGACAGGCGGGCTGGCCGACCTGGGATATTTCTTATTTATGGACTTAGGCGGATATGTCAACTTTATGCCAGGCACCGTTATGACCATCGTTTCAGCCTCCGCCATCCTCCTGAGCTTTTATGCTCATTTTGCAAATCGCGACACTCACTAAGTGACTAGACAAAATTGTGTTATCCTTAGTTTGAAATGAGTTTCATCTATAGACGAGGCAAAAAACACAGACATAGCCATCGCTATGGCGAGTATTTTTAACGAAGTATAGAGGTGAAAGTCGTTCAAAATAAGTCATTATTCAATTTGTCTAGGTACTCAAGTGCCTAGACAAAATTGTGTTATCCTTAGTTTGAAATGAGTTGCATCTATAGACGAGGCAAAAAACACAGACATAGCCGTAGCTATGGCGAGTATTTTTAACGAAGTATAGAGGTGAAAGTCGTTCAAAATAAGTCATTATTCAATTTGTCTAGGTACTTACAGTAATGCAAATGGTAAATTCATCGTTTGTTTGGATAGGTAAAAGGTCAAAAAGCCTAATATCCATAAGCTGACATTGATCCGATTGATATTCGTGGTGTACCACATCGCATACTCATTCGGCATTCAAAACTAAAACGATGAAAAACCTCCTAACGAGTCTACTGATCTTGTTCACCTATCCGCTTTGGGCGCAGTCTCCCACTTTGAAAGATTCCATTACGGCACGTCTGATCGACTTGGGCGAAGTGTCTGTGGACAATGAAGACTTCCAACATTTCGAAGGCTTGAAAAAAACGCTGAAAGATGTCGACATTGTCATGCTGGGTGAACAATCCCATGGGGAAGGAACAACTTACGCTACCAAGATCAAACTGGTCAAGTATCTGCATGAGGAAATGGGCTTCGATATTTTGGCCTTTGAAAGTGGCTTTTTCGACTGTGCCAAAGCCTGGTCGCTCATTGAACAAGGAGAAGATGTCAGCCTCAGCCTGGGGAAGGGTGTCTTCAATGTTTGGTCGACAACGAAGGAATTTCGGCCTTTGGCCCGCTACATCGAAACGCAAGCCAAGGGAACGCGGCCACTGATGCTGAGGGGCTTTGATGGGCAGGTGGCTCTCAAAATGTCCAGCGAGTATCTGGCCACTGATTTACGAAATTTCCTGCAGCAGATGGATCATCCCATGAAAGACGCAGAGGGCTTGGACCACTTCGCCCGGACCGTAGAAATGATTACTAGCTTGGAATTTAAGAAATACAAAAAGGAAAATGCCATCCGCGACACAGCTTTTTTACAACAACTGTTGAACAGCCTCCAAGTCCACCAACAAGATTCCCTGACTTCCTTTTGGATACAATGCCTCAAAGGTGCCAAGGGGTATCTTTCTGACATCAAGCTCAAGACCGATCACCGCGATCGACAAATGGCAGACAACTTAAGCTGGCTCGTTGAACACCATCCGGGTCAAAAGATCATCTGCTGGGGTGCCACCAGCCATTTTCTCTACAATGGCCACGAGGTAAGAATGAAGCTGATTCCTCAGCTGTTGGCTGCCAACTACTACAAAAAGCAGCCCATGATGGGCCATTACGTCAAAGAAAAATACGGCCAGAGGGTTTACACAATTGGCTTTGTTGCCTACCAAGGTGTCTACGGATACACCTATCGAAGAAAGATCAAACCTCCCAAAGAAGATACCCTGGAATACTTGCTCGGCCAAACAAGCATGGACAATGCTTTTCTGCCTTTGACCGACCTCAAGATCAGCCCTTTGCGCTCCCGCCCCCTCGGCAACATGTATATGAAAAACGACATTACCCGGGTGATGGACGGCGTGATCTTCAATCGCAAAATGGTCCCCTTGCGCATGGACAGCAACCTCTTCTTAAAAATTTATCCTGAAAACAAATACATTAAGCCGGAGGTCACCGAATAACAGCGTAACTTTGATTCAAATGGATGTATGGTATGAAAGGCATTCCCGTCAGGAAAATTAAGTCCTCCTTCGAGCAAAGCAAGTTTGCCCAAAACTTCGATATAAAAAATTTTCAGGATTTGCTATCGAAGGGAGACATGGTGCAAAAAACCCATAGGCACGACTTCTTTTTATTGATGGCCTTCGAAATCGGCATCGGGCAGCATACGGTAGATTTCAAGGAATACAAACTCGGACCATATACCATTTTTTTGTTGAGGCCCGGACAAGTACACTCCCTCAATCTCAAGGCAAAATCCAAAGGCTTCCTCATTGGGTTTACAGCTGATTTCTTTCAAACCGACCAAGCAGAAAACATTCAAAACTTAAGAAGACTGAGCAGAAATATATACTTCACATTCGAGGAAAAAACCTACGCAAAAATCAATGATCTGATACATTCCATTTTTGAAGAGTTCAACAATAAGCAAAGTCAATACGCCAAAGTGATAGAGTCCTACCTCAGTATCCTTTTAATGAAATTAGAGCGGAACCAAAACCAAACAGAACAAGAGCCGAAGAATACTTTTTTGCTGGACCAACTCGACAAATTTTCAGCACTTTTGGAAAAACACATCCACCAATACAAAAAAGTATCGGATTACGCTGCGCTAATGAACATCTCTAGCTTCCAGCTCAACAAAATCACCAAAACCACTTTGGGCAAAACCTGCTCGACAGTCATCAATGAGCAAGTTGTTTTGGAGGCTAAAAGAAACCTATTGGCAACACCCAGTCAAGTCAAAGAAATCGCCTACCACCTGGGATTTGAGGATGTATCTTATTTCATCAGATTCTTCAAAAAACAAGTAGGCATTACCCCCATTGCGTTCCGGACAAAGTTCAAATAAGTCCTATTCAATTCCAGTTTTATCCTATCCTTTCGGGCAAAATGCCTCTTACTTTTGAGGCACAATAATCAAGTCAAAAAATTATGGAAAATACTTGGCTACAATTCTGGAATGATCGATTTCGCAAAGAAGAATACGCCTACGGCACAGCACCTAATACCTATTTAGAGGAGCAACTCAGAAGTATACAACCTGTGGGAAAAATACTTTTTGGTGCCGAAGGGGAAGGAAGAAATTCCGTTTATGCTGCAAAAAGTGGCTGGGAGGTAACAGCATTCGACATCAGTGAAGAAGGCAAAAATAAGGCTATGCAATTGGCCCAAGCACATGGCGTTTCGTTGGACTATCGGATCGGTGAACTTCCCAAACTACAGTTTCCGCCTCAGCACTTCGATGTCATCGCCTTGATCTATGCCCACTTCCCCTCTGCAATCAAGTCTCTATACCACCAATTGTTAGACCGCTACCTAAAAGTTGGTGGCACCATCATTTTTGAGGCATTCAGCAAATCTCATGTGGCATACAGAAAACGGGATGAGAAAGTCGGAGGCCCCATAGACCTTGACATACTATTTTCAACAGAGGAACTCCAGATGGATTTTCACAACTACAACATTTTGGAGTTGGTAGAAAAAGAGGTAGAATTAAGAGAAGGAAATGGCCACATTGGCCTGGGGTCCGTCATCAGATTCGTGGGGCAGAAAAGATGAAGTCGACCAAGAAAATGGGATTAAAAAGAATAATCCTTAGCCTGCTGTTTTTGAGCGTTGTGAACATACAGGCGTTCACCCAAAAAGCCGACCATTTTCATTCCTGGTGGGTCTATGATGGCAATTTTCGCCTCCACGATCGGCTATCTGTCAATGCTTTGTATGCTTGGAGTAGAAACGACTACGTCAAAAACTGGCAACAGTCCCTTACGAGAATTGGACTAAATTACGATCACAGGAAAAACCTGGCCTTTTCCGGGGGATACGAATGGATAGAGCGCTTTCCCTATGGCGAACAGCCGCTGCCAAGGCAGATTGCCATCCACCGCTTCTATCAAGGAATCACCCTAAAAAATAAAATAGGCAACATCGGTCTAGCCAATATTCTCAGATTCAATCAAGAACACCTAAATGGTGCATTTCGATATTTCATCATCAACCAAATAGGGCTAAAAATCCCGGTTCGGCTCAACAAGAAAAACACAAGACTGTCCATCAGGCTTGCAGAGGCCATCTTCATCAACCACGGCAAATCTGCCAATAAAAACTACTTTGGACAAAATAGGGTCTATGCAGGAATCGATGTTTTAGTTAACCAATCCATGGGTATAGATGTCGGCTACTTAAACCAATACATCATCAAGGGCAACCAATTAATAGAAAACAACCATACTCTGCTAGTCCGACTGACCCACCAGATGGATGTAAGAAAAAATCGTAGACATTGAAATGTATGCAACTTTAGAAATAAGTTTTTAATTTTGGTTGTGCTTTTCTTGTCTGATATTCTAAATCCATTCCGCAAATGTCCAACGCCACACTTCAGATCGATACCCGCCGTCCCCTCGTCAACCAATACAGCATGCCGCTCTTTGGGCTGGGCGTCTATCTCAGCAAAGAAGGCGACGAATGCTATCATGCAGTTCAAGCTGCTTTGGCGCAGGGCTATCGCCTCATCGATACAGCCTCCTTTTATGAGAATGAAGAAAGCGTCGGTCGGGCCGTGAGGGAAAGTGGGATTCCCAGAGAAGAGATTTTTGTCACGACAAAGGTTTGGAACGACGACCATGGCTACGACGCCACACTGCGCGCCTTTGATAAGAGCATGAAAGAATTGGCCCTGGACTATGTTGACCTATACCTGGTTCACTACCCGGTCAGCGGAAAGCGACTCGACACTTGGAAAGCCATGGAACGCATTGCCGAAGGGGGCCGCTGCAAAGCCATTGGCGTCAGCAATTACTTCGTTAAGCATCTCGAAGAGCTGTACCAACACTGCCATATCCCTCCAACAGTCAACCAAATCGAGCTGAGTCCCTACTGCTTTGAATCCCGCATCGACACCGTTTCCTTTTGCCGCGACAAAGGCATCATCGTTCAAGCCTACAGCCCGCTGGTTCGCACCCAAGTATTCAACGATCCTCCACTTGTCGCCCTAGCCCAAAAATACGACAAGACAGCTGCTCAAATCCTCATCCGCTGGGCCTTACAAGAAAACATCAGCGTCATCCCCAAATCCAGCAACCCCAAGCGCATCCGCGCCAATGCCGACGTCTTCGACTTCCACCTCTCCGATGAAGACATGCGCCACCTCAAAAGCCTAGACAAAAACCTCTTCGTTTGCTGGGACCCAGCAGAAGCTGAATAGCATCATTCTAAACCCAAAAAATCACCAGACCACCAGACCACAAAATCACAAAATCACAAAATCACAAAATCACTCAACCACAAAACCACCAGATCACAAAATCACAAACCCCCTCCTCCCCTACTCATTCCGCAAACTCTCCACCGGATCAGCCATGGCCGCCTTGAGGCTCTGAAAGCTAATGGTCAACAAAGCCAGCCCTATTGAGCCCAAGCCAGCCAAGACAAAAATCCACCATTGAATATCGATGCGATTGGCAAAATTATTCAGCCAGCCGTTCATAAAGTACCAAACAATCGGTATGGCAATCAACAAAGCCAAAACCATCAGAATCAAAAAGTCTCGGGACAACATACGAACGATGCCGGGAACGGAAGCGCCCAACACCTTGCGAATGCCAATCTCCTTTTTCTTGCGCTCTGCCATAAAAGCCATTAGGGCAAACAAGCCAAGGCAGGAAACAAAGATGGCCAGACCAGAAAACAAGCTGAATATCTGACCAAAGCGCTCATCCGCTGCATATTGCTTATGGAAATGATCGTCTAAAAAGAAGTAGTCAAATGGATTACCCGGAAAGACGCTTGCCCATTTGCCTTCCAAATCAGCAATCACTTGCTTAAGATTTTGAGTACTCATTTTGATGGAGTAAAAGGATGGTATTTGAGCGGGTTGCTTGGCCCGCAATACCAAAGGCTCGACAACAGCTTTGGGAGACTCTTGGTGAAAATTTTTCAATACCCCCACAATGGTAAATTCACTTCCCCAAAAAGACAGCCGCCTGCCAACGGCATCTTCCGGACGGTCAAATTTTAGTAAGGCCGCTCCTTTTTCGTTGAGTAGCACACCCGAGCGATCTCCGATCATCTCCGGCGACAAATGACGGCCAGCCACCAAGGCCATTTCATACAGCTGTGAATATTCAGCATCGGCTTCCATGACGTGAAACGACTCGGCCTCATCTTCTGGCGCACCAACCAATTGAACACCACCTGCCGTCCAGCCAAAGCCCTGTCCAGGCACAGAAGAGGAAGCGGCCAGTTTTTTCATATTGGGCATCTTGAACAACTCCCGCTTGAAAGTTTCGGCCCTTTCCTCGAAGGTAGAATCCATGGCAGTGGGACCTTTGACGACCATGATTTGTTCGATATTAACACCCAACTTGGTATTTTGCATATAGTGAAGTTGGCTGTACACCACCAAAGTACAAGCAATCAAACCGGCTGCAGCCATGAATTGTACAACGACCAAACCTTTGCGTAAAAAACCACCTTTTCCTTTATCCGTATGACTGCTCTTCAACACGCGAAGGGGCTTATAAGACGACAACAGAAAAGCCGGATACAAGCCTGCCAATAGGGTTCCAACCAAAAAGACAGTTAGAACAATGGCCACCAATTTAATGTCTGAAAAAATAGAAATCGACACCGAATGGCCAAGTAAAGGCTTCAGCAGAGGACCGCACAATTGTACCAGCATAAAGGAAAAGGCAATCGCCACAACATTCATCAAAGCTGCTTCCGTCAAAAACTGCCGGATCAGCGAACCCCGGCTTCCACCGACTACCTTGCGAACCCCCACTTCTCTGGCACGCAACTCCGAGCGCGCCGTGGCCAGGTTGATAAAATTAAACCAAGCGACAAATAATATGATGATTCCGATGATGAACAAAAAGCTCACCGAAGCATCGTCGCCATTGGTTTTGAACTCGCCCAAAAGGTTGGACTTTAGGTGGATGTCTCTCAAGGGTTGCAGATACAACTCCACCTGCTTGCGCACATCTGCGTCGTAAGATGCTTCGATGGCAGCGGGAATCCGAGCTTCCAATGCCTTCCAATCTGTTCCTGGCTTGAGTTTGAGGTAAGAATAATAGCCATCCCAGTAAGGAGAAGTTTCCGTAACGCCATCATTGTAAAAAACATTCGAGTAAGTAGCGTAAGAGAGTAGTATCTCAAACTTCATATGAGAGTTTTCCGGGCAGTCTGCAAAAACACCCGTCACTCTGTATTCAAGATCGTCATTTCGACGAATCATTTTGCCCATCGGATCTTCCGACCCAAACATTTTCTCAGCCATAGACTCCGAGAGGCAAACCGTAAAAGGGTCTGTCAGGCAGGTCTTTGGATCGCCTTTGAGGAGTGGAAAAGAAAAAATATCAAAGACAGACGACATCGCAAAAAACGCCCTCCGTTCCCGAAAGGCAGCATTGTCTTTATAAGTATAAACCGCCTCGCGCGAGCTCTTCAGTTTTACATAATCTTCTACTTCTGAAAAATTATTTTTCATAAAGGGTGCAGCAAAAGCAGCTCCTCCGGCAAACTTCATAAAGGTCACACCATCCTTGACGCGGTCGGTCCGAATGCGAAAAACATCCTCGCTGTAATCGTGAAAATTATCGTAGCTTTTTTCATAGTTGACATATTGCCAAATAAAAAGTGCGGCCGTCATCCCAATGACGAGTCCAAGCAAATTAATAAACGATATGAATTTATTTTTTAACAGTTGCCGAACGGCGATTTTTAAATTGTTCTGAAACATCTCTTATACTTTTTAAATGCAATGAAGGTCAAATAAATCATTCTGTCCGCAGGCTCTTGATGGGGCTGGCCATGGCTGCCTTAAGGCTCTGGTAGCTCACCGTCACCAAGGTAACGATCAAAGCTAGAAAGGCTGCACCAATAAAAATCCCCCAACCCAGTTCGATCCGATATTCGTAGTCCGACAACCAGCCTTCGAGGAAATACCAAGCCAATGGAATGGCAATAAAACAAGACAGTAAAACCAACCCGATAAAACCCCGCGACTGCATCACCCACAGATTGGTAACAGTTGCACCCAACACTTTTCGAATCCCAATCTCCTTGGTTCGCTGCTCGGCAACATAGGCCGAAAGACCAAACAATCCCAGGCAGGAAATAAAGATGGCCAGGAAGGCAAAAACCCAAGCCAACTCTCCAACACGCTCCTCTGCCTCAAATTTTTCTCCGTACTTCTCATCCACAAACTCGAATTCAAAAGGAGTCGAAGGACTCAGTTTTTCAAACACTCTCTGTACATCTGCCAGCGCATCCTTCACCGGAACACCTACCTTCAAGCGAACACTCATGTAACTGATCCAGCTGTAACTGACAATAAAAACAGAAGGCTTGATGGGCTCCCAGGGAGATTCCATCACCATGTTTCTAATAATTCCTACCACCTGCAGCGGACGATCATCGAAGCGGATGGTCTTTCCCATTATATCATCAATACCGATCAATTCTACTGCCGCTTCATTGAGAATGATGCTCGATGTATCAGCTCCATATTCTCTGGAAAAATCGCGACCTTCAAGGACTTGCCAGTTGACGGTTTTACCCATTTCCGGCGAGCAGCCCATCACACCAAAACTCACCATCCGATCCGGGTCTTTCCCCTCCCAATCAAAACCACTTTGGTTGGACCATATATTCGTGATGGGGCCGTTCGAATGCGCTACTTCTTCCACTGCACCAGTTTCCAACAGCTCGGCCCGCAGCACTTCCTCTTTACCGTCCAATTCCTCGTTGTGAAAAAATTGTATGATTCCTTCGCGCTCATATCCTACCGGTCGATTTTTAGCATGTTGTATTTGTTTGAATACCACCAAAGTCCCGATGATTAATGCTACCGAGACGGTAAACTGAATGGTTACCAGTATTTGACGAGGCAAAGCACTTTTTCGGCCAGCCCGTAGGTTTCCCTTGATGGCTTGTAGCGGCTCGAAAGAAGACAGGTAAAAAGCCGGATAGCTGCCAGCCAATAGTCCGGTTAAAAACGTAAAACCCACCAAGAGGCCCCAGAAAAGCGGATACTCCCAAGGAATGACCAACTGCTTGTCTGCCAACTCATTGAAGGGACTCAAAAAGAGCTGTACCAACGTAATGGCAAATGCCAATGCCAAGAAAGTAACAATCAAAGATTCACTCAAAAACTGACCGATGAGCTGACTGCGCATCGAACCAATGGACTTTCGAATACCAACTTCTTTGGCGCGATTCACCGAGCGGGCCGTACTCAGGTTCATAAAATTGATGCAGGCCAAGATCAATACAAAAATGCCAATGATGCCAAACAACCATACATATTTGATGCGGCCACCAATATTCTCACCATGCTCAAACTCAGAATACAAATGCCATTTAGACATGGGAAACAAAAACAACTCAGGCTTGGGAGCCGGGTTGTGTTCCTTCTCAAAATCGCGCATCTTGGCACTGACACTTGCAAAGTCCGCATGCTCTTCAATCTCCGTAAATAACTGAAAGGAGTGATTGCTCCAATTTTCCATCGACCTTTTTACCCAATCGTTGGAATCAACATAATAATCCCAATTGACAAGAAACTCGGTCGTCCGAAAACTACTGCTAAAAGGAATATCTTCGAATACACCCGCTACCTCAAGATTGCTTCTGGTATCAAAGCGAATGACTTTTCCAATTGGGTCCTCCTCTCCAAAAAGCGCCTGGGCCACTGACCGGTTCAACAAAATGGTATTCGGTTTTTCAATGCTGTTGGGAGCGCTTTCGTATACATACTCTACCGACAACAAGTCGGGTAGGTCAGGTTCGGCATACATACCGTCGAATAGGAATCCATTCTCGCCATTGGCCAGTAAGTGCTGAAAATTCCAGGAAGCCCTGGCGACTCTTTTGAAATCGGAACCGAGCTTATCCCGCAGGGCCGGAGCGGCTGGTAGGGAGCTGGCCATTCCGGTGAAAGTCTCATTGTTAAACGTTTGGTTGATGTACACCTGGGCAATGCGATCGTAATTCTTATGGTATTGATCGTAAGAAAGTTCGTCCCTTATCCACAAAGCAATCATCATCACAACTGCCATTCCGATGGCCAGCCCAGCAATATTGATGAATCCCGTGACTCTACTTTTCAGTAAATTTCGCCAAGCAATTTTAAAATAATTTCTAAACATCTCTAGGATATTAAATATACATTCACAATAAGAGTTATTCACTTCTCAGGCTGTCTGCCGGATTGGACAATGCCACTCTCAAACCCTGTATACTCACGGTAATGAAGGCGACCAATACTGCCGCCAAACCAGCAAGAAAAAACATCCACCAATGGATTTCGATTCGATAAGCAAAATTCTCCAACCACTTATCCATAAACAGCCAAGCGATCGGCGCACCAATGAACAGGGCAATCAATATGAGTTTCAAAAAGTCTTTTGATAATAAGCCAATAATGCCGCCCGTACTTGCACCAAGTATTTTTCGGATACCAATTTCTTTGGTCCGCAAATAGGTCGTGTAAGAAGCCAAGCCAAACAACCCCAGGCAAGCAATAAAAATTGTCAGCAATGTAAAAAGTGCCAGGATGCTACTAAAGCGAAGATCGGCCTCGTAAAGCCGCTTAAAATGCTCGTCCAAAAAGGTATAGTTAAATGTATTTCCTGGAAAAAACTGCCGGTAGGCGATCTGAACCGATGCAAGGGTTTGCTCGATGTTTTCTCTGTTGACGCGCAGGGTCAAAAAGTTATTTGGACTGTAGCTCGGCAGAAAAATAATCGGCTCGATGGCGTGGTGTAGAGAACGTTGGTGAAAGTCTGGTAGGATACCGACGATGTTCCAATCTCTGTTGTAAAAATTCAACTGCCGTCCGATGGCTGCTTCATGTTGCTCGATGTTCAACATCTTCACTGTCGCTTCTGTCACAACGATATTGCTCAGTTTTACAAAGTCGGAGTTGTGGTCTTCTCTTCGAAAAAATCGTCCGGCCAAAGGCTTTAGCCCATAAGTCTTGGCATAATCAAAATCGGCATTCAAAAAATTGCTGGTATAAGTTTTAGCGGATTGTCCGTCGCCCAGCAAGCGAATTTGAAATACCCGCCCCATCTGGTCGCCTGGTACTTGATTGGAAGTCGCTGCACTTTCAATACCGGGAATACTGGACAACTCCGTTTTGAAGAGATTCATCCGATCGATAAAGCTGCTATCAAAATTACTCATCTCTGGCGAATTGATGCGAATGAGTTGGTCGGCCTTAAATCCGAGATCGCGCTGGGTCATAAAAGACAGTTGCTCCCCGACCATCCAGGTGGCCGCTATCAGTGCGATGGACAAACTGAATTGCAAAACCACCAACACCTTTCGCAATACAACACCCTTGAGGTCGCGTTTAAAAACGCCCTTGAGAACACTTGAAATTTGTGGCGAAGACAACAACCAGGCTGGATAGACGCCCGATACAAAGACGCCTGTCAATATCAAAGCGAGAAGGGTTAAGACCAAATAGACATTTAGGTGGTGTCCGTTAAAAAACCCCAATATCGAAGCATCCAGGTCAAACTGAGCCGCAAACCAAGGGGTAATAAATTGCACGATGCCCAGCGCAAAGATCAAGCTGATGACATTGATCATCAACGCCTCAGAAAAGAACTGACGAAGCAGCTGACCTCTACCGGCACCGACGACCTTGCGGACACCCACCTCTTTGGACCGCTCAATGGCACGTACCGAACTGAGGTTGACATAATTGATCCAGGCAATCATCAATAGAAAAAATGCAATGAGCAA
>JBCCSZ010000130.1:0-20429 GCA_039199225.1 Bacteroidota bacterium
AACAGTGCGCAGGAGATTAAAATCGATACCTGCTTGCTGAACAAACGCCCCTATGTCAACCTAGCGGGTGTCGGTTTGGATGCAGAGGTGGCCATCCGCTTGAAGCAAAGCAAGCGACGTGGGTTCCTGCCTTACTTCCACAATACAATCAAGGAGCTTTTCAGCTACCAAAGCAAAACCTACGAATTGCGAATCGATGGGGAACTGCTTCCGGCCCAGGAATACATACTGATCGAAGTGGCCAATGCGCCGATGTTTGGCTATAATTTTGAGGTTGCTCCTCTGGCAAAATTTGACGATGGGCTGCTCGAAGTGGTGTTGTTCCGCAAATCATCTATTTGGAAGTATGTCCTTACAGCCCGTCGCTTTCTCGACAGCAGCATCCACGAAAGCTCCATAGCAGAGCGCTACAGCTGTAAAGAGTTGACCATTAGTGGGCCGCGCCCTATTGCTGTTCATGTAGATGGCGAAGGCGACCAAATCAACGATGCTTTGCACTTTGAGGTCAAACCGCTATCTTTGAAAGTCTTAGCACCACCACAAGGATGATTACGACATGAAAAAAAAGAATCGCAAGGACCGCTCCGGCATCGTATTTTCTACTAATCCAGACTTTGAGTTTCATTCGGAGGAGGATGAAACGGTCGGGTCAGCTCCTCCGGCTCAGCAAAAGCTGCGCATCTTCCTAGATCGCAAATCGCGCAAGGGAAAGTCCGTCAGCCTCATCACAGGCTTTGCCGGCTCTGAGGCAGACCTAAAGGAATTGAGTAAGTACCTCAAGTCCAAGTGTGGAGTTGGCGGTTCGGTAAAGGATGGAGAGATCATTATTCAAGGCGACCATCGCGATAAAATTCTTCAACTGCTGTTGGACAAAGGTTACAAGCACACAAAGAAGGCCGGCGGTTGATCGGCTAGGTGTTTTTGGCCCGTGCCGTCCGGAATTTGGCTTGCAAGTCTTTCTGCAATTCAATGCCTATCAGTCCTTTTGCTTTCCATACACTCTGTACTTCTTTGGCCAAATGTTCATTGATCTCCACAAATAGCTGGCATGGATCAATTTGCGAGGCTATCAACTCTGCTAGTCGCTCGTAAAAGATTAGGGGTTGGTCTTCCGGGACAAAAAGCGCTAGGTCCGGTTCATAAGAAAGTACTTGCGAAGGCATCAATACTTTTTCAGAGGGGGGAATGTAGGGTGGATTGCTGACGATGAGATCGTAGTTCTCGGGCAGGGGCTGCGTTAAAATGTCTTGTGGAAAGAAATGAACCTCCAAGTTCAAGTCTTGCGCATTTTGTTGTGCGACCTTTAGTGCGCCTGCACTTACATCCGTGGCATGAACGACCCAATCCGGCCGCTTTTTCTTGAGCGCCATCGCGATGCATCCACTTCCGGTACCGACATCGACGACCTTCAACGCTGGACGATCACCATGATTTTCCAAAATCCAATAGACCAGTTCTTCTGTTTCCGGCCGGGGAATAAGGACATTGTTATCCACCGTTAAGGGCAATCCATAGAATTCTGTGCGTCCCATGATGTATTGGACCGGCTCGTTTTTCAGCAAGCGCATCCCGATGTCATGGAGTTGCTGGCTTTGGTCACTGGTCAACAAATCCGTGCGCTCGAAATTTCGAATCTCAAAAGCATCTTCAAATACAATTCGGGCAACGCTCTTCGCCTCTCGCTCGCCGAAGGTAGGCAACAGCTTTTCTACCAACAGCAGGTATTGCTGCTTGATGGAATTGGCTTGTGGATCGACCATCAGGAGAGTCGATTTTTAAAGTTTTCATATCCAAAGCTGCGGATGACCTTGGCTTGGCCATCTTGTGTCCAAAGGCAAATACTTGGATGAGGCACGCCATTAAAGGTCGTTGTTTTAACCATCGTATAGTGGATCATATCTTCGAAAACAATCCGGTCGCCGACTTGCAAGGGCTTTTCAAAACTGTAGGCGGCCATGTAGTCACCTGCCAGGCAACTAGTGCCTCCCATGCGGTAGCTCGGCAGCTCTTCCCTAGGCGGGACGGCGCCCTGAATGGCTGGAACGTAGGGCATTTCCAGGGTATCTGGCATGTGAGCTGTAAAGGACACATCGAGGATGGCTGTTTGGATACCGCGTCTTTCTACGATGTCCAATACTGTGGCGACCAACTCCCCACATTGCCAAGCGATGGCGCTACCGGGTTCGAGGATGATGTCAAGGTCGTGCTTTTGCCGAAAATCAGAGAGCAATTTTATCAGTCGATCAAGCTGGTAGCCCTTCCGGGTCATCAGATGTCCGCCACCCATGTTGACCCATTTGATCTGTGGCAGTAGGTGGCCAAAGCGTTTTTCGAATGCCTCCAGCGTTTTCTCTAAGGCATCGGCATCAGACTCGCACAATACATGGAAATGCAAGCCTTCGATGGTATCGGGTAGTCCGTCTTTTAGCGCTTCTTCCAACTCGCCCAAGCGCGAATGTGGATCGGCGGGGTTGTACAAAGCCGTTTCGACATCAGAATACTCTGGATTGACGCGAAGTCCCATGGATACTTGGCCGTGTTGCAATACCCGACCTTGGAAACGTTGGAATTGAGACAGTGAGTTGAAAGTCAGGTGGCTACTATAGCTCAACAACTCTTCAAATTCCGCCTCGCGATATACGGGTGCGTAGGTATGAGCTTTGACGCCCATCTCTTCAAAACACAATCGAGCTTCGTGCAGCGAACTGGCTGTGGCTCCCGGCAAGTACTCCCGAACGATGGGAAAGACCGACCACATGGCAAAGCCCTTGAAGGCCAGTATGATGGATACGCCAGCGGCTTTCTGCACCTTGTCGATCAAGGCCAGGTTTTGGCGCAGCCTGTTTTCATCCAAGACAAAGGCTGGAGATGGAAATGCTTCATAGGGAATTGGCATCATAGCTCTAGGTCGATGTCGAATGCTTCCTGCCAGCTCAAGCCGTGTGGGCCGAGCTTTTCGAGAAATGGGTCGGGATTAAATTCTTCGACATTGAAGACTCCTGCGCCTCCCCAGGCACCGGTCAGCAACATCATGGCGCCGGTCATGGCAGGTACACCGGTTGTGTAGCTGACACCCTGTGCAGCAGTTTCCTGGAAGGCCGCCTCGTGGCTGCAGTTGTTCCAAATGTAGTAGCTGCGTTCCTGGCCGTCTTTGATGCCTCTGATGCGGCAGCCGATGGACGTTTGACCGCTGTAGTTTTGTCCGAGCTCGCCAGGGTCGGGTAGGACTGCTTTGAGGAAGTTGAGCGGAACAATGTCCATGCCCTGATAGTGTACCGGTTCGATGGAGGCCATGCCGATGTTTTGAATAACCCTTAGATGGGTGAGGTATTCTTCCCCAAAGGTCATCCAAAAGCGGGCGCGCTTGATACTTGGATAGTTTTTGACTAAAGACTCCAACTCCTCGTGGTAGATCAGGTAAGATTTCTTGGGGCCGATCTCTGGGTAGGAAATCATCTGTGAAATTTCGTGTGGCTCCGTTTCGATCCATGCGCCATTTTCATAGTAGCGTCCCTTTTGCGTAATTTCCCGTATATTGATCTCCGGGTTGAAATTGGTGGCAAAGGGGTGGCCGTGGTCGCCAGCGTTACAATCTACGATGTCGAGGTAGTGAATTTCATCAAAGTGATGCTTGGCAGCTCGGGCCGTAAAGATACTCGTTACGCCCGGATCGAAACCACAGCCCAGTATGGCGGTAATGCCTTTTTGGCGAAAGCGATCCTGATAGGCCCATTGCCAGCTGTATTCAAATTTGGCTTCGTCTTTGGGTTCATAGTTGGCAGTGTCCAGATAATGGACACCCGTTTCGAGGCAGGCATCCATGATGGTCAAATCCTGGTAGGGAAGGGCGACATGGATGACCAGTACTGGTTGAAAAGATCGGATGAGTGCCACCAATTGGGGGACATTTTCAGCATCTACAGCGGCTGTCTCAATATGGGGATGCCCGGTAGCTGCTTTGGCATCGCGAGCGATTTCTTCGCATTTAGAAACTGTGCGACTGGCCAGGAGAATTTGGGAAAAAACCTCGGGATGTTGCGCACATTTATAAGTTGTGACACGTCCGACACCTCCGGCACCGATGATGAGTACTTTAGACATAGGAGTTGTTTGTTTTTTGAAAGTTCTAGACCTGTCCATTGGCAGGTGCCAAATTACTTGGATACAAATTTGATGTTTTTTAATCACATACAAGGCCATTGGCCCTGCTTTTTTATGCACATGATCTACTAAAACCAACAACTGGCTCGATCATCTGGCTTGCAATGAGTTGTGATTGTAGCTGCCGCTTTGATTTCATTTCTATCACCAAATATCCATCAAAATGACAAGGACCATTTATGCCCCAAGCCGAAAGAGCATGCATTTATCAATGTATGTATTTTGCATGTTTTTCGTCACCCTTTTGGTAAGTAGTTGTACACCGAAAATATTTCAAGATGCCCAATCGCTGAGCAATTTTTCCAACCTGAAAAATCAAGCGACCAGCCTACTGAGCAAAGCCACGGGTAATTACAGCGACCACGCCAGTGATGTGGAAGCTTTGACCAAATCGATGAATGATCAGATTAGCTACGAGAAGAGTCGGGGAGAGAAAAACAACAAAACCGTACAAATGCTCCAACTGTTGATGGACCCTGCCTCCAATCTGCTCGGAGGGGTATTGAATCGCTGGAAAAGCGAAGGCAAACTCGGGCAGGGATTTGTGAATGAGGCCACGAAACTGGTGGGTAATAATTTTGATAAAATCATCAATCTGGAAAAAGCAAAACCGGCTCAATAAGGCTGTACAATCAGCGACAAGCAGTTCGTAGCCTGTAACAAAAGCAGGTGATTGTAGTAAAAAACAAAGTTGTGTAGGCATAGCGCTCGCTTCCTACAGCTGCGCACGGCCTTTTTACAACTCCCATTAGAAAATCAAAAACCGATGCGATGAATCGTTCTAAGTTCAATAAAATGATCAGGGGCCTCCGCAAGGACATCAATGGCCTGGCAGGCATGAGTGTCAGAAAGTACAAAAAGCAGGCTGCTCGTGATGCAAAGAAGCTGCTCACCAAAATGAAAAAGGATTTGAAGCGCCGGACCGATCTGCTGGATGAAGGCAGACTGACTCCCTCAGATTTTGAGTTTTTAGTTGCCAGTCAGGGCGCTTCCATTAAAATGTCGGGCCTGGAAAAATCTGGCCTGGCAGAAATCAGAGTCGATCACTTCAGAAAGTCGATTTTCAACCTTATCATCGATACGATTTTCGATGTTGTCATTCCGGACGCACCAGAAGAGGAGGAAGAAGAGGAAGTCGATCCTTCCTAACCATTTAATTCAAGCCCACCTCAAGAGCGGACGGCTTCCAAGCGAAGTTCTTCGGCGGACTTTTCACCGAGGTAGCGATCGATCAGGTTGTGGGCTACGTATAGCAAGGGAATCAACAAAATGGCCATCAGTACTTTGTAACTGTAATTGACAGTGCCAATGGCTAAAAAACGGTCAATTGGCCATTTTTGTGGTCCCAACACGAAGGCAATATACAGCACCACGTAGCTGTCTATGAGCTGAGAAACAATGGTTGAGATCGTCGCACGTAGCCAAATTCGGCCTTCACCAGCGATCACCCGGACCCGGTGGAAAACAAATGCATCCAATACCTGGCCCACCAAAAAGGCAACCAATGAGCCGACAATGATCCAGTTACTTTGGCCATATACGTTGGAAAAGGCAGATTGCATATTCGGCGTTCCGACTTCCTCATTGACGCCCACCCACCATTCTGCAGGCGCGAGGTAAATGGCCATGTACACCATTATGAAAGCATAGCTGATGAGCCCAACCGTCAAATAGGAGAGGAATTTGACTCCCCTTTTGCCAAAATATTCATTGATGACATCGGTCATTATAAAGACAAGCGGCCACAGCAGTACGCCTGCTGAAAACTGTAGGGTACCCTCTATTTCACCCAATTTCCAGTTGAACAATTCCCATCCGAGCGTATCCTCCAACTGAAAGATTTTTACACCTATAAATTCGGCAACCAATGCATTGGTAACAAAAAAAACACCTAAGAAAATAAAAAGTCGAACCTTCTTATTCGAAAGTACATTCTCCATGTCGTATGTCTGTTGAATATATCTAAGGGAAAATCTCCGTTTGATGTATCGAGCTTGGAATTACATGTTCTGACAATATAGGATTTGTCTATTGAAAATTATAAAGCTTGGTACTGTATGTAACATCTGTATTTGTTTTTAGTTAAAAATAAAGGAGAATAAACCCAAGTTACTGGGACAAGTGCTTGGGTATACAAAACTCCGTTGCCCTCCAACTCCTGAGTTAAACCTTTTGCAAAGGCCCAAATAAATAGTAAAATGAAGAATGCTTTTAAGGCAGATGCGTTGGACCTATCCCATGGCCAGGAGGAAAAATTTATGTTAGGAGCATACCTCGGCCCGGAGCGTTGGTCTGTATCCATTCGACAGGGGAATAAAGTCTTTCCTTTGTCCTATCAAGTAGCTACCCGTTGTTTTTTCTCGCCTAATGGCAAAATCCTTCCCGCTGAGATAGACAGACCTCCTCAGATGGCATCTTTGAGCCTTTATCGGGTGCTGGAATGTGGATCTTCCAAGGAGTTGGAAGCTGTTCTTCCCACATCAATTGGTTGCAAAGGGGCGGGGGAGAAGCTGGAAATTTCCCATGGTGACTGCACTTACCGAATTTGTGAAATGCTGGCCTTACAGTTGAGCTACATCAAAAAAGAGGTTCGCCGATTTGTTGGTATACGATTGAGTCAAATCTGTATTTCTGTCCCTCAGAGTTATGGAGCTGTTCAAAAAAAGTGGCTGTTGCAAGCAGGGCGCAGTTTGGGGCTGGAAGTGCGCTTTCGTCCCATGCTGGTATCTTTGGCAGGAGGCTTTGGGGCTGGGATGCCAATAGAACAGGGGCATCGGACAGCTATTTGTGCTTTTGAAGAGCGCCTGTTCCACTGTGTTTTGGTGGAGGAAGGACCTCGGCAAGAAAAGCAGCTGGTGGCCAGTTGTCATGTGCAGCTGGATCAAAACATTCAGATTGTTGCTCAGATTTTGGACTATTGGCTGGCCATCAATAACATTGCACCCAAAGAGGCAGCCAAGGACTCGTCGTTTCGGCACCAAATGGAGACAGTTGCCTGGAAGGTGATTCGTCGAATACAAGAAGAGTATTCCTTCAAAGAAACTTTACAAAAAAGGTACAACTGTCAGCTATCCATTGAACGCTTCCACATTTTTTTGCAAGCCATTGCTCCTCAGATCACCCAATGTTTCGAGGGCTTGCTACACAAGGCGCTGAACCCAGCCGTCAACCGCTTGATCGTGACTGGTCCGCTTGCACACATCCGCTATCTTCAGCAACAAGTGGAAAAATGCCTTTCCCATACAGCCATTCAAGCAGGAGATTACCAGCAACTCTACGCTTCCGGAGCCACCATTGGCCCAGCCATCTAGAAGCCGAGCACGTTTCGCATTTCAAAAACACCCTCTTTCCCCGTGAGCCATTTGGCCGCCAGCAAAGCCCCCTTGGCAAAGCCTTCTCTGGAATGCGCCGTGTGCGTGATTTGGATGTCGTCGATGGCTGAATGGTAGCGAATAGAGTGAGTGCCAGGCGCGGGATCGGTGCGCTTGGAAATGATCGAGAGGTCCGTCTGTTGATCGGAAGGATGATTGACCCATTGGTTTTTAGCATTGATTTTTGCCAGTATGCCTTGGGCCAGAGTGATGGCTGTTCCACTGGGAGCATCCAACTTTTGGGTGTGGTGGATTTCCTCCATGTCCACATCATAATCCGGATGGTCTTTCATCATATCGGCCAAGTACTCGTTGAGCGCAAAGAATAAATTGACGCCGATGCTGAAATTAGACGCATAAATAAAACCACCTTTCTGTTGTTTACACAAGGCTTTGATTTCTTCGAAGCGATCCAACCAGCCCGTCGTACCACTGACCACTGGAACGCCTGCGCGAAGGCAGGTCGAAATATTTTCGAAGGCACTTTCTGGCCGGCTGAACTCTATGACTACATCGGCTTTTTGGAGGTTTTGTGTGTTAAACTCGGCGCGATTGTTCAAGTCGATGCGCAAGACAACTTCCCAGCCTTTTTCTACAGCCAGCCGATCGATGGTTTTACCCATCTTGCCATAACCAACGAGAGCTATTTTCATTTTATTCAAAAAATTTGTGACCTACCAAGTGTAAGAACGTCAAAAAGGTACAAATGAGGAAAATTAGATATACTATTTGCTGAGACAAACAATTGATCCAAAGAATTTGTCAAAGCACAAAGTCTGACTGTGCAAATAAACACAGAAAGCCTTCATTCAAAAAAGAATTGAAGGCTTTTTTTATTAGATCAATGGCTTAACCGACGACCTTTTGTGGAATCATGCTTTTCATTTTTTCAATAACGTAGTCGATCTCTTCGCGTTTGTTGTAGGGCGAAAATGAAAAGCGAATGGTTTTGCGATCGGGGTCCAAGCGAAGGGCTTCCAAGACATGCGAACCCTGTTCTGCTCCCGAGCTGCAGGCACTGCCACCGGAGGCACTGATACCTGCAATGTCGAGGTTGAGCAATAGGAGGTCGGACTTGGGCGAAGCTGGAAAAGAGACACTCAAAACCTTGTGGTGATAGCGGCCGTCGTAGTCCCCATTGAACTGGATGTCTTCGAAATGTTGGAGTAGCTGCTCTTTCATGTAGCTGCGCAGGGCTTCCATTTTCTCTCGATAGGGACCCATATTTTCGCAGGCAATTTCCAGCGCCTTGGCCAGGCCGACGATGCCGTAGATGTTCTCTGTACCACCCCGCATATTACGCTCCTGCGACCCACCGTCTATGTATGGCTTGATTTGGTTGTCGTTGTTGATGTAAATAAATCCAACCCCTTTTGGGCCGTGGAATTTATGTGAGGCACCAGAGAGAAAACTGATTTTTTGTTTGGACAGGTCAAAAGGAAAATAGCCGATGGTCTGTACGGTATCAGAATGAAAATAAGCCTGGTATTGATGGCAGAGTGCTGCCACTGCATCCAAGTCGATCATCGTTCCAATCTCGTTATTGGAATGCATTAGGCTGACCAGCGTTTTTTCGGTTGATTGTTGCAGCAAGCTTTCCAGCTCTTCCAGAGAT
Organism: Bacteroidota bacterium; assembly: GCA_039199225.1. Taxonomy (GTDB): domain Bacteria; phylum Bacteroidota; class Bacteroidia; order Chitinophagales; family Saprospiraceae; genus JBCCSZ01. Next base: position 9,148 of record JBCCSZ010000130.1, read on the forward strand.
ATGCGCCCTTTGCCATCCAATGATAGAAATACGACTTCGATGCCGTGTGTTTGTTGAAGCGATTCCAGGGTATGCAACACGCAGTGATGCTCCATGTCTGTGGTGATGAATCGCTTGACACCTAGGTCGCGCACGGCACATTTCAAGGCCATATTGTTGGATTCTGTCCCTCCGGAGGTAAAGAATATTTCTCCGATGGAAGCGCCCAGATAGTTGGCTACCTTTTTTCGGGCTTCTTCGATGATGGAACGGGCTGTCCGTCCTTCGGCATGGATGGACGAGGGGTTGCCATAGGCTTGTCGCATGGTCTCGGACATGGTCTCTATGACCTGTTCTTGAATCGGTGTAGTGGCAGCATTGTCAAGGTAAACGCGCATCTGGTTTGGATAAATTAGATGTTGTAAAAAAATTAAAGCCCAGAACAGACCGTTGTTCTGTTACATATTTTCTCCTTTCAACATTAATTTGGAGATCAAAGTTTTATGGAGAACCTATCTAAAAATCTTTGGACAGGCACTAAGTCATAGAAGCCGAAAACCAATTGCTGATCATGTCCGGTCCTGGATCGGTAAAATCCTCGTGGAAAAACTCATTGGTTTGCGCATCGTATTGATATTCCTTAGACCAAGCTGGAAAATGTAGGCACAGTTCGCGGATGGCCTTTAGCATGTAGCGCATTTCCCGATCCGTCATAATTGGATGGATGGACAGCCGAATCCAACCGGGCTTATCGGACAAATCGCCGGCGCTGATACTACTGGTGATTCGCCTGGACTTGTCTTCGGATACCCGCAGTAGATAGTGGCCATAAGTCCCTGCGCAGGAACAACCACCCCGTACCTGAATGCCAAAGCGATCGTTGAGTAGCTTGACGCCTAAGTTGTAGTGGAGCCCTTCGATGTAGAAAGACAAGACACCCAAGCGATTGGGGATGTTGTCTGCTAGTACATGCAAGCCTGGCATGTCGTTGAGGGCAGGCCAAAGAATGTTGAGCAGCTCTTTTTCGCGCGCGAGAATCTTATCGACGCTCATTTGTTCTTTCAGTTGGATACAGAGCGCCACTTTGATGGTTTGCAAAAAGGCAGGTGTTCCGCCGTCCTCGCGGGCTTCAATCTGCTCGAGGTATTTGTGTTCTCCCCATGGGTTGGTCCAGTCGACCGTACCGCCCCCAGGATTGTCGGGGATTTTGTTGTTGTACAATTTGGGATCAAATACGAGAATGCCGGTTGTGCCGGGGCCACCCAGAAATTTGTGCGGTGAGAAGAAGATGGCATCGAGTCTTTCTGCCTCGTCCTTGGGACGCATGTTGATGTCGATGTAGGGGGCCGAGCAGGCGAAGTCAACGAAGCAGTAGCCATCCGACTGGTGCATCAACTTGGCAATCTGGTGGTAAGGTGTTTTGATGCCTGTGACGTTGGAACAGGAGGTGATGGCAGCAATTTTTGTCTGGCGATTCTGGTATTTGTTGAGCAATGTCGTTAGGTGTTCCATGCAGACCAACCCTTGATCGTCCGCCTCAATCACCTCTACATCGGCCAAGGTCTCTAGCCAACTGGTTTGATTGGAGTGGTGTTCCATGTGAGAGACGAAAACGATGGGGCGTTCTTCTTCTGAAACATTCAGTCGATGGCGCCACTTTTCGTGGACCTTGAGGCCCAATATCCGTTGGAATTTATTGACCACCCCTGTCATACCGGAGTTGGAGGAGATAATAATGTCGCTTTCGTGGGCTCCAACGTGTTTCTTGATGAGCTTTTTGGCCTGATGGTAGGCTTGGGTCATGGTGCAGCCAGTCACAGTGGTTTCTGTGTGTGTATTTCCCACAAAGGGAGCAATTTGTTGTTGTAAGAGTTGCTCGATGGGGCGGTAGAGGCGGCCACTGGCAGTCCAATCGGCATAAATGATGCGTTTGCGGCCATAGGGCGTTTCAAATCCGTGATTTTGTCCGATTACCTGCCTTCTAAAGGGCTGAAAATACTGCTCAAGCGTCTGTGTTTCTTTTTGTACTAGGGTTGAATCTAAGCTCATGTATATTTGGTTTTACTGATGCGAGCACCATAATTTGCAGACCAAATTTACAGATAAGCCGGAGAATTCTACCTATGCACTGAGGGAATTTTACAGATATATGAACAAACTTTCATACAATTTATCGCCTGTTGGGCGCTTTAAACCGTTTTTACCATTTCCTTGAGGATTTCATTGACATCGGCTTTGATCTTGTGGGCCAGATTTTCGGCAATGACCTGAGAAGTACTTTCGGTATAAATCCGGATGATTGGCTCCGTGTTGGACTTTCGGAGATGAATCCAATCCGACTCGAATTCAATCTTTAGACCATCGATCGTATTGGTTTTTTCGTTTTGATACTTCTCCTCCAAGTGCTTGAGCAAATGGTTTAGGTTGATCTCAGGGGTTAGTTGGATCTTATTCTTTGAGATGTGGTAAGCCGGATAAGTTTTGCGGAGAAAAGACAAGGGGCGCTTGTATTCTGTCAGGTAAGACAGCATGAGTGCAACACCAACCAAGGCATCGCGACCGTAATGCAGCGCAGGGTAAATGACGCCGCCATTTCCTTCGCCGCCGATGACAGCACCGATTTCCTTCATTTTGTGAACGACATTGACTTCGCCTACGGCTGAGGCTTGATAGGTGCAGCCGTGTTTTTCGGTGACTTCGCGTAATGCCTGGGTGGAAGATAGGTTGGAAACGGTTGGACCCTTGGTGTTTTGTAAGACATAGTCGGCAATGGCCACTAGGGTATATTCTTCGCCAAACAACTCTCCGTCCTCCGATACGAAGCAGAGGCGGTCAACATCCGGGTCGACGGCGATGCCAAAATCGGCCCGATTGGATTCGATGCTGGAACAGAGTTCCCGAAGATTTTCCAGGAGTGGCTCAGGATTGTGTGCAAAATTGCCGGTCATCTCACCATTGATGAGTACCACCTCGCAACCCAATTGCTCCAAAAGCGGAACGATGGAAATGGCACCGGTAGAGTTAATGGCATCGACCACCACCTTAAAGCCCCTTTCTTTGATGGCCTCCTTCTTGACGAGCGGAAGCTTAAAGATTTCGTCTATGTGCTTTTGGATGTATTGATCTTTGTATTCGTAAGTACCTAATTTATCCACTGTAGCGTAATCAATGTCTCCTTTTTCGACCAAGTCCAGTAGGTCTTTTCCATCTTGAGCGGAAATGAATTCTCCTTTCTCGTTCAACAACTTGAGGGCATTCCACTGCTTGGGATTGTGGCTGGCCGTCAGGATGATGCCACCGCCAGCTGCTTCCATTGGAACAGCCATTTCGACGGTTGGTGTTGTGCTGAGACCAAGGTCGACAATGTGAATGCCCAGGCATTGCAATGTACTGCACACCAATTTGCTGACCAGTTCACCAGAAATCCGGGCATCTCTGCCCAAAACCACCTTTGGTGACTTGCCATTTTTCAGTAGCCAGCTTCCGTATGCCGCTGTACACTCGACGATGTCCTGGGGCGTCAGATTATCTCCTGCCTTGCCGCCGATGGTCCCTCTGAAACCGGATATAGATTTAATTAATGCCACAGTGTGTTGATTTTCAATAGTTTACAAAAGTATACGTGCCTGTTGCTGTGCAGGCGTCGAATAATTCATGCTGTTGATTAAATAGTCTCGGTCAGTTAAACAGTTCCTAGATGCTGTTAATCCAATACCTAGCGAACTGCTTGAGCCTGGTTTGAAAACCAGATAGAAGTCATTCAAGTTGGCGTAAAAATAGAAAAAATACAGCCTATCGAATGATGTAGCGAGATAATTTTTCTTAACAATTACTTGGCCACAAAGAAAAGCTGTGTCTCTTTCTTCGGCAGCTGGCCACTAATCTGAATAGCCTTTTTGACTTTACGGCAACTTGACTGAAATGTTTTAGGCGCTCGCAAAACTCTTCTATCTTTGTGGCGTCTTTATCTCGTAAGCATCTGCTAAATCCCCTTCTATTGTCTGATTTGTTACAATACGATGTATTTCTGATCGAATGGCTTCATGCAAATGGTCACAACGGCTTTTTGGACTGGCTGATGCCAATGTGGCGTAATAAGCTCTTTTGGATACCACTATATATATTGATTGCTGTTCATCTGTTTTGGAAATTTCAAAAAAAGGGCTTTTGGATCATTGCTTTGGCCTTATTGACGATCGGCCTGGCGGATACCTGTAGCAGCAAGGTCATCAAACCCTGGGTCCAACGGGCCAGGCCCTGTCAATCAGCGGAAGTACTGCCCAAAATCCATCCTCTGGTTACTTGTGGCAGTGGCTACAGCTTTCCCTCCTCGCATGCGACCAATCATTTTGCCCTGGCCATGTTCCTGGGATTAACTTTAACATTTGGCCACAAAACCTGCTGGCTGTTTTGGGGGTTGATCTTATGGGCAGCCAGTATATCCTTCGGTCAGGTGTATGTAGGGCTTCACTATCCGACCGATATACTAGCTGGGGCATTGTTGGGCAGCCTGTTGGGCTGGCTGGTATACCTTATTAGACATATATTGGAAAGGCGATTCCTGCCGCAGTTGTCGAAGAAAAGCCAAGTTTAAAATTGTATTTATTTCCGAGAAAATAGCGAATATTGTTTGGTCAGTACTTTGCCTTGCCATGTAATACTTGGAAGTAAAGAATCGTACTTTTGATGGACTTACTGACACTTAGGGTCAAATTTTTAGCCTAAATGAGCTGTGGCGTACAACCATTCTAGCCTCAATCAGCTCTTTTAAGTGATACATTGGTTTTAGCCGGCTCGACTAATGAAGCAATGAGAACACAAACAACTGAAATCCAATGCCTTATAGCCCTACAATGACAGATATCGAATTGATAGAATCCTGTATAGCGAATGATCGCCTGGCGCAAAAGCGGCTGTACGAGCGGTACAAGAACGCCATGTTCACAATCGCTTACCGGATTACTGGAGATTTTGAAAGTGCAAGTGATGTGTTGCAGGATGCATTCATCAACGTTTTTAGGGGGCTCAAGCAATTTCGCAAAGAGTCCACCTTGGGAGCCTGGATTAAGACCATCGTAGTTCGTACGGCTCTGAAGAGTATCAAAAAGAGGGTACACTTTGAGCCCATCGAAAATCAAAACATCAACAGCTTTGTCGATTGGGGCCACCACTTGGATGCCGAGTACCTCGAAAAGGCCATTACCGCCTTGCCAGAGGGCTATCGGGCCGTCTTTGTGTTGATCGAGGTAGAAGGTTACAGCCATAAGGAAGTGGCAGATATGATGAGCATTTCGGTTGGAACATCGAAATCGCAATTGTTTTACGCCAAAAAGAGGCTGCGCCGATTGGTGAGCCAATACAGTCAATAATCCCTTAAACGATCTGTGGTGAAAGAATTGAACCGACATACACTGAAAGAGGCCATTCGCAATCTGCCTGGCCATAGCCCCAAACCATTTGTTTGGGATGCCTTGTGCATGACTTTGGACAAGGAAGCATCTGAAAAGCAATTTCAGTCAGCTGTTTCCGGATTGCCGCAATACCAAGCGCCTGACAATATTTGGGATCAGATTTCTGCAGAATTGGAAGCTGAACCCCAAATTGACGTATTGCCTGCTACTAAAAAAGGACGTATCTTTAGTTTACATCGATATGCTGCTGCAGCGGTCATCCTCTTGGCTGTCGTTGCTGGTTTTTACAGCAGCAATCTCCTTTCTACAAAAAGCAAAGACGGAGTGACGATCTCCTACAGTACGGAAAAGGCTCACCAAGTTCTTTTCGTTGCTGACTGGGAACAAGATGAAGATGCTTTCGAACAAATACTAACTTATTGCCAAGATAGACAGTTTGCTTGCAGCCAACCTGAATTTAAAGTGCTGAGAGAAGAACTGATGGACTTAAACGATGCTCGGGAAAGCCTCAAAATTGCCATTGATCGCTACGGAGAAGACTCCGATCTGATCATGCGCCTGGCAGAGATTGAAAACGAGCGCTCAGACGTACTCAAACAAATAATTGCCAAAATATAACCTAAAAAGCGCGTCAAATCTAATGGTACTTATGACAATGCTACGCCATGCTACTTTACTTGTCTTTTGTTGTGCCTTTTCCCTAACCGGCCTGCAAGCCCAAAAGAGCGTTACCTTGCAGGTTGTGACCAAAAACATTCAAAAGACTCTTCCTTTCAAAAATGGCTATGAAGTCAATATTGAAGGAGAAAAAGCCGATGTCACCATCCGCACTTGGGAAAAAGAATCCGTTAGCATCAGCCTGGACCTGGTTTCGAAGCATCCAGATAAAAAAGTTGCTGAGAAAGACCTTAAGTCTATGCGCTATGTTGCAGATCGGATTGGCAAGAAAATATACATTCGCAACTACATCGCCCTGGCCAAGGGTACAGAAAAGCCTTCTTCCAACCTGAAGGCTTTATACACTATTTTTATTCCGGCTAAGTGTCCAGTCAACCTAACCAACAAGTTAGGGGCCGCCAGCATCAATGACCTGACCAACGAACTGACGGTCGAAAGTGAGTTTTGCAACATTCAACTTAGAAACATAAAGGGAGAGGTCAACATCCGTACCCGCTTTGGAGATGTAGAAGGCGAGCAGCTTTCTGGAAAGGTCAATATCCTGTCTCAGCGCTCTAATGTAACCTTGACCGACCTCAAGGGGGTCTTTGAGATTAAAGCAAAGTATGGCGTCGTGTGGATCGATGCCGACGAAAGCTTGGTCGATTTGACGATCAGCGCTGAAAAGACGGATGTCCATTTCTTGCAATCCAGGGTAGGAGAGTACCGCTATGCCCTGCGCGCTGAATATGGGAAGATTACTGTGCCGGACTTTATGAAGTTTGATTTCACGGAAAAGACAAACGACATCCAACAGGCTATTCTCAGCCCGGAAGTGCAGCAGGCCACTGTTAATATATCGACTTCGTTTGGCAATATTGTGATTGGCCGGGTACAGAGATAAATACTACTTTCTGTTCTTTGTACGCCAACAAAAGGACGGGTTCAGTCGTTCTCCTTTCAAATCACCCGTTATGCTCCGAAGCATCTTGATGCTCTTGTTGCTGTTACCCTCGTGGATTGGTACTGCTCAAATCGTAGACAGTTCTGAGCAAACTTTGGCATATACGGAGGAAACAGGGTCTTTTGAAGAGCAACAATTCGTCGACGCATACGACTATTTATTCAGAACCAAAGAGCCGGCAAAAAGCCTTTTTAAGCTGGATTTGGTGAATTCTCTCCCGGTAACGACCATCATCGGTCAGTACAATAACACCTCTATTGATTTACAAGCAACCTTTGGTTTGACCTACGAGCGGAAGCTGAGCAATGTCTTTTCCATCAATGCTTCTGTCATTCCATTTTACAGCAATACCATCATTGTCGATTACACGATCCAGTCCGTGTTTTCCAACTTTTCTCTGGGTCTTTATCTGGAGCCTCGTTGGTATTACGATATGCGCAAGCGTATCCTGAGTTCGAGAAGTGCCAATAACTTGAGCGGCAATTACCTCGGTTTGCGGGTAGGTGGCAATTGGCTTTCGGCCAATCTACCGGATGATAGCAATACTTTGACCCTCAGTAACTTGAGTGGCCAACTGCAAATAGGTCAGCAAAGACGGATTTTTAAAAGGGGGTTCTTTGACATCAGTGCTAGTATGGGAACGATTCGCAAGCGCATCTACCGCGATGAATTGCTTCAGGAGTACGATCATAAATGGGAGTTTTTGTACGGCCTGCAAATTGGAATGGGGCTGGCCATCGGTGGAGAGATTTACAAGGCTCCAGATGCGATACACTGCGATGCCTTTCGCTGCTTTTTGGAGGAAAAGACCATGTTTAAAATCGGTTTGCTCCAATTGTTCGAGGGCAACTCCTCCAATGGCTTTGAGGGGAAGATCATCCTAGAATACGAACATAAGCTGGGACTGTCCACTTGGTCGCTCGCCTATGGTGCGCGTTTGGACTATTTCTTGGCGACTCGGATCAACAACAATGAGGAGAATAAAATCCGGACGGGCTACGGCATCACATTTGGACCGCGTTGGTACTACAATCTGAAGGAGCGCATCGCAAAAGGAAAAACGGCCAACAACTTATCTTCCAATTATTTTACGATTCATACCATTTTCAATTCGAGTCCTGGGACCATTCAAAATCGGGATAACTTGGTTCGCTATCGCGACCAGCAACTTGCCTTTATTCCCGCCTGGGGCATTCAGCGTCGCTTTTTCAAGCACGGCTATTTTGATTACAAACTCGGCTTTGGCCCCACAACAGATGGCCGCAGTCTGCCGCGGGAGCAGGGGCAACCCGTGCAAGGCTTCCTTAACCGGGACCTCTTCGATAAAGTCTATTTTCAATTTTTATCTGAACTAAAGGTAGGATTGGCATTTTAAGGTCAAAAACCAAAGCAGTGTCCGAAGACACTGCCAAAGTTTCAGATAATATGTTCATCTAATCGGGATAATAAACTATATATAATGATTGGGATTAAACGCCTGTTGTTTTTCGATTGGAAATGACAGGCTTGATGCCGTTTACCAATAGGTATTCTTTGCCTTCAGGGCTGACGTAGAAAATCTGCAATTCATAATTCTTACCCATCTTGCGCTCATTGTTGTGGTAGGCAATCTCTATCAGGTTGCCATCAAAATGAAAGTGAACCCCGGCATTGCTGGTCTTGCTCTGAGGAAAAGACGGATTGGCTTCGATGAACGACAAGATTTCGCTGTCATCAGCATTGACGATTTTGACGACAAACTGTTGGTCCAATAGCATTTTTACGTTTGGGTGGTCCATGAAGAATTCCAAAATGGTATATTTCCAGTGACCATCACTTTTGTTGATCTTGGACATGGGCTTGCCAAATTTCGTCTTGCGAACCGAGATGCGCTGGTAGCGTATTTGGGTTTCTTTCAAAATACTGGCCAGTTGGATGTAGTGATTTTCTTGCTGGCGCTTGTTTTCCAGGTGTGCCTCGATCTCCGCTTGCTTAGCTGCTTCCGCCTCTTGACTTTGGTTGAGCGCACTGATTTGAAGGCGCAAATGAGCTTTTTCTTTTTCCAACTCCGCTATCTTTTCCCGATCGATGTTTTCCTGGCGGCTCAACAGAGCGATGCGGGATTTCAGAGAGGCGTACTCCGTTTCGATGCCAGCGAGCTGGGCTTGAATCCGCTGAATGGTTGTTTGTTGGACTCGAACACGGCGGTTCAGAAGGGAAATTTCGACCTGGAGTTTCTGGATGGAATCTACCAATTGCTGGTTGCGAAGCAGCAACATTTCGTTGTATTCCTGCAAGGCATCGACCCGTTTTTGGCTGAAATCCAATCGAGCCAACAAGCTGTTTTCCTTTTCTTTGGCAACAGCCTTTTCAGCAGCCAAGTCAGCGGGAAAGTGCCTGAGCATGTAGTTTTGAACACCTACCGCAGACAATCCGAGTAGGAAACTGGAACCGACAATGAGGACGACTGTTTTAAGAATTGTTCTTCTTTTTTGACTAAGTTGCCTGTTCCTTGTATAGCTGTCACTTTGTTTTCCGGCAACTCAAGGGTTTAAAAAGATACTTAAGTGAGTAATTGCTTGCTATTGATCCAGCATGACGATTTGGTATTCTAGGTTGTTGTGGTGTCGGGCAATGGTCATGTCTAATGCCTGAAAGAATAAAGAACTATCCTGAGAGGAACCATACTGCGGCTTTCCACTAAAGATGAATTTGGTGATTTCATCTTCTGTAATTTTCTGGTCTAGGTCCATCGAATCGTATTCTCCGCTCAGTTGAGTTTCCTGTAAGAATGCTTGAATGGCATCCTTCAGTGGATCACCACTGGCCTGTTGTAGTTTCACAGCTCTAAACTCCAGGTGGGTTTTGCCTGGATTGTAATCGTAAATCAGAGCGACATTTTTCTGTGTCTTCGCCAATTGGGCATCTGAATAGGCTACCTGATCACTCGCATTTCCGCAGGCCGTCATCATCATTCCAAGGCATGCGCAAACAATAGCGATAGGTATAGCTAATTTCATAGCAAGTAGGCTTTAATTATCTTGAGGGAAATATTACTAAATGTTATAATGCGTAGAACGATGGCTGCTTATTTTTGTTTCAACCAGTCAGAAGTCTCTGGAAAAAATCCTAATTTGCCATCCGAATATGAAACAACTAACCCAACACATATTAATGGTGCGTCCGGCCCACTTTGGCTTCAATGCCGAAACTGCCAAGGACAATGCTTTTCAGCAGCAGGATGACAGGCTTGATGAGACGCAAATTCGGAGGAATGCTCAACAGGAATTCGATCGATTTGTCGATCAACTGCGCGAAAAGGGCGTCAACGTCTTGGTGGCCCAGGACTCGGACGATCCCATTAAGCCAGATGCCGTTTTTCCCAATAATTGGGTTAGTTTTCACCACAATGCCACTGTTTATACCTATCCGATGTTTGCTTCTGTCCGTCGCCACGAACGCAGACAATCCATCCTCGATTTGGTAGAAAGAGACTTTGAAATGCAGGCCATCTTCAATCTCGAAGGCTTCGAAGACAAAGGAATGTTTTTAGAGGGTACCGGGAGTATTGTGTTGGATCGCGTTAGTCGCATTGCTTATGCCTGTATCAGCGAGCGCACAAATGCGGAGCTTTTTGAAAAATACTGTCGGATGGCTGGCTACCGAAAGCATCTTTTTCATGCTGTCGACACCAGTGGTCGCCCCATTTACCACACCAATGTCATGATGGCTTTGGGAGAAACTTTTGTGGTCATTTGTATGGACAGCATCCGCGATGAGTCGGAAAAATCGACCTTGCGCCGAACCTTCGCTGCGACCGAAAAAGAGATTGTAGCGATCAGCCTAGAACAAATGGCGGCCTTTGCTGGCAATATGCTGCAGGTCCAGGGGCATGGGGGGCAGCCCATCCTTGTGATGTCTGAACAGGCTAGAGCTTCTCTGGGTGATCATCAGTTGCATCGATTGCAGCGGCACACCGAAATCCTGAGTGCGCCGATTCCCACCATCGAAACCTATGGCGGCGGTAGTGTACGCTGTATGATGGCTGAAATTTTTCTTCCGGCTAAGTAATTGGTTAGCGTGATAAAAGGCTGAAATCCCACCTCTTTTTCAGCTGTTTTGAAAAGTATTTAGCAATAATCTGCAAGTCCTTAAACGAAAAATAATTTAGTAAATCGTTGATTTCCAGATAAATGTGTATTGTTGACGTAGTGTTATAATGAGTTAATAATTTGTTAATATACGCTGCTTTGGTATATCAGACCTGCCTTCCTAATTTTGCCGCCACATTC
>JBCCSZ010000131.1:0-20389 GCA_039199225.1 Bacteroidota bacterium
TCTGTTTGTGAGATCATCGATCGTTCGGTTAAGGTCAGTCTTTTAAAAATTATATACCCATCTCTCCTGCGTCAAAGGTAGTATTTTTAGATTAATTAATCAATTATTTTTAGGCTAGTCTAAATATTTTGAAAAAGCTGAAGCATTTCTTAGCAGATGGAAGGCCGTTTTATGGCTTTGGTGTCGAAGCTGTATTACTTTTTTTATAATTGGCTAGATCGTATCTTTAAGCAAATGCATCTGCCATGACTAAGATCAAACGCAAAGACTTTTTTAAGGGATTGGCCCTGGGTACGATTTCGCTGCCTTTTCTAGTGCGTGCCTGTGGTGGTCAAAACATTGCCCAGACGACCTCTTCTCCCAACATTATCACCAATCGCAAATACGAGTGGAAAATGGTGACAACCTGGCCGCCCAACTTCCCAGTGCTGGGCGAAGGATGTACCCTTTTCGCCCAATGGGTCGAACAAATGTCGGGCGGTAGGATGAAGATCAAGGTATATGGTGGCGGCGAGTTGGTTCCGGCCTTACAAGCTTTTGACACGGTACGCAGTGGCGCTGCAGATATGGGCAGTGGAGCTGCCTACTACTGGGCTGGGAAATCGGCGGCGACCCAATTTTTTGCGAGTGTCCCTTTTGGTATGAACGCCCAACAAATGAATGCCTGGATTCTCAACGGTGGTGGCCTGGAGCTGTGGAGAGAACTATATGCCCAGTTTGGGGTCGTACCCATGCCAGGTGGCAACACAGGCGTTCAAATGGGCGGCTGGTACAATAAGGAGATCAACAGCATTGCCGATTTAAAAGGATTGAAGATGCGCATGCCGGGCCTGGGAGGCAAAGTGCTAGAGCGCGCCGGTGGTGCGCCGGTACTATTGGCCGGTGGCGAAATATACACAGGGCTTGAGCGTGGCGTGATTGATGCGACCGAATGGATCGGCCCCTACCATGACTACAAAATGGGCTTCCATCAAATCGCCAAGTACTATTATTACCCTGGTTGGCATGAGCCTGGCACGGTACTAGAGTTTTTCTTCAACAAGGAGCGATTCGATAAATTGCCCACCGACCTACGTGCCATACTAGAGGCAGCCAGCCTTCGCCTCAATAATTGGATGCTCAGCGAGTTTGAATTCAAAAATGCGCTTTTTCTCGATAAATTGATTCAGGAAGAAAAGGTGGACATTCGGCCTTTCCCCCAAGAAGTTCTCACTCAATTGCGGACGTACACTGATGAGATCATCGATGAGCTGACTGCTGAGGATGCATTTGCCCAAAAAGTATACAATTCCTACAGCAAATTTCGGCAGCAGGCAGAGGCTTGGTCGAAGCTGACGGAAGAGGCTTATTACGAGCGTCTGCGAATTTGAACAAATACGACCGCTCCTACTACCACTAGGCCCATCAGCAACCACAGCCAGCGCGGAACCGCCTTGCTGGCTAAGGGCAGTTCAAGCGGCTGGTCTTGCCCGATTAAGATGAGGTGCGACCAAAAAGTGGGGATGCTGTAAGTCGGATTGGTCTGTTCCATATATGCAATTTTAGCTTTTTGCAAGGCAACATCCTTGGGCATCCCTTCCTGAAGGTTCTTATAAAATGGAAGCATGATCTCCTTTGTCGAAAGGTCGGAGGCACTCCAAAGGCTGGCGACCATACTGGGGCAGCCGGCATAGGTAAAGGCTCGGGCCAATGAGCGAATCCCTTCACCACTGTTGATGTTGCCATAAGCAGAGTTGCAGGCGCTGAGCGCAACCAATTCGGCATTGAGTCGGGTTCCATATAGGTCGATGGGGCGTAGTAGGTAGTCGATAGAGTCCGATGTTCGGGTGAAAATCAGCGCGCTGTTGAATGGATTTTCTTCATCGACAATACCATGCATGGATAGGTGCAAGATTCGACTTTTGGAGGCATTGTTTAGAAATACTTTTTTGGTCGCCTTTTGATTGAGCCAAACCTTGCCGTCGAAGAGGTTGGCGATCTCTTTGACCTCATCATCCGAGTAAGTCAGTTTGCCGATGGATCGCTTATCATCGGAATCAAAAATATTTTTATTTGTCGAAAATTTCTTCAGACTGCTCAAGCCGCTCAAAGTATAATCGTCATATTCCAGCCCAAAACCCATAAAGCGTTCGGTCGCTTCTTCTACGCGCAAACTTTTGACCTTATCAAAGGCCAGTAGGTTGGAATAGGCATATCGAATTGCATATTTCTTGAGTAGGTAAGGATTGGTTTTGATGTTCCACTCCCTGGGCTGCTCTGTCAACAGTGCATCGAAGGATATTTTGAGGAGTACATTATCTGGAATAATCAGCAGACGATTGAAGCCGGCAGTACTGTTTTTTTCCAAGCTGCTCTGCAACAATACCTGATAGAGCCCAAAGGCTGTAAGCATGAATTCTTCTGGCGAAAAATCAAGCCCTTGCTCCATGAGCATCCGAAACTTGATACAGTCTTGATTAAAATTTTTAGGTAGCGGTTTATACTCAAAGCTTACATCATTCTTAGAAATGTTGAAGATGTATAGTTGCTTCGATCCAACAAAATATTCTATCAATAATTGGTCGGGTGCTAGTTGCTCTTGCAGCTCTGCTATTGTTAATGGCGACTGAAAGGCGTACTTCAGAGAGTAGTAGGAAGGATATTGCTTTTCGAACAAACGGACCATCTTGGCGTACTGCCGTTTGACAGAAAAAAGGCTGTCTTCCAAGAGGGTGCTGCGCGCTTGGGGTTCCTTGGTTTGTTGACTTTCGTAAAGCTTGCTCTCTAGCTCGTAGGCGGATTTTTTCAACTGGTACTCTTCCTCCAACAGCTTCTTAGGAATGCCACTAAAAGATTTGGAAAATTCGTCGTTCATGCCTTCCAAAAGGACGATGGCTTTGTTTTTGGCGCAGAAAAAGTAAGCTTGGTCTCGATAGTAAGTCTCTTTGGTAAGGTCAAACAATTGGAGGCAAACGTCAATGGCGTTTTCATAAACTGGAATTACTTTTTCAATCAGGTCGTAGCGCGAACCGGCCGCTTGAAAAGACTGTCGAATTTGAGTGATGAGACTATCCAAGACCAGATGGGTCTGAAAGCTGTTCTCCAAAAGAGGGCGCTTGTTTTGCTTGGTTTGAGCGATGGCCCAAAAGGTACGAGCTTTGGAAGACAGTAGTGTCAGCAGCGTCATTTTATCATAGCTGTTGTGTTTGGTCATCGAAGGATTGTCCGATACGTTTTTCGATTTAAACTTGGGAACGAGGGAGCGTGTACCTTTGTGATAGGTCCGCAGTGCTTTTTGAGCTTTGCCCTGTTCAAAGTAAATATCTCCGAAATTATCGAGACATTTAGCGATCTCAGCATGGTAGATTGTACCGAGTTCTTTGGTGAGAATGTCCCGGGAGCGGCGGGTATAGCGCAGCGCTGTTGCATACTGCTTTTTCCGTTTGTAGACGATGCCTAGATTTTCAAAATTTTGGGCAAGCGCCAGTCGGGTATAGCTATCGGAAGTCTCTTTGTACAATTTCTCATTGAGCGCAACGGCCCGTTCGAAATAACGCAGTGCCTGATCGTATTCTTGGAGGAGGTTGTGCAAAAAGCCGATGTTGTTGTAGGCATAAGCAAGGGATTCTTCGTCTACTTCCTCTTCTTCTTCCAGCAAGCGGATGGCTTGCCGAAATGCTACAAATGCCTCTTTGTACCTCTTCGAATCCTGTGCAGCAAAGCCCAATTCGAGATGCGCATTGACGAGCAGGAAGTTATTTTGCAGCTTGTTGGCCAGCCGAATGGTTTTGTGGGCATAGTCGGTCGCAGTGATCCAATCCCCTTTTTTGTTGCGCAGCTTGGCCATCTCAAAGTAGAGTGCTGCCAGTTTTTGCTCGTTGGGTGGTTGCTTAGCTTCCATTCCGTTGATGGCTTTTGAGCCATATTGGAGGGCCAAGTCGTTTTTTTCGTAGTAGTTGCAAAGGACAAATAGCAGGTAGTAATTGTGCAATATATCCGGATCGTTTTTGAGGAGATATTGCTGTCGGATGTCCAATGCCTTTTTGAAAGCCTTCAATGATTTGGAAAAGTAGGCTTGGCTATCGTATCCGTTGTAATAAACGGCCCCCAACTTGTGGTACAGCTGTGCAACAAGCCGGGGGTATCGTTTCAGGGTTGTTCGGTATTCCTGAATGGCATCCTGAAGCAATGCTTCTGCTTCGGTGTACTGTCGATCAGTAATTTGCTGGGTCACTTGCGCAATAACAGTTTGGATACGAACTGTATCGACCGTCTGAGAAAAGCAAGCGGGCAGAGTGGCTGACAGAAATGCCAGGGACAGGAGTATATAGCGCATTAGTAGCGAATGGTCTTTTGGGTGATTAACTGCTTTTGATGTTTTAAGGTAATGAAATAAATGCCTGGAACCAAATTCGGATGCTGTGTCTCTAGGTTGTTTATGCCTTTGTCATACATCTGCTGATGGGTAAAGACGACCCGCCCGGTGGCATCGCTCATAAAGATGCTTGTAAGGCCGGTTTCTGACTGGTTCCATTGGATATTTAGGTTGTTGCCAAAAGGTACAGGGGACAGTTGAAGGTCCAGGTCTGCATTCAGGCGATCGCTCGTTTGAGGGTTGATATTTGGTGTAAAAGTTCTCAATGTTCCCAAGATGGCCAAGGCACCCTGTGCATTCACTCTTCCCTGCGTCTCTACGGGGGCAGTGGTTATATCGGCTCCATTGAGCATGGCTGTTTTTAGGCGCTCTGCCTCAAATGGACAAGAATTGGTGCTGACCAGGGCAAGCGAGCCGGTCAAAACGGCAGCAGCCATAGAGGTGCCACTTTTGATGGACCACTTGTTGTCCAGGATCGTGCTTCTCACTTCTCCTGGAGCGCTAATATCTAAACTGATAACGCCTTCATTGGAAAAATGCATCAACTGATCGCGACATCCAGACGCAGCCACGGAAATGAGATTGCTGCAAGTGAAAGCGGCTGGATAATAGGTCATGGTTCCGATATCTAGGTCCATGGATTGGTTGCCGGCAGCAGCCACTACCAAAACTTGATACTGTCCGGCTACGTTAATGGCCAATTCCAGGGGAGCAGGCAGGGTGCCGCTGATGGGAACTCTAGGGCCTTGGTAGCCAAGGCTCAAGTTGATGATGTTTGCACCGGCTTCGATGGCATGATCAATGGCTCGGATGACGTCGAATACAGTACCCTGGCCAACAGAATCTAATGCCTTTAGAGGCATGATTTCTACCGTACTGGCACCTACGCTATTGGCCATCTGTATGATGGTACCAGCCACATGTGTTCCGTGGCCATTTTGATCTATTTGATTTGTAGTATTATTGATAAAGTCATAAGGACTGACAAAAGAAAATCCACTAAAATAAGAATGTCCTGTATCGACACCTGAATCGATGACCGCTACGCGAACCCTACACTCTGAAGGCGGACAGGTGATGGGTTTTGAGCAAGGAATGATTTCTCCTGGATCTTGCGTTTCTGGAAATTCTGTTTCATAGTTTTCTTCCCAGCTCTGAACATCTACCTTGGCACGAGCTTTTTTACCGGTTTCTTGCATATCAAGTGTATCCCCTCCAATTAAGAATAGGTACTGATTATTGATGTTAATAAGTGAATCAAGTCGCCAAAGGCGAATTTGACTAATAGGTGATATGGCTAATTCGGTAGCGTTAAACTCTGTACGTATGGCATCGATCGTATCTATCGGTGTACTGATTGGAAAATGAACCAAGATTTCTTGCTGTTGAGCAGTGGCGTTTTTAATGGAAAAAAAAGAGAAAAAAAGAATGACAAAAAATAGCTGGATGTTGTTTGTTTTTTTCATTTCACGTTTGTTTGTAAGGCAATAAATAGGAAACTACATTCCTATAAGCACGACCCTAAGAAAACGTGACACGACCACTCGACTTTTTCTGATTTTTTGAGTCTTATATACTAATATTTTTGTGTGATAATTGCCTTGGGAGCCTCCACGGCTTTGTCTTCGCTGCGAAAGCGCTGCAGCCACCCCTCAATGTAAGGCCAACCAAAGGTGGCAATATTGAGTATAATCATAATCAGTGCAAAGAAATGTAGGCCCATAAAAAGAGCGATCCCAATGTGCATACCAATGATACCAACTAGGCAAAATGGCCGGGTTTTCCGATAAAACATCAGGAAGGGATAAAGAATCTCCATCAACAAAACGCCCCAACCTAGCACCATAGAAACTTCCGGGTAAGACGCCATCCAACTCATATCAAATTGATTGAAAGATGGAAACATAACAGCCCGCCATATGGCTTCGCCATTCCACCATTGGTAGCCCAATATCTTGCAAAAACCTCCCATAAAATAGGCAATGGCCAAATGAATCTGTAGAAAACGCGTGAAAGCAGTGTTTCCAAGATGAGGTTTCTTATTTTTTTCAGAGAAAAGGCTGTCGACAGACCAATAGTAACCTACCGGCATGATGATGCAATAAAACAAACAGATATTTAGGAAGCCGTCAGCACCATAGGAAAATACATTGCCCGTGCCGTAAAACATCAGATTGATGAACCAGGCCAGAAAGGCCATGTAGCGCGTTGCAAAACCAAGGGTGAGGCCGATGGAAACGAAGATGAAAAGGCAAGCTAAAAAGTAGATGGAGGAAGGTTCGCTGATGCCAAGGGGTGCCACCCAACTGCTGAACCAACTGACCTTGGGTAGTAAGTCTGGTGTTAGAATCTGTAAAATCTCTGATCTTATCAGCCCATTGGCACCGTAGATATTCAATAGATCGGGGAAAATACTGATGGTTTGAATGATGCAAAACAAGCCAATAGCAATCCTAAAAAAAGATAAGTTTTTTTGGGTCGAAGGTTTAAAGAAAAATTGATCTACGCCTTTGTATATGGATTGAATCAATTGCATGGTAGAGGAAATTAGAGGTTAAAAATCTATGCTTTCTTTTTAAATGCAAATCGCTTTCTTTCGTGAAACCTGAGCCGGGCGCCCTCTCTGTATTCCTTCATAGATGGCAATACATACATACCGTTGATGACTTCTACTATAGATACAGACGGCCCCGCCATTTCAAAGACCCGTACACCCCAGGATTGGGCGACTATCGGCTGTATGACTTCGTGGTTTCTAAACCAATTCATGCTTGTATTGACCCGCTCTCTTCCAAGCCTTGTTTTCCACAGTGCTTTGGTAAGAGTGGACGAACCATCGGTCTTTTTCAGCTCGAAGTAGACGGTCCAGGCAGTGGGAATATTGGGAGAAAAAAAGCCAAAACCGCTGTTGGTTCCAGTGAAAAAGGCATAATATCTTGCAGGCTTTGGGAGGATGCTCATTGTCTTTTTTACAAAGGGCTTCAGTTGCTTCAAAACGTGGTGAGCCGGCTTATTCAATTGATCAATAACAGGTTCTTCCTGATAGGCACCGAGTGAGCTGATGCAGCTGATGGCGATGACGGAAAAATGAAAAGCAAAGAAGAGGAGGTAGAAAGCTTTTTTCATGGCGAAGAAATTTTAAAGTATCCAAAAAAACAGAAAGGCAGGTCAGTGAAGAATTCGACTTTCCACACTGCCTGCCCATCTTATTGCTTACAAACGTGTAGCCTTATTCTTGGTATTTCTTATAGATTGCAGTGATTTCGTTAGCCACTCTGCGATCTGCGACACTGTAAACATCGTGAGCGACATTCTTTGTCTCGCACTGGTTGATAATTGATTTTGTTTCGCAAGAAATCCAACCTTCCAATGCTGCTGGTTGTACGTCTGTTACCCGCTGGAGGATCATTTGTACACTGCCCATGTCCATGCTTCCGTAAGTACGTCCGGTAGTACCGTCGCCGATCAAAGCAGCTTCAGGGTTAGAACGCTCCAACAAAGAAACGAGGCGGGCGTTGTCTTCTGGGCTGAATTCGACATTTTTCAGTATCCAGGCGCCTTCTCCATCTGTGTAGGCTTGTGCGCTGACATTGGTAGTGGCTGCGAAAAGTGCAAAAAATAGGAATAGTGCGTTAATGATAGACTTGAGTTTCATGATGATGATAGTTAGAGGATGAGTGAATGATAAATGATGAATAATGAGTGAATGTTTGTGATATACTGCTCCCTATCCTTCTACCTTATCTAGAATGGTCGTTGGGTAAGGAACGGATGTCGTATTGGATATTATTGAACCTCGCCGAAGAGCAGTTCTTTGAGTCGGGACCCTTTGATCTCTGAGAGTTCGTAGGCTATGTTAAACTTCTGGGCGGTTTCAGTAATTTCTCTTTTTAGGTCGTTAAAATTCTCTGGTAGATCTTTGACACACTTGGAGTCACTCTCGTATATAGACAGTATTTTGTCAAATTTCTTGTAGTAGCGGTTTCCCTGCGACACGAAGTTGTTGTACTTTTCAATAAAGCCTACCACACCGTGTATCGAAAACTTAAGGTCGATTTCCTGCTTGGAAGTATTATCTTCCTGCTGCTTGCGACTGAGGTCCTTCTCGGTCCTTTCGATGTATTTGCGCAGTAGCTCGTGTACTTTCTCCCAGTTGTCCGACTTTCGGCACTTTTCCAAGGTCGGTGTATAGCCGATCATCTTGGCACAACTCGCGAAGAGGCCCTCGCATTCTTTCTTCAGTATCGCATTGGCATCCTTGAGATACTCGGTTTCGAAGTATATGACCTTCAAATCAGTACTCATTTTGAGTGTAAAGTCGAGTATACAGGCAATGTCTTCAAACTCTTCTTCTCGTTCCTTGTTGTTGCCACCGCCCACGATGGCCGATACCAACGAGTAAGCCGAAGCGATGTAAGGATTGGTTTCCAGCACAACTGGCATCTTGACGTCGAACCGCCGTTTCATCTTATCCTTCATGAGTTTGTTGATCTTCTTAAACTCCGGGTAAGTATGCGGATTCGATAGCTTTTGGATGTTTTGGTGCGTTTTCATGCTCGTAAAATGATGGTCGAGCCCTAGTATCTTTTCGTATAGCAACTTGATGACCTCAATGCTCTTATTATAACGGTCTTGTAATTGGTGTAATTCTTTGATTCTTTGATCGAGTACGTCTTGCTTTGTCTGCTTTACTGGTGTAATCTGTGCGTTTGTATTATCGGCTGTTGCATTGGTTTGTAGGCTGTCTGAAACACCCTGGGTTTCGGAATTTAATTGTGATTCAGAGCGCGCCGAGTATTCCGGATAGAACAGCAGAAAGATGATAACGATGTGTAATAAAGTGCTTTTCATGTTCTCGAAATTTGGCGGCTGACAAGCGTTTGATCATATAAGATTGAAAGGGCTGGGATGTGACGAAATTTTCTCATCGAAAAAAAAATAAAAAAAGTTCGTCTTTTTTGTCACACCTCTTTTTTTTCGAGCTTATAAGTATAGAACAATCACCCAAAGTACCATGTTAGCAATCAATACACTATCACAAAGAGCCGACAGAAACCTCCTGACGATTGCTCAATTCGAAGATCTTTTTTTTCCCGATGTGGTACGGGAACTGGCCCGTCGAATGACTTGCTCCCCTAAAGAGGCGGAGCGAATAGGCCGGCGAGTGGTTTTCAAACTCAAAAAGACAGCATTTGCAAATGTGCCACAGGAGAGAGACGCAATTCAAAAGAATATTTATAAACTTGCAGAAAAGGAAGTTTTGAATAATCATCAGCCATCGAGTGTCAAAAATTTTGGCCTCACCGAAGATGCTTTCAACCAAATGCTGGAAGAACTGCAACATGGGAATAAAACCCTATTTGAAAGAATTTTTTTAACGCACTTTCAGGACTGCAGAAAGTTTTTGCAGCATCGCTACCGGGCATCCGAGGAAGACGCCTACGACGCCACCATGGAAGCAATGCTCCTATTTTGTAAAAGACTGGAAGCCGGACAGATAAGCTATGGAAACCTCCGATTTTTATTCACCCGTATGGCAGGGCAGATTTATTTGAAATGGATCAAGAAAGAATTGCCCAAAGAAGAAATTGGAGATATGGATTTGCCCGAACAAGTAGACGGACCCGATGAAGAGTCTTTGAATATGCTCAACAAAGCATGGAACAAAATGTGTGCGGACTGTCAGGGCATTTTGAAAGCCTTCTACTATGAAGGAATCGCCCTTAAAGAAATTGCCTTAAAGACCGAAAAAACCGCGGCCGCTGTCCGCAAACAAAAACAGCGGTGTATGGAAAAGTTACAAACCCTTTTTGCTGAGCAAAACAAAACTACCTACAAATGAAAGGTCTAGAAGATTACGTCAACAAAAAATCATCAGAAGCAGAATTGGAATCTATGACACAAAAACTGCTTCAAACCAAGTTCGATCGAGAACAAAAAGACGATTGGGCTAACAAACTAAGAATCGAACATCAGGTTTCTCGGAACACGCCTCAAAGGTCGTCTTTTAGAGGGCGCATTCGCCTTCTGACTGCTGTTGCTGCCGTCATTGCCATTGGACTCTTCGCCGTTCCTTTGGTCCAAAACCTACTAACGCCTGAGTACCAGCAAATGGCGGATGTCTTCCTGCAAGAGTCCATCATTTCTACCCCAGTCGTGCGCAAAGGCGAAGACAATGTCCTGGAAGCTCGCCTAAAGCTTGCAGAGTCGATCAATGACCAGGATTACGAACAAGTGGTCGAACTGGCAAGCCAGTTGGTGAAAACGACCAAGCCAAAGTTGGAAGATCATTTCTTTCTGGGCATCGGACACCTATACGAGCAATCCTACGAACCAGCTGTAGAAGCCCTGGAAAAGGCCAGAGAATTGGCTAAAAAAGAGGTAAACTTCCAAGAAGAAATTCGTTGGTACCTCAGCCTGGC
Organism: Bacteroidota bacterium; assembly: GCA_039199225.1. Taxonomy (GTDB): domain Bacteria; phylum Bacteroidota; class Bacteroidia; order Chitinophagales; family Saprospiraceae; genus JBCCSZ01. The sequence continues at coordinate 10,777 of JBCCSZ010000131.1, forward strand.
TTACCTGAAATCGGAAAGATTGGAAGATGCCTACCTGGGCCTGAGCGAGATCGTTAAGCTCAATGGCTGGAAGGCAGACAAAGCCGCCGAACTCTTGGAGGCTATACAGAAGTAAATAAACAACTTAGCGCAGGCTCATTTGTACCGGAGGTTGTTAGGTGGTCGGTCTACCAAAACAACCATTCTTTTCCGGTAAAGCTCCGGTATCCATTAAGGCATATCGGAGTTCTTGCATTCCCCTCAGCTAGTCGATAAAGACAAATACAACCTCTGGAAAAAGAATGATGACGATCAAGAAAACCAGCTGAATCAACACAAAAGGAATAATCCCTCTGTACAAATGGCCCGTCGTAATTTCTGGTGGAGCTACTCCCTTGAGGTAAAAAAGCGAAAAACCAAAAGGAGGGGATAGGAAGGAGGTCTGCAAATTGAGCGCTAGCAAAACGCCGACCCAGATCAACAACTGATTACTAGACGTAAAACCATCCGAAAAAGCGCTCAGCTCATAGGTGCCGAATATAGGAGCGACGATCGGAACAATGATAAAAATGATTTCTATAAAATCGATGAAAAAGCCGGCCACAAAGACCACCACCATCACCAACAACAAAAAAGCCATCGGCGAAAGTTGAGAGCTTTCAATGAGTTCTATCAAATAACCGTCGCCACCCATCTCCCGAAAGACAAATGAAAAGGTGGTCGCTCCCAGCAAAATGAGAAAGACCATACAGGTCAGAAAGGTCGTTTCGCGCATAACACTTTGCAAAACATCCAGTTTGAACTTGCCCTGAAGGATGGTCAGAATGGTGGCTCCCATAGCTCCCACAGCAGCAGCTTCCGTCGGAGAGGCAATCCCACTAAAGATCGATCCCAAGACTGCTATGATCAACAATAGTGGAAGGACAAAAGCCTCGACAACCTTCAGCAGAAACCCTTCGCTGCGGAAGGCGGCAATTTCCTCCGCAGGCATAGCAGGCGCCGTCTCGGGCTGCAACCAGGCTTTGATGCCAATGTACAGAATATAACACCCCACCAACAGTAAGCCCGGCAGGATGGCTGCGGCAAAAAGGTCGCCCACAGAGATGTTTAACACACTGCCCAATAAGACCAAAACGACGGAGGGAGGAATGATCTGCCCCAGGGTACCAGAGGCCGCAATGGTGCCGGTGGCCAGTTCTGGCTGGTAGCCACGCTTGAGCATGGTCGGCAAACTGATGAGTCCCATTGTAATCACAGTCGCTCCAACAATGCCTGTAGAGGCAGCCAGCAAGGTCCCTACAATCACCACTGAAATAGCCAATCCACCCCGCAACCGGCCGAAGAGCATGGCCATCGTTTCGAGCAAGCTCTCCGCCAGCCCCGATTTTTCGAGCATAATCCCCATGTATATGAACAGCGGAACGGCCAGCAAAACATAATTGCTCATCACGCCCATGATCCGGGCTGGCATAGCTGCAAAAGCCGTTGGGTCCAAAAAGCAAAAAGCATAGATGATCGACAATCCGCCCAGGGTAAAAGCAACCGGATAGCCATAAAGGATGAGAATAAAAATGCTAACGAATAACAGGATGGCAAGTATCTCCATAGCTTATTTGTCTTTCAATAGCACCAGTGCGGACGCTGCCATTTGGGCCAAAGCTTGCAACAACAAGAGGATCATTCCGATGGTAATGGAAAATTTGATGATGTAACGAGCCGGCAGCCCACCAGGGTCCGGCGATCCTTCGTTGATTTGCCAGGCGTCCAGTGCAAAGCCAAAGGAAGTGTATATGATAAGTAGGCACCAAGGAACCAGAAAAAGCAAGCCACCAAGGAGGTTCACCCATGCTTTGTCGCGTTCTGAAAAGCGAGTGTAAAAAAGATCGACGCGCACATGGCGGTCGTGCTTGAGGGTATAGCCTGCACCAATCAGAAAAATGAGCGCGAATAGGTGCCATTCCAATTCCATAATCCAGGTAGCAGTGTCCTTGAGCAAATAGCGCGTCACCACGTCAAAACAAACCAGCAACATCAGCGCAGTCGTGAGCCAGGCAATGCTCCGGCCAACCCATTCATTGAGGCGACCAAAGATTTTTACGATGGATTCGAGGGCTTTTTGCATACGTCTTTAGAGTACTTCGACGAGGGAAGATACAAAATGATTTTTTCACAATTGCAAAACCGCCTCGACTCATTCCTGCTTGACACCTTCCAGATAGCGCAAGGTCGAAAAAATACAGTCCTTATCGATGTCAATGATGCGGAAGGCTACCCGGTGGTGGTCAACCTTGAAATCTTCGTGTTGTTGATCGATTTGAAAAAAGCAAGAAGGGGTAATCTGAATGGTCAGATTGTTAATGGTGATGGTTTTGGCGACATGATAGTGGCCACAGTATACATTGATGGGGTGCGGATGGTTGAAAAATACCTTTTGAACAGCCTCGATATCTTGCAGCGGATATTTGTTGTCCATGAAAGGAACGCCTGCCTTGGCCGGTGGATGGTGCATGAAGACAATAACGGGGGCATTGGCTTGCCTCAGTTGGCGCTCTAGCCACTTGAGCTGCTGGGGAGAATGTTGGCCGCGGGCAGAGTCCAAAAACAGACAATGGTTTTTTCCGAGCTTCCGGGCATAATAAAATTCTCCTTCATTGAGTAGATGGCTTCTCTGGAAGATTTTTGCCATCATACCTGCATCATCGTGGTTGCCAGCCAAAATATCAAAAGGGACGGGTTGTTGATCCAACTGGTCGAAAATCCATTCGTAAATAGTCTCATCTCCATCGCGGTAACAAAGGTCGCCAGTGACAACCAAATGGTCGGGCTTGAAGCTCAGCGCCGCTTCGAGGATTTGCCGGAAATTGTTGCGCACATCTATATCAAAAGGAAAGGAGTCTTCCAGATCAATATGTAAGTCTGTCATTTGTACGATGCGCATAGAGACACAAGTATCAAAAAAATCGGCTAAAAATCAAAATCGAATGACCATTACATCTACGACTAGATCAGCTGCACGGGCTTTGAGGTTGCTGCTGGAATACAGTTTATCGCCGAGCAAATGTGGATAAACAGCTTCCGGATTTTCAGCAACCAGAAAAACTTCCAGTTTCTTATGAATGAATCCACCATTCCAATCCTTGGCCAGACCCGCATAGTCCCAGTCGAAACCATAGAAGTTGAATTCCTTGCCATTCAAAATGATGAGTTGTTCCAGGGTCGTGCCTATGCCAATGTCTTGTGAAGTGCGCCAGGACGCCTCCGGCTGCTCAATGCGAATGTAGTCGATGCTTTGATACAATTGATCGGGCTTCCAGAATACAACCAACTCCTTTGGGCTGTCTGGAAAAACAATGCTCGCCGGAGCTGTTTCACCCTCGCCGATGCCATATTCTTTGCGAACAACATTGTCAGCACCTACAGCCTGGATGATGTCAGCCTCCGAAAAAGAAGCTTCGATCGGGCCGACATTTTTACCTGCAACTATTTGTCGCTTTTCTGCAGAGGGCTTAGGAGCGCTCGTCGTATCTGCCTGCTGTTGTGCCTGTTGCTGGCTGCTGCCAGTCGTGTCAGAGGTACAGGCTGACTGTACAAACAATCCAAAAAGAACCCATAGAAGCATCCAATTTTTCATAAACCTCATTTTTGCAGCCAAAAAGGAAAGCTTGTATAGTTCCCGTCTTTGAGCTGATCTTCACTGTCAAAATATTTGTTGAAAATCTTTATTTGATGTTTGCCTGCGGCCAACGATTGGACATCCAGCATCGTAAAGATGCCTTTTTCGTCCTTGTGCCGATGCTCATGGAAATAGAATTCCTGGGACTGATACAGGGAATCATCGACATAAATTTGATAATAATTCGTCAGACAGCCCAACAATTTGGCCGGATCTTCCTCGTCGACATATGGATCATTGATCTGAATGCCCTTATCGAATTTGATACCGGATATGAAAATACTCTCTTTGGAAGGGGTATAATCATCGCAAAGCTTTAATAAGGTTTCATTGACACTCGGATTGTAGCGAATAAATAAAGGTAGATAGTCTTGCCTAATAATTTTTGATGGTATACTGGCTCTACTAATAAATACGTCCTCCTCCAACATATCCTCATAATTCGAATTGTAAAGGCTATTGGAGGTACTTGTATCTGGGAAAAAGGTGTAATAGTTGATCTTGTGAATCGGCCCCAATGTAACGAGCAGTAAGTATGGAATTAAAAAAATGCGAATGCGATTTTTAGAAAGCCGGCTGAGCAGGTTGTAATAAATTCCCCTGTATATAAATGCAAGTGTGATGAACCCCAAGAATTTGTAAATCGGATAATAAATCCGACTCAAAAAATTGTACTTCTTAAAAAAGCCCAACGAAAGGGTATCGATGAGGTAAATAAGACCTATGCTGAGAATGCTGATTATAAAAGTAAATAACAATAACAGTAGTACACCCTCAGGTTTCTCAGGCCAAACTGAGGTGAGGAACAACATGAAAAGGGATACGGCAAATATGTACATAAACAGCGAAAACAACATGAACACCAGCAAAAAGGTGAAAGCAAAAACAACACTGCAAATATTGTCCAATCGAATGATGAGTTCGTCGAGGCTGCGAACAGAGCCTTTGAGTTTTTCCGTAAAGAAGTCGCTGTAATTCAGACCTTCCAGATTTGTTTTGGTCTTGACCGATCGCAGGCCAACCGTCCCAATCCATATGCCGCGCAGCACGACATGTAGGATGAGGTTGAAAGTCATAATGATGCACGCCAATTGAAGGATGAGCAAAAACATCTGCGCCGTGACAGGAGGGGTTGATCGATCCGAGTGGAATAGAATGTCCATCCGGGCTTCTCTCAACTCGGGAAATGCTTGTACCAATAAGAAAATGGAAAATCCCGAAATGAGTAATTCTAGTTGCCAACTCTCTCGTTGCAATCTTTCCAACCAATCTGATACGAAATTTTCCTGTTCTAGCATCAATCTCAATTTATTGGTTGACAGATAAGGCATAAACAGCAAAGGACGCCAGCCAATGTGTCCCCTCGTAATGTTCGCTGGCAATGAATGGAACACTCGCCATTAAATGCTGGCCTGCTGCCTTTTGGAGCATGCTCCTGATTCGAACGCTCTTGACCTTGGGCATAATCTGATACATACACCAGGCACGGCTGAGATTCACACCGTCCAAGTGAACAATCTTGGGGTCCGACCGGTCCGATACATCCGCCGCCTGCCGAAGGCTCATCAGCTGATTCTTGGGTAAGAATTTCTGAAACCAAAGGTTGAATTCGCCTGCTGGCAAAATGCGCTGCATCAGATTGGCTTCTTCCAAACAAGGCGAAAGAAAGTCTTCTCCACTAGGCTCCCAACTGGCCGGGCAGTGAACATCCAACAGATAATATTCCTTGGCCTTTTGGGCAATCATCGATTGGAGGGATTCGTTTTTGCTCGCCCTCGCATAGTCCAAAGCGAAGGTAAGGCCAAAGGCTGTGTTGGGATGAACACCGGTTCGAACAGGATACTGCTGCTTGGGCAAAAAATCGAGGTAGCGGGTTACAAAGGCATCGGCCAGAGGCTCTAGGTTTTTGGACCAGCGGCGACCGTCGGAGTCCTCCCAGTCCAGCAATTCTGTTCTCAATTGCAGCAACCAAGCCCAACCATACATGCGCTCCCAAGACTTACTGGCATTGTTGAGATAGGCCAACTCCCCCTTTATGTTCGCTTCGCTCAAATTGTCCTCGAGCTTTTGGCGAATCTCGGCAGCTTCTGGCAGTTTTGGAAAAAGTTTCAATAAGCGGATAAGCATCCAGTGGCCATGTACGGAGGAGTGCCAATCAAAACAACCATAAAAGGCAGGATGCAAAGCGCTCGGACTTTGCAGCATAGAACTATCTTTCAACACCTGATTGAGCTTATTGGGATATTCCTGCTGCAAGCAAGCCAAGGCCAGCCCAGCAAAGTGGGAAGCACCTTTCTCCGTGAGCTGCAACTGCTTGCCCTCTCCCTGCTGAAGGAATGGATTTTGGGTAGTTTGCGACATAAGTATTGGACTTAAACAAAGCGAAAGCAAGAGAGCAGATATAATTTTCATAAACCGTTTATCTGTTTGTTTGGTACAAGATAAACGCTTCGTAGGAGTCCTGCAAAGAAAATCCCGCAACCCATGCGCGGTTGCGGGAACTTATATCAACAAAGTGGAAAAACCATTGGGTGTAGGTCTACTCGTCTTTCGGACAGCAAGAGCAGTCCTGACAATAGACGACTCACTTCCTTCTAGCTCTATGAAGTCAAAGCATATTAAAGTTGGAAATGGACCATACCATTTAGCACACTAGCCAGCGATTAAGAACGGAGTCAAATACGATCAACCAATAAAGCCCACTCTATCGGGAATGGGTATTTTATACTTGTACTGTGAGATGTTTAGAGTCAATGGTCAAGATGAAGACCAATTACATCAATTTTTGGGACTTACCATCTACTGGTAAGATATAATAATTTTTTGCCATAACAAAATATAAAAGCAGGCAATAATGAAACACTTTTTTCCCGACCTTTGAGAAATGAACAAAGCTTGGCAAATTTGGATCGACACAGGTGGCACTTTTACAGATTGCATGGCCATTCACCCAGCAGGCCACATCCTACGGGCAAAAGTGCTCAGTAGCAGTCGATTACGAGGGAAAATCACAGCAGTGCTCGGTCCCAAGCAATTCGTGATTCAGCACAATTGGGCAACCAATGCACCCATTTTCGAAGATTATACCCTGCTCTTTTCGGCGACCCCAGAAATAAATACCCGAGTCGAAGCAATAGATTTTGCAAAAAATATCTTAAAGACGCAGACTGATTTGCAGCCGGAGCATCTGCCAGTAGATTTTGAAATAACGGCCCATGAAGAAGCGCCGGTATTGGCCTGCCGAATCCTTACGCAAACGCCTTTGAAGGCATCCTTTCCACCCATAGATTTGCGATTGGGTTCTACCAAAGGAACCAATGCCCTGCTAGAGCGAAAGGGCAGTCGCATTTGTCTGCTCATCACAAAAGGCTTTGCCGACCTTCCAGCCATTGGTTCGCAAGAACGCCCCCACCTATTTCAGCTAGATATCCCAGAAAAAAAGCTTTTGCAGGAATCTGTCATCGAGGTAGATGAACGCATACTGCCAGATGGACAAGTTGAAAAGGCACTGTCTCAAACTGAGATAGATCGGTTGATTAAACTGCTGAAGGAGCAAGCACCAGAAGCCATCGCACTGGCCTTGATGCACAGCTACAAAAATCCGCGACACGAGCAGATACTTCGCCAGGCTTTGACAACAGCAGGATTCTCCTTTCTTTCAGTTTCCAGCGAGCTATCGCCCAACATTAAATTGCTGTCCCGTACCCAAACAGCATTGGTGGATGCCTACCTTTCGCCGATATTGAACAGCTATCTTTCGGGTATCCATCGGCAGCTGCCAGCAGAGGCGAGTTTTCGGGTGATGACGAGTGCTGGTGGTTTGGCGACCATTGATCGCTTTGCGGCCAAAGACAGCTTGCTCAGCGGTCCGGCTGGCGGAGTAGTCGGTGCGGCCCACATCGCAGCCCGACTTGGGGTCGAAAAAATATTGACGCTGGATATGGGTGGGACCAGTACCGATACTGCGCGCTTTGCAGGAAGCTTTGACTACAAATATTTAACCACCGTTGGAGACACCCATTTGCAGAGCCCTTCCCTAGATGTTGAGACAGTAGCCGCAGGAGGAGGTTCTATTTGTGGATTTGATGGACACAAGCTATTCGTAGGGCCGGAGAGTGCAGGCGCTCAGCCAGGTCCAGCCTGCTATGGCGCTGGCGGGCCACTGACGATTACCGATGTCAATCTATTACTGAGTAAAATTGACAGCGCCATCTTTCCGATTCCCATCCACCTGCAAGCCGCCCAGAATGCGCTGGAACATTTACAGGCCAGCATCAATCAGGTGTCAGATACATTTTATACGACGGATGAACTTTTAAAAGGCTTCGAGCGCATCGCCAACGAAAAAATGGCAGACGCCATCCGAAAAATATCTGTCCTGAAAGGCTTTGATCCTAGAGACTACAGCCTATTGGTTTTTGGAGGCGCCGGCGGCTTACATGCCTGTGCTATTGCCAAGTTGTTGGGGGTCAAACAAATCCTACTGCCCTACGATGGAGGCATCCTAAGTGCGTATGGAATGGGCCAGGCAAAGATTCGCCAATTTGAGGAGCGTCAGATTTTACAACTGCTCGATAACTGCAAAGAAAAGTTGAAAAGCTGGGTCACAGAAATGAGTCAGGCAGCTTTTGAAAAACTGCAGTCAGACGGCTATGATGCTTCCTCACTTCAAGTGGAGGAGCTACTTTTTTACCTGCGATTCAAAGGACAAGACAGTTCATTGGAGCTGGCAGTCGATGCGCCGGATGACTTTGCCGAAGGGGAAGCAAAACATGAGCTACTGAAACAACTTTTTGAAAAAAAATATCGCGACTTATTTGGTCATTGGCCCATAGAGGGAGCAATTGAATTGGAAAGCATCAAGCTCATCGCCGCTGAAAAAGGTCTCCATCATCCGATGGAAGAAGTCCAAAGCCAAAAGCAGGCGGCCAGTGTCAAACACCACTTACAGCATCCTTCAAACCCACAACGACAAACGCCGGTATACGATTGGGACGAATTGAAAGCAGGCGCCTTTTTACATGGTCCGGCTATCTTATTGAATAGAACTTCTACAACCTATATTGAGGCAGGCTGGCTGTTGCAAATCCATGCCGATCGAAATGCGACCCTTCGTTGGTTGCAGCAGGAAGATCGGGACATACAGCATCAAAAAGAAGCCATTGAGCTAGAGCTTTTCACCAATCGTTTTTCGGCCATTGCCTTAGAGATGGGCGCTCGCTTGCAGCGCACGGCTTTTTCTGTCAACATCAAAGAAAGGCTCGACTTTTCCTGCGCGGTTCTCGACGTCAATGCTGAACTTTTGGTCAATGCCCCACATATCCCAGTCCATCTGGGCAGCCTAGGTATTTGCGCGCGCCTCGTACTCGAAAAAATACCTCTTGGACCTGGTGATGTAGCAATTACCAACCACCCAAAATACGGCGGTTCACATCTGCCGGACGTCACCTTGCTGGCAGGTGTATTCGACGAAAAGGACCAACTGATTGCCTACGTCATCAACCGAGCACATCATGCCGAGATCGGAGGAAAACGCCCTGGCTCCATGCCGCCCGATGCTCGATTTTTGGCAGAAGAAGGCGTCGTCATTCCTCCAACCTATTTACTGCGAAAAGGAAAAATTCAATGGCAGGCCATCCATCAACGCTTGACAGAAGCCGCCTACCCCAGCCGCTCGCCCAACGAGAACTTGGCAGACATCAATGCCGCCCTAGCCTCGCTCCGCTCGGGCCAACAAGCGCTGCAAGACCTTTGCCGTCGTTTCGGACGGGCAAAACTGCACCACTATATGGCTGCCCTCAAAGAACTATCGGCTGCCTATCTGAAGAATACATTGCGACCCTATCACGGCCAAGTATTGAAAGCAACAGAACGGCTGGACGATGGCCATCAAATCGTTTTATCCATCCGCTTTGAAGCCGACCAGATAGGCTTCGATTTTTCTGGTACCTCGCCGGTTCA
>JBCCSZ010000132.1:0-20345 GCA_039199225.1 Bacteroidota bacterium
AGCGGTGAGCGGTGAGCGGTGAGCGGTGAGCGGTGAGCGGTGAGCGGTGAGCGGTGAGCGGTGAGCGGTGAGCGGTGAGCGGTGAGCGGTGAGCGGTGAGCGGTGAGCGGTGAAAATTAAATTACCTATTGCAAATTGTCAAATACATTTGATGAAAATTGCCTACCGTATATCCCTAAACTACATACCACTAAACCACGATATCACCAAACCACAAAATCACCAGATCACAAAACCACTAAACCAAAAATCCCCCCTCACTGATCCATCCAAGCTTTGAACAAGCCTACTTTTTCACGACTGACAAGGATTTCCTCCTCGGCAGTGGCGTGTAGTAGACCTACTTTGAGGCGGCTGTTGGAAAAGGTAGTGGCGGAGCGGATGGCGGGATAGGCAGCTAGGTATTTGCGGTTGAGGCGGAAGAAACGGTCGGGGTCCAGGAGTTGTTCCAGTTGTTCGAGGGTGTAATCGACCAAGTGCTTTTTTTGGTGGAGGGTTTTTAGGAAAACCATTTTATGTTCGCTGTAGAAATAGGCGATGTCTTCTACGGGGACGGAGATTATTTGGTGGCCAGTTTTGACAATGAAGCGGGATTTGTAGCGCTTTTGAATCATTTGTACTACTTGCTGGATCATCTTGGGATCAGGGATGTTCGTGGCCGGAGTAGTTTTTTGGAGGTTTTTGAATTGCTCGAAAGACTGATGCAGTTCTTGCGGACCGACGGGCTTGAGTAGGTAGTCGATGGAATTGACTTTGAAGGCTCTGAGCGCATACTCGTTGTAGGCGGTGGTAAAGATGACGGGGCAGGCGACGCTTGTTTTTTCGAAAATCTCAAAGCTGAGACCATCGGCCAGTTGGATGTCCATGAATACCAGATCGGGCGGAGTGGATTGCTCAAACCATTCGACGGCTTGTTCGACAGCATCCAGCTGGGCAACGACTTCTATGGTGGCATCATAAGAGTGGATCAAATCGATCAGCCGCTCTGCAGCAAGGGCCTCATCTTCGATGATTACGACCTTCATAAACTAGCTTAATTTTAGAATGGGTACTTGCACGCGAAAAAAGTCACCGGTTTCCGATACGATCACCTTCTTCCCTGCCAAAAATCGGTAGCGTTCCTTGATATTGGGCAAACCCAAACCAGTGCCAGCCTCCAGACTGGATTTTTTCTGCAAATTGTTTTCTACAAGAATGTATCCGTGTTCATCCCTTTCAATGTTGATGGTCAATGGGCGCGCATTGGAAACAATGTTGTGTTTGATCGCATTTTCGACCAGCATTTGGAGGGTCAGCGGCGGAATGTGGCTGTGGTCGTCCTCTACATTGATGTGGACGTTCAAATTGGTGCCGTAGCGTATTTTACAGAGGTAAACGTAAGACTCCAAAGCTTTCAACTCTTCCGAAATGGGGACGACTTCCTTGTCTTTGACATCCAACACATAGCGATAGACATCTGATAGTTGCTTGATGAAGTGGGCCGCTACGTCCTGATCTTTATACACCAAGGTCGACAAAACATTTAGGCTGTTGAACAGAAAATGGGGATTGACCTGGTTTTTGAGCGTCTCGAATTGAGAGGAAATCATCTCCCTTTTGAATTTCTCTGCCTCCAACAAAGAGGTGCGCCATTGCATGAGAAAAGAACGACCGTGCATAAACAGACTGACAAAAAAGGTGATGATTAAAAAGGTGTAAAATGACTCAAAACTCAAGCCATTAAGCGTTTCAGAAATGGGGCGGCCATTGGCAAAAAACTCCCAGCTGCACAAAAACACGGTCATCGACAAAACGGTATATAGAAAAACACTGGAACTGACAATCAGCAAGGTCTTGACAGGCTGATGAACCCAGGAAAAGCGACTGCTATTGAAATTTGAAATCAGCCCATTGCCAATCCACAGGATCAACCAAACGAAACAGTTGAAAAGCACAACTCTGCAAAATCCTCTCCATCCATTAAATCCAATCCAAGGCAGTATCAGGATGGCTGTTCCTACACCTCCAAGCAACAGGACTTTTAGAACTGTTTTCAGAAATTCGTTTCTCTTCTGATTTGGATTCTTGACTTTCACAAGTGTTTCGGCTGGTGATCTGCGTAAGATACTTAGAAGCTCTAGCATTATCAGTTCTCTATTGTTTTTTCTGCGGATGAAGTCGCCTTTGGGTTCCCTCCGGCTGCCGTGGCCTTTTTCAATAGCATCGAATTGATCGCTCTTCCCCACTTGGGTTGTAGTTCTGCACTGTTGTCCTGGGCGGCATACAGTTCGTCCGCTTTTTTGAGGTGTGGCAAAGCGGCTTCGGGACCACCACCCCAGAAAGCTGGCGTATAAAAAGTATTTTGTCCTTTCAAGTAATGAGGGCGTGGGTTAGAAGGATCGAAAGCAGCGGCCTTTGCACAAAACTCATAGCAAAGAGGTGTATACTGCGCTCCACGGCTTTGAGGAGAAGGCCAGATGCGAGCCTGGTAGAGATACGCCTGCAGTGCATATACTTCACTGTTGTCTCCGGCAATTTTTTGAACCTCATCCATAGAAGCTTGCGCCTTATCCAAGTAGGTATCAATGCTGGTGGGGTCTTTTTGCATCAAAGTAGCCGCCATCATGATGTGGGTGTAGGCATGGTAATATCCTGGTAGCCATTCCGTTTTTTCTGCTTTGGCAATCCGCTCAAAACCATTTGCTACTGCCTGATAATCTTCCAGGGATTTGGCCGTTTCCAGCTTCGCAATTTGGCCTTTCATGGCTTTGAGGTATTTCGCATTTTGGGCCTGTAAACTGATGGCAAAAAAAGCAAGGAAGAAAAACAAGATGGATTTTTTCATGATCGTATATTTTTATTTTGTTTTAATTGAAATGAATGTTGTTGTAAATAACTTTGGCAAAGGAGTTTAAAGGTCTTCGACAGATTGCTCAGAGTTTTTGTACTGCTGCCCAAAGGAGATGAACATTCCGACAAATAGAAACCTATTGGCAGTCGGTCGAATCAAAGTACTTGTGAATTCACCCTCGCCATTAGAAGTCGTACTGAAGCGACGTCCAAAGGAATTTTCAAAGCCGAGGATGTTATTGGCTGCCAGGTGAACAATGGTAAAATGGCCGAATAGATTGGTCAAATAGCTTAGGTTGAAGCTCAAATCGTTGAAGCTTTTTGTCCGACCATTATTGAAAGCCTCCTCATTGGGGTTGTTGAAATGGCGAGGGCTCGCGTAAGAATAAGACAGACCGATGGCTGTGTTGAATTTGCTCAACCAATGTTTGTAGACCAAGGATACATTGTGGTTGGAGGCAAAACCCGGCTGCGCAGCCTCTGGAAAGTCGCGGAAATCGCGCTTTGTATCCAAGTAGGAGTAAGAAATCCAATAGTCGCCATTTTTGATGCTTTTTTGATCGCGGAAAAAGAGGTCCAGTCCAGTGGCGTAACCATCACCACTGTTGTTGCTCAACCAAGGTTCATTCACATCGTATTTGACCAGTGATTTATAATCCTTGTAGTAACCTTCTACTCTGAAACTCCGCTGATTTTTGGACCACTGATAATTCAGGATGTAGTGATTGGCCTGCTCAAAGTCCAAATCGGTGTTGAAGCGCAGTTGCTCCTTGATCGGATTTTGGTAGAATTGTCCAAGGGCAACCGAAATCTGGGCATTTTCCGAAGTCTCATAAGCCAGGGATGCTCTAAAGGCTGCGTTGGTTTGTGCCAATAAGCTCGAGTATTCAAGGCGCTCTCCCACCCGCAGAACAAACTTGTTGCTCAGGTAGTAATCAGCCTCTACAAAGGCGGCGGCATAGTGGTCTTTCAGCTGCGTTGGAAAGCTCTCCTGATCAGTCGAAATGAATTGCTCATCGTAATCATTGAATAGGTATTCACCACCAAATTTGATCTTGAAACGATCCGACACATGATGCCGCAAGCTGATGCGCCCCTGGGCTGATTGTTCCAGTTGCTCAAATTCAAAATTCTGCTGAATATCGTCCGTATTGCGGGTGTAAGATAGACCGGCAAACAAAGACCACTTATCGTTGAGGATTTCCCGGAAAGAACTGTTCAGGTACAAGTTTTCATTGGTCAACTCCAACTTGCTGGTCTGGGTCACCTCCTCAGCATGTGGCGATTGTAGGGCAAACCAATTGCGGGAGTAGTCTGCATAAAACTTAAACATACCCGTTTTGGAGGTTTTCTGTCGAAAGGTCAATTGTCCATTGCCTCCCTGAAAAGGCTTCTCCCATTGGATATTTTGTGCCAATAAGTTGGTGATCGGTGCCAAATTGGTGTAGTTGGCAGAAAGCGATAGCGATGCTTTGTCCCAACGCTTGGTTTGCGATAGCCCACCACCAACCGACATGATGGATACGCTGGTGAGAGACTCGGGAGCCAGGTCTTGGGTATTGAGTATGAGGGCGGAAGAAAGGGCTTGTCCGTACTCTGCCGAATAACCACCGGTGCTGAACATCGTCCCCTTGAACAAGAAGGGAGAAAAGCGGTTGCGAGTCGGGACATTGGCTGTTGTACTATTGTATGGATTTTGTACAAACATGCCATCGATAAAGGTGCGCGTTTCTGTCGCAGCTCCTCCTCGGACAAAGAGCCGACCTTGCTCCCCGACTGTTTGCGTTCCCGGCAGCGTATTCAATGCTCCGGCAATGTCTGCTGTAGCCCCAGCCGTCGTCACGATGTCCAAGGGCTTGAGGATCACAGACTTGCGCTCGTCGCTGGCATCAAAGGAACCAGCGGTAATAACGACAGCCTGCAATTCATTGATGACCTCCTTGAGTATTAGGGATACTTGCAAATCTTCCCCTTGCAAATCAACCGAAGCCGTCAAATCTTCATAGCCAATATAACTAATGGATAGTTGCTGCACCCCCGTCTCGACCGTTTCAAAACGAAAGCGACCTTCAACATCTGTCGAAGCGCCATCGTAAGTACCTTCTAAGAGTACATTGGCGCCGATGATTGGATTTCCACCTTTATCACTAACTGTTCCGGAAATGCGAGTGCTTTGGCCAAAGGCACTTCCACCTATAAGTAAGAGAAGAAAAATATAGCAACAGCTTTTCGTTAAAGTATTCATCTGATAAAAGTTTAGTTGTGCAGACGAATACAAGTTGCTGTTCCAAGGCTACTTTTGGAAATCTAACCAACCGAAGTGCAGAATTCACTAACCGAAATGCAGAATGTATGGAGTGAAAATCAGGCTTCCTTTGCCAGCTTTGCCTTCTCGGGATCGTAGTGGTAATTGATATTGATCCAAACCGCTCTTGAAAAGCGGAAATACCAAATGAAAAAGATGGCAGCTACAAAAATCAACAATAGAAAACTACCGTTGATGCTCATCCCAAAACCGAATATCATCAGAGCGGCAAAGCCCAGGCAAAACCAACCTGAAATAATGTAGGAAATGAACATCGCACCATAGTAAAAGCCTGGTTCGGGAGAGTAAGATTGCCCGCACTTAGGACAGCGCTTTGGCATATCTGTCGGTCTTTGGAAAGACCAGGTACCAGTTTCGAATAGGTCTCCTTCGTGGCAAGTCGGACACTTAAAATTGAATATGCTGTATCCTTTCGATCCTTTCTTGAATAGTCCCATAAAAGGTCATTTTTTGATTAGCTTCGAGGGCATATGCCCCAAATTCTTTACCAATTGGCGAGAACCGCCACCATTCAATTCTAGTGTTTATTGTTGGCCATTGCATTGAGAACGCCAATACAAAGATCGACTTCTTTTTGTTATTTTAAAGTAACCAGGGTTACATTAATGCCAGATAAGGCCCGATATTCTACTTACTAAACATTTGACAAAATCAGGAGTTCTCGACTTGTCCTAAAAGAAAAGGGAAATCCCTAAAAAGGAAAAGTGGTTGAGCCAAGCTGTTTAAAAGCCAAAGCCAACCACTTCTCTGGATAAACTCAAGTAAGAGTTACTTATTCTTTACAACCACATTGTCAATGCGGTAAGTTGTTGTAGCAGTATCTTTGTTGCCAATGTAGCGGAAAGCGATAAAGACAGTCCCACTAAAGGAAGATAAGTCGATATCACCGGATGGCACCCAGTCGTAATTCTCATCATTTTCACCTGCCAATCTGCAGTTGAGTTCTTGCCAAGTAGCTGTTTTGACGTTTGTTCCATCAAAATCCGTTGAAGCCAGAACGGTCAAGCCATTGTGTACCCAAAATGCCCTCGCACTTTCAAAGGTCAGTACTTTGTCTACGTCCATCTCAATACCAGGAGTAATGAGCCAGGATTCTGTATCAGGGTTTGTATCCTGGAAAGACGTCTGCTGCGCAAAGCGATTGCCACTGAAGGATTTACCAATCCACTTGCGCGTACCTTCTACTGTGATGTTGTTCCAGTCTGTCAGTAAAATGTCTTCATTATCAGCCGTGGTATTGAAGGATTCGTTGAGATCGGAGTCGCCTCCGCCGCCTCCACCACCACCGCCTCCGCCACCGGAGCCGCCTTCTACATCGCTGGCACTGCGAAGAAGGAGTTGATTTTTATTGAAGTCGGAAACGATGGCTGTAATGGTCACCTCGCCCGTTGGATAGGCTTCTGAAGCAAAAGTTGCCCGAGAAGAAGTAAACATCACAATGCTTCCGGTGCCATCGTTAACGGTTTGCTCGTTGGAATAGACGCCACTGCCCGAAATGGAAGCCGCCTCGATCTTTACCAAAGTCGATTCGAGATTGTCAAAATCGTTCAACAAAGCACCAACCGTCACAACTTTTGGGTCTACGCTTCCCGTACCCGTTTCCGTTACATTGCCGAGTGGTACGTTGTTCAACTGAAGCAGGCCATTGAATTCGGAAATTTCAATACCTGAAACAACAACTTCCAGCTCATCATTCAAATCGAAAGAATGTGGATCGGTGAAACGAACAACAATCCCAGCCCCCATATCATCCTGTATGAAAAGGTTTTGTTCATTGAGGTTACCAGTTGTCCGGTCGGAAATGACCACCCCTTTAATTTTCTTGCCGCTAGGAGCCGATGTTTCTGTTCCTGTAAACAGGGAGCGAATTTCAGAAATGTTGATGACTTCCTCGGAGCCACCTCCGCCGCCGCCGCCACCGCCGCTGGAACCATCGCAACGGGCGTCGTTCATATCTACATCGTCCGTATTGCGGATGTAAAATTGCCGGGTCGTACGGAAAATCGAGTAAATACCCGTCAGAGTTCCGTTGCCCGTCGGTGTCAGTTCACTCACAAAGTCTGCAAATCCGCTGGTCCGCAACACCAGAGAATTGCCGTTGCAATCCTGCACATCGTGGTTGACGGTCGTGCGGTTGTTGGTGACCGCATCGAAAAGAGCGTAGGTTTGACCATCGGAACCACGGGCAAATTCTACGTTTTCAAGGCGTACCAAGGTATTGATGTGAACATCTTGAATACTGGCTGTCAATTGATCCATGGTCACGACCTTTGGCTGCACCTCCTGGCTTCTAAGACCACGAACCAGATAATCGTTGATAAACAGCTCTTCGATACCTGCCAAACGGGTGTCTCCCCGATCATCGACATAGGTACCACCGCCGATTTGCACCAAACCATTGAAGTCACCAAGGGTTAAGCCATTGGCCTTGATAAACAACTGGCGGCCGATCGGAAATTCGTTGTACAGCTCATTCTTGTTCAGGCGAAGTTCGATACCACCTGTTTCATCCTGCAAAATCAACTGGCGATAAAAGTTACCAGAAGCATCATCCGCAACCACAACCCCTTCGATGATAAGGTCTTCGGTGATATTCTCAAATTCCCCCTCAATGTGCATTTCCTTCAATTCAGCAATGGTCGTGTTTGCCGTAATGTCCGGTAGGACAATCGTGCCGGGCGGCTCATCAAAATCCTGGTCGACACAAGCTGTAAAAACGCTCACCAGCACCAATACAAAACTGGCCAGCGTAAGTTTGGTAAGTGAAAAATGATTGAATTGCATCTTCAGCAAGTTTTTATTTTTGATGTTTTTTTATTCAACTTTATTTGGGTTCAACCCATCCAAGTATTTACATGCGGTAGGTAATTCCAAGGAAATAACCCAATCCATAACCGTAGAAGTAGCGAGAAGGAAAGCGGTTGACGTCTTTGCCTTCAAAGTCAAAACGCAGTTGCTCAAAACCACCAGTAACATAGTCTTGGTTGTTCAGCAAATTATTGATCCGCGCATTCAAGTAGAGAAAATTTCGGCCGATCTTGAACGATTTGGAAAGACTCAAATCCACCATCAGGTAGCCATCGCGTTTCTCTTGACGGATGATGTCGTTCCAGGTGTCCGACCCTTGCTCCACTTTGTCAAATCCATCCAGCTCTGAAATAGCTGCCTCCGTCCGGCGGTTTGGATTGAAATCGATGTACAATTCGTCGTAGTAACTAAAATCGAGGTATACGGTCCAAAAACCTTTGCCGCGATAGGTGAAGCCCAGGTTGTAGGCACGCTGCGGCATACCAGATACATAGAAGTTTTTAGCAAAGACGGTACGGTCGCGAACCAAGAAGTCGGAATTGTTGTCCAAAACGATGGAAGCACTCGGACGAGAGTCAAACAGGTATTGTCCGATGGCTGCCACTGCTTTCACTTGCAAACTTTGTGTAACGTTGACCGCTAAGGAAAGCTCTGTACCGAAATGCCGCTTGTCGATGCCCGTCATAATGTAATTGACAAAACCATCTCTCAAGCCCGTATCATCGGTCTGCAAATCTTCCTGGAAGAAAGAACGGTTGAAAATCTGATCCCGGAACTGGGTAAAATAGGCCGTTGCTTTGGCTTTGATGATCGGGGTGCGAAGGATGTAAGAAGCCTCCCCAGATAATATTTTTTCGCTGGTCAAGCCCGGTACGACCTGATCTCGCGTTCTGGGTGAAAGGTAGGAATTGCGGAAGAAAGGCGCCCGGGTGAGGTAGCCACCTCTCAGCTGGATGTAGTTGCGGCCGTCGATGGCATAGCTCAATCCACCTTTTATCCCACCGTTGGTAAACTCCTGTTTTTCAGAATCGCCCAATGAGTTATCCGGAAAGCGTCCATTCTGGAAAAAGCCGGTCCGCCAGAAGGTCGAACGGGAGGCTTCTCCGGAAACGAAGACATCGAGATTGCCCAAGTCATACATCAACTGCGCCCAAACAGCTCCCTTGTTGATGTTGGCATCGTAGTGATAACCAAATTTATCTCCTACTTGAAGCGTGCGATTGGGCGTACGGATGTCTTGATGAACGACCTCTGGATTGTTTGGAAAGTCCCTTTCTGCAAAGCGATCCACATCGATGTAGAAATCTCCCCCTAGTAAGTCCACCAACTCCTTAAAAGTATGAATTTGTTGCCTTTGGTAGGAAATACCTCCCTGGAGCATCAAGTTATCGGCCAACTGCTGGCGAATATTGGTGTTAAAGCTCCAACGTTCATTGTCATAGCGACGATCCTCGACGATGTACTTAGAGCGATTGCCAAATACCGTCTCGTTCGTACCGTTCGCATTTTCAATGGTTGCCGGGCTGTTGCGGTTGATTTCGTAGAAATCTTCCCAAGCAATCTGGCGGCTATTTTCATCGGTCCGCAAGCGCTGCTCAATCAAGGCAGCCGCCTCTGGCGAGGAATTCGCGGCGATGTAGCTGGGCAAGCGGCGGTAGTAATCCGGGCGAGGATCGTTGGCATCGTACCAATCAAGTGCCGTACCACCATTGCGCCCCGTTTGGTAGCCGATGGCCGTTGTGATTTCCGTCTTTGGACTGGGATTCCAATCATGGGTCAAAATAAACATCGGCTGGTGACTCCGGCCTACTCGCGAATTTCGCTTTTTACCGTTTTGATAGCCCCAATATGGATTATAGTAATTGGTACCAGCCAAGTCGTACATCTCCTGAACGACGGCGGTTGACTTTCCTCTTTCGATGGGCGTTCCAAAGACTGTAAAGTTGAGGGAGTGTTTGCCCATCCGCTTTTCAGCACTCAGAAAATAGGCCCAAGCGTCGTAATGGCTTCCTTCGACATAGCCTTCCTGCGCCCAGCGTCGAGAGCCGGAAATGGAAAACGCCCAGTTGTTTTTGAGCAAGCCGGTCGAGTAAGTTCCCATTAGGCGGTGGCTGTAGTTGCCGTTGGTCAAGGAATAGTTGAGGCGCAGTTGCCGGCGTTGTCGGGTTGCACGCATATTGATGGTGGAAGCTCCTCCGACACCACCGAAAGCATAGTCTACAGGGTCTAAACCGATGCTTAGATCGCTGTTTCTAGTGATGTCGTTCAGGCCCGACCAGTGGCTAAAAGTCACTCGGCCATTTTCCAATTCGTTGACGGGCAGGCCGTTGATGTACACTTGGTTGTTTTCGGAATCGTAGCCACGAATGCGAAATCTACGCGGTCCGAAAATAAAGCGAGCAGAGGAAACAAAGGCATCTCTGGAAGCTGTCAATAAGTTGGAATACTGCAGACTGGCATCACCTCCCCCATCGAAATCTTCGTTGGACAAGGCAATGGTTGGGATTTCTTCGGCCAAAGCAGAGGCCGTAGCCACATCGATGGTCAAATCTCCCAAATCTTGGGGGGAATTCGTCCCCAGCTCTACCTCAAGACTTCTGACCCGCAGCTCTTTGTTGTAGAAGTGGATCGTTTGCGGCCCTGTGGGTACGCTTTCCAGTTCAAAGTAGCCCTGTTCATCACTCAGTACGGTCTCCAACATACCAACTACTTGTACTTCGATGCCAGGCACCGGAGCCTCCGTAGATGGATCAATCAAATGGCCGTTAACTGTGATGCTTTGGGCGTATAAGGATGAACTGAAAAGACATAGAGTAGAAAGCAATACAAGGATAGATCGTACTGTCATGTTCTAATTTTCTCAGATTAATCAAAAAACGCTTCCGTGGGCTGGCAAAATTAGCACTTTAAACGCAAATCACTATCACGCAAAGCAGAATTAATGAAAAATTCACATTCCACATTCGCCTTATTCGATGGGGGCTTGTGTAACTTTGGGGGTGAACGGTGAGCGGTGAGTGGTGAGCGGTGAGTGGTGAGCGGTGAGTGGTGAACTGGTGAGTGCCTTTGGGTGAGGAGGGAGTGATTGGTGATTGAGTGGTTTTGTGATTTTCCTTGGGGCGGTGAGGGGTTTAGCGGTGAGCAGGTGAGCGGTGAACTGGTGAGTGCATTCGGCTGGTGAGGGAGTGGTTTTGTGATTTCACTTGGGGCGGTGAGGTTTTTTAGCGGTGAACGGGTGAACAATGAGAAGGTGTACTTTTTTGAGGGTTGCTTGCTGCATATTGTTGAGTACATGACGCGGAAATTGCCTACTGAGAACTGCTAACTGCCTACTGAAAATTACGACAGTATTTAACATTGTATTTAGACTTCCTTTGGGGTGGTCTTCGTCTAATGGGTAAAGAAAAAAATAACTTTATGAAATTCCATTCTCTATTCTCTTTGGTATTGCTCTTTATGCTGGGTAGTGCCACCACTTCTTTGGCGCAGAAAAAACAGTACAAAGTTGGATGTGTTGGGTTTTACAATTTTGAAAACCTTTTTGATACAGAAGACGATCCCAATATTCGAGATGAAGAGTTTACGCCGGAGGGTAGCAAGCGGTGGACACCGGAGTTGTACCAGGAGAAATTGGATCACATGGCAGAAGTCATCTCGCAGATTGGCACAGACTTGACGCCTGATGGGCTGGCCATCCTGGGTACGGCTGAAATTGAAAATCGCAAGGTATTGGAGGACCTTGTCAAGCACAGAAAACTGCGGTCTCGAAACTATAAGATTGTACATTTTGATTCACCGGATAAGAGGGGGATCGATGTGGGCTTGATTTATCAACCAAAATATTTTACACCAACCCATGTGGAAGCCATTAAAGTGGACCCGATTCTGCCCAGTGGCGATACGCTCTTTACGCGCGATGTGCTCCTGGTGAGTGGACTTTTCGATGGCGACTCTTTGCATGTTTTGGTGAACCACTGGCCTTCCAGAAGAGGAGGTGCGAAGCGTTCACAGCCGTTGCGCAACTTGGCTGCTATGTCTAATAAAATGGCCATCGATAAAATTCGGAAAAGGGACCCTGATGCTCGCATCGTCATCATGGGCGACCTCAATGATGATCCAACCAGCCCAAGTGTCAAAGATGTCTTGCAGGCGAAAAGCAAGCCTAAGAAGACGGCCAAAGATGAGCTGTTCAACCCCATGCACGAATATTATAAAAAAGGCATTGGGACGACTGCCTACCGAGATGCTTGGAGCCTGTTCGATCAAATCATTCTATCTGGTAGTCTACTCAATCCGAGGGACAATGGCTATCGGTATTACAAGGCAGAAGTATTCAACAAACCTTACTTGACACAAAAAACGGGACAATTCAAGGGCTACCCCATGCGGACCTTTGTAGGAGACGAATATCGGGGTGGATACAGCGATCATTTCCCAGTATACATTTACATGGTGCGGGAGTTGTAAAATTCCTTATCTTCGCTTGCTCATCAGGAAGTGTATGATCGACAAAGCGCCTTTAGAACTTAATAAAGAATTTCAGTATGCCCTCGACTTGTTGGAGAAAACCAACAGTTCGGCTTTTGTGACAGGTCGCGCCGGTACAGGTAAATCGACGCTGTTGAAACTGTTTCGAAATACGACCCGAAAGAAGACCGTCGTACTGGCACCCACGGGTGTGGCCGCGCTCAATGTCAAAGGGCAAACCATTCACTCCTTCTTCCGCTTCCCTGCCAAGCCGCTCAAACGAGAGGAGATCAAACAGTTGCGCAATCGCAAGTTGTACAAACGCATGGAAGTCCTCATCATCGATTAGATTTCAATGGTTCGCGCAGATTTACTAGACAACATCGACTATTTCCTCCGACGCAATCGGGAAAATCCCGAACCCTTCGGTGGCGTACAGGTCATTTTCTTCGGCGATCTATTCCAGCTCCCTCCCGTCGTATCTTCCGCCGCAGAAAAACAACTTTTCAGCAGCTACTACGACAGCCCATATTTCTTCTCCGCCAAGGTCTTTGAAGATGGCTTTACAATGGAGAAAATCGAGCTGCGGCAAACCTACCGACAGGAATCCCGCCACTTCCTACGCCTGTTGGAAGCAGTTCGCCTCAACCAAATCGACTTCGACGATCTCGACGACCTCAACGAACGGCACCTTCCCGATTTTGAAATAGAAGATTACTACATCACCCTCTCCCCTCGCAACGCCATCGTCAACCAGATCAATGAAAACCAACTCAAGCGATTGGAGCAAAAGGAATACACCTACCTAGGCTCCGTCACAGGCAACTTCAATCCCCGCCTATTCCCAACCGATGTCGCCCTACAACTCAAAGCAGGCGCACAAGTGATGTTTGTCAAAAACGATCCACAACGCCGCTTCGTCAACGGCACCATCGGTAAAATCACTTCCCTAAATCACGACCAGATTTTCGTCCAAATCGAAAAGCCCGATGGCAGCAAACAAAAGATAGAAGTCGAAAAACTAGAATGGGAAATCCTCCGCCACTCCCTCGACGACCAAGCTTCCGAAGGCGCCATCAGCACAGAAACAATTGGCAGCTTCAAACAATACCCGCTCCGACTAGCCTGGGCCATCACCATCCACAAGTCACAAGGAAAAACCTTTGACAAAGTCATCATCAATATGGGAAAAGGGGCCTTCGAACACGGCCAAACCTACGTAGCCCTCAGCCGCTGCCGCACCCTAGATGGCATCGTCCTAAAACAAGCCCTCCGCCCCAACGACATTATGACCGACGAAAGAATTGTAGAATACTACGAAGGAAATTTCTAGATAAGTATTGATTGGTTCGTCCCAAGAAAAACCACCAAATCATCAAATCACCAGCCGAAGGCAATCACCCATTCACTGCTCACCGTTCACCCGTTCACCGCTCACCTCTCACCGTCCCAAGAAAAATCACCAAACCACTCAATCACTGCTCACCGTTCACCTGCTCACCGTTCACCTGCTCACCGCTCCCCCCTCACCGTCCCAAGAAAAATCACCAAATCACTCCCTCACCAGCCAAAGGCAATCACTCAATCACTGCTCACCTGTTCACCGCTCACCTGTTCACCGCTCACCCCATCTCCGCCACCTGCACCATCTTATCCTCCACCAAATGCACCAACTCCACAAAGTGCGGATCGCGCTTCGTATCTCGGCTGCGTTCCAGCGGAAGGTCCACATGGATGTGTTCGACAAAGCGAGAGGGAGCAGACTTCATAATGAAAATATCATCAGCCAGATAGACAGCCTCTGAAATATCGTGGGTTACAAAGATGATGGTCGACTGAAACTTGTGCCAAATGCTCGACAGGAGATCTTGCATTTGAATGCGGGTTTTGATGTCCAAGGCTCCGAAAGGTTCGTCCATCAGCAGAATGTCCGAATTGGCGATGAGGCTGCGGGCAATGGCTACGCGCTGCAACTGCCCACCAGAAAGATTGGGATATTGCGCAAATTTGTGCTCATGGCCCGCCAGACCGACCAGCTCGATGAGTTCCATGGCCTTTTCGTTGCGCTCTTTTTGAGAAATGCCTTTGAATTTGAGGGCCATTCCAACATTTTCAAGTACCGTCATCCAAGGCAGAGAAGAATATTGTTGAAATACCATACTCACCCGGTTGTCGTTTCCAACTGGCTTGCCGTTGAGAATGACCTCGCCAGCCGTTGGCTTCTGCAAACCAGCAATGTAGCGCAGCAGAGTGGATTTGCCACAGCCCGACATTCCCAAGATGACCACAAATTGCCCCTGGGCGGGTTTGTCTTCCACCAAAAAATCCAAACCTTCGATGATGGTTACCTTGCCAGAATCATAGGTCTGCTTGATGCCTCTCAGCTCAATGATGTTAGATTGGTCCGGATGGTCTTTGAATAGTTGCATGCTCTTTATTTAAGCTAGTCAGTGGAAGAACGGAATATCTTGAACTCGCCATACCCGATGAACACCAGTCCGGCGATCACCAAAATGGGTACCAAGGTAGTCCAGATGAATCCGCCGATGGGTAAAATGCTGCTCAGAATCAAGCCCAGCACTACAACACCCAGGATGATCGCAATCCCGTACTGAGATTCGCGCAGTCCCAACGGACGGCTGTTGACGTATTTATGGGGAAACAAGCGCCGGTCGATGAATACAAAAATGCGGTCCTGTAAAAAGCCGATTACGATGAAGACCAGTAAAATGGCGAATACCTTTTCGGTTTGACCAGTACGGGAGCTGGTCCAGATCAATCGACCAAGCCCTTGGGTACTGTTGAGCAATTCCGCAATGATGATATAGGTCCAGGAAATGGCCGTTAACACTCGGATGTCATCGATTACTTTGGACATAACCGATGGGATGTACACCGAGCGGATGGTCTGCCAATCCGTCGCCCCAAGCGTAAATACCGTCTTGAGGTAAACATCTTTGACTTCAAAAATCCTCTGAACGATGACAGGGATGAGATAGACCATGATCCCAAAGGCCAAAAAGGCAATCTTCATTGCATCGCCCGTACCATACCAAGCCATAAACATTCCGACTAAAGCCGTCAGTGGCAAGAAGCGAAATGCCTCCACCTGGCGACTGAACAACCCTCGGAAGATAGGATACAATCCCAGCAAAAAGCCAAACGGAATGGAGATCATAATGGCCCAAAAATAACCACGCAGGTTGAGCCAGATGGAATACCAGGCATTGGGCAGCAAATCGTCCGATCCAATAAGTTCTGGATAAGACTGAAAAGTGGACATTGGTGTGGGGATGATCGGATAGACCTTGCGAAACTCCGTGGCATTGGCAAAAGCAATGGAATCCAGCTGGGTCAGCGAATCGATTCGCGCCAATGTCAAGGAGTCGGCACCGATGGAAGAAGGCAACTGCTGTTGCTCGAAGCCAATAGGAATTTGCTCGCTCTTGGCTTCGGCAACCAGCCACCAAACTGCCAGGAAAAGTAGCAGACCCGCCAATCCAAGGATCAAATTTTGGGTCTTACTCAAGGTTCCCCTCAAGGTGAATAATGACATGTATCAGTTGGTTGATGCAAGTTGTCTGGCAACTCGTATATAATGAAGGTCTAGGAATTAATCTGGTACTAATTCAAAATCTGTCCGACGATTCTTACTCCGACCATCTTCTGTATTGTTTGGAGCCACTGGCTTATCCGGCCCATTCCCGACTACGATGAATCGGTTGCGAGGCATACCGTGCTCATCGATCAAGTAATTGACAACAGATTGAGCCCGCTTGAGCGATAAACGCTTGTTGGATGCTTTGTTTCCAACATTGTCGGTATTTCCTTCCACCCGGATACGGGAGTTGGCAAAAGACTTGGCAATGTCGACAAATTCTTTATCGATGATGTACTTGGCATTTTCATCGAGCTGGAACTCGGCCGTCCGGAAGCTGATACTGACGGCCTTGGTAGCGATGGCCGCCTTGGTTTCATCGCTCTTTTTGGCCGAAGCAAAGACCTTTTGTCCCTCAGCCGCATGAGTACTACCAGTTAGGCTACTGTTGGACCGAACCATATCAGGGTAGCGAATCAAGCGCCAGTTGGGAACCTTGTCTTTGATGTATCCCAAGCCTGTGTAGACATTGGTCATATTGGAATACAACTCTTCGCCAGTAACACCTTTATAGTCTTGGTTAATGGCAAAAAAGTCGAGATTATCGCCATGGGTACAAAGACGAACATTGCTGATCGCGTTGTAAGTCATGGTTTCATCGAAGCCATCGAATGCCTCTGCCAGTATTTTGGCTGCTTTGCGCTTGGCCGCATCATCGGAATTGATTTCAGCAGCGCCCTTCATCCAACCTTCGTACAAATCCATCATCTTGCGCTTGTTGCGCTCGACATAAGCCTTCTTGGCAATGAAAACATCCGCAATAATGTGAGAAGCCGAACGGGTACTTTCCAAAATGCGCGCACCGGGAACCGAGTTGACACAGTCTTCATCATCCGGACTCCAAACAACCGCCGCATCCACGGCCTTGCTCTTGAAGGCTTGAGCTGCATCGATGGCATTGGCTTGTGGAATGATTTCAACATCAGAGGGTGTCAAACCACCTGCTTGCAACAACCAAATCAGGAAGGAATGGGAAGGCGTCAGTTCTGCTACAGCAATCTTCTTCCCTTTCAAATCAGATACTTTGGTAATGCCTCTTCTGACCACTACAGCATCTCCTCCTCTGGACCAATCCGCCTGAAAGACGACCACTGGATCGTATTGTGCCAAGGCACCTGCCTCTGTTGGAAAGGCATCAATGGTTGCCCAAAGCAAGTTGACTTCATCGTTTTTCCAAGCAGCGCGGGAAGCTTCAAAATCATCCAATATTTTGAATTCCACCTTCATACCATAATCTTTGTAAAAGCGCGATTTCTCGGAAGCGGCGAAGCCTTCGTTGAAATATTGCCCTCCGGCATATCCACCCCAGGTAACTACGCCGATGCGCACAACACCATCGTCTTTTTTACCGGAAGAAGGAGAGGTATTGACATTATCAGAAGAAGTGCCAGTTTCCGTCTGGCTTTGTTCCACTAGGTCCTGGCCCATTTCGGTATTGTTCAAAAAATACCGTCCCAGGAAAAAGACTACGGCAACAATGGCTACCGTTATAAGAAATTTCGAAAAGGTAGTGAGTCGTCTGGCCATTATCAATTATTTTCGAAGGCTTTGTTCTTGAAAGCCTGGTGATCGAATAGTTTTATATGTTTAGATGATCTAGATAGTAAGTGGTTGATCAATCGAAGAAGCTATCGTATTGGTTGGTATGGTTTTGTTCTCTGACAGCCTTTTTAATGGGTTGATTCAAATCGAGGACCTCTTCTTCGTTGTTGGCTCTTTGAAGCAGATCGCCCTTTTCGGCGCCCAACATCAGAGAAACACCTTCTTTTTCCCACTTTTCGAGCATCTTCATCCCTTCTTCCTCAAAAACACCATTCTGCAAGTCGATGGACTCCATAAAGTTGGAAGACATGTCCATAAACTGTTCGATCTCTCCAACCTTTTGGCTGACATCATCGGCCACAGCTTCCAGGGCCATATCGAACATCGCCCTTTTGTCTTTGTTTCCAGAAATGATGTTCATAGCCGATTTCATGGCACCGTGGCTGGCGTGGATGGCCTTGCGTTCCTGCTCTTTCACCTCGACCTGGTCCTTGATGTCCTCCATCAACACTTCAGAGTTTTCGTACATGCGTGTCAATACCCGGTAGAGCACCTCCATTTTGCGGTAAAGGTCTCCCAGCCTCATGTTGGATTCCTTCAAACGCCCGGCTTTGCGGGATTTGAGGATCATAATATTCTGCTTATTCTTAGCCTTGGCTTTGCTGGCCAGATTGAGGTTGCTCTCGATGGAGCGTTGGTTGTTGTGAATGATTTCCCGCAGCTTGTGCATCTGTCCGCGCAGCTGAGAGATTTGCCGGTTCATCTTGCGGAGGTTGTCCTTGAGGTCTTCGACATAAGATTTGAGAATGCCAATGGGATCAATTTGAACAAACAGCCCAGTGACCCAGCGCATGACGCTTTTGTACATGTACCAAATGAGATTGCGCATTTTGGGATCGAGGACCATGTAAATGATGGCAGCAAGTGCCAGAAGCATCAAGCTCAAATACAAGACATTGCCTGCCAAGGCGATGATGGTAGGCATGAAGGTGGCCAACAATGCACCACCACCTATTACGAGGCCACCCAGAACGATGGCACCGGTAACACCTTCTGGTCTTTTCCAGAACGATTTAGCTTTTCCTTCCATAAGTATTAATCCTTTTCTATTCTCGCTAGTGTAAGTGGCTAATGAAATGACCTGCTCCAAGGACCATTCGGCATAAAAATGACGAAGTATTTGGACATTGTACAGGCGTTCTTGGTAAACGCGAAAAGTCTATTGTGTCAATTTCTTAGCCTCAATACCAAACTTCCCGCAAATATACCTTTTTTCTGTTGTATTTGAGGAAGGCAAAATGCGTTTCCAATACAAACAGTGCGAAACAATAACACACAGCTTCGGCTATTTTAGGTACTGTTTCATCTTTTGAATATCCAGCTGGATTTTATCTACGATGCTTTTGTAGGTAGCAACGAAATCATTTTGGGTCGAAGTGACCTTGATCGTTGCTTGGCTGACTGCCTGCTTTATTTTAGACAATTCCCCCTGATGCTGTTCAATTTCTTTCTGCAACTGTAAAATCCGGGTCTGTTTGTCCTTGATCGACTGTTCCAGCTTTTTGTACTGATTTTCCTTTCCACCAATCTGCTTTTTGCGCTGGTTGGCCAGTGCTTGGTTGAACTTTTGCTCCTCTTTTGAAAGTATTTGCAGGTAGTGTCCGGCAGTGTCGACCAGCTTTTGTGGAGTAGCACCCATTGTTTGAGCCGCTGCAAAGGCACTTTTGTATTTGGTAGCCTCATCCATCGCCATTTTGCTCAGGTTTTGTAGCGATTGGCGGTATTCCAGGTAATCGAAGCCATCCAGATTGTTCTTATCCATGGCCCCAAGCAGGATGTTGAGGAACTTCGTATCGACCTTGCCCTGTGAGGGGGTAGCCGACGAGTCGACAAATTCGTCGACCTGGGGTGCTACGGGCGTTGTGGACTCAGGAACAGTTTCTACCTCTTCTTTTTCTTTCGTTGGCTTGGCAGCAGATTCATCCTCTACGACGAATAAGGATTTGAGTTTTTTCAGCATAAGTGTTGTATGAATGATATTTTCCAGTCCAAAAGCAAAGCAGGCTGATCTCGTACACCTTTAGACTAGCATACAAAGTAAGGAAATTTCGAAAAAAAGCACAAGAAAAGTTCGACCGGCTTATGGGCAAAGCCGATCAATTTGGCTTCTGTACGATAATTTGTTAGCTACAGTCTACCAGGGATACTCCTCACCATAGAGATTGTCTTTTGTTTGAAGAATTTCTTTACTTTGCGGTCGAACTTTTTCACCTCTAACCAAACCACTAAAACCCATGGCAAGTAAGGCCGCTGTAAAGGTAAAATCGGAAATCGGACAGCTCAAAAGAGTCATCGTCCATCGTCCGGACCAAGGCATCAACCGCATCTCCCCGAAGAAAGCAGAAGAATTGCTCTTTGACGATATTGTATACCTACCGCAAATGCAGCAAGAACACGATCTGTTCGTGGAGGTATTGTCTATTTTTCTGGGGAAGGAAAACGTCCTTTACACTGGCAAATTGCTAGAGGAAGCATTGGAAATCAACCCAGTGACAAAATCCGAGCTGTTGCAACTCATTGCCGAAGACGAGGAATTGCCCAAGAGCTTTAAGTCCATGCTCGAAGCCATGCCCAATGATGAGCTGACGGAGGTATTGATTTCGGGCTACTATCCCAAAGAAGACATTATTTTTTTCGACCCCATACCGAATTTCA
>JBCCSZ010000133.1:0-20153 GCA_039199225.1 Bacteroidota bacterium
CAGCTTTCTGTTCCTGAAGAAGGTTGGATGCAGCTTGGCGGCAAGCAAGGACGGCACTCTGAACACCTAGGGTATATTTTGGCTGAGCTGCAGTTTTTACAACGCGCTTACCCTGGCCAAGAATGGTAAATTGTTTCGAATGGAAGTTGTTGCTAAAGAGAAAATCTGGAAAGTTCTTTCCACTGTTACCGATCCGGAGGTCCCTGTGCTGACCATCTTGGATCTCGGCATTGTTCGGGCAGTAAACTGCGAGCGCAATGTCCCGGAAATTGTGATCACACCCACTTACACTGGCTGTCCGGCTATGAATACCATTGAAGTCAACATCAAAGCAGCTATGCAAGAGGCTGGTTATCAGCTGGTGGATGTCAAAACGATTTTGTCTCCTGCTTGGACGACCGACTGGTTGAGTGAAGAGGGTAAAAGGAAACTACGGGAGTATGGCATTGCACCGCCAGTAGGTCGGGTTGATAAAAATGCTCTTCTATTGGAAGAAACGGTCGTTCCTTGCCCCTTGTGCCACTCAACAGATACGGAAATGCTCAGTCAGTTTGGATCGACGGCTTGTAAGTCTCTGTATCGTTGCAAAACCTGCCTAGAGCCTTTCGATTATTTTAAATGCCATTAGCGCATGCGGCCAAATTCCTTCCTGGGCTGGGTGGCCTGTTGCTTGATTGCGCTCATTTTCATCGGATGCACACAGGCTCATACCAACAAATCTTCGTCCATGGATCGACTGGTAAATGCCAAAGCCAATAAGAAAGATAAGCTGGAAAGGCTGTTACAGAAAAAAGGCTTATCGGTACAGGGCTTGGAATTGTTTCTACGGGCCTTCAAGAAAGAAGAAGTGCTGGAGGTGTGGGTGAAAGAAGCGCAACAAGCCAGTTTTCAGCTTTTAATGACTTATGCTTTTTGTAAAAATAGCGGTGGTCTTGGCCCCAAGCGGAAAGAAGGCGACCGTCAAATTCCCGAAGGTTTTTACCGCATAGATCGTTTCAATGCCAAGAGCAAGTTTCACCTCTCCCTAGGACTCGATTACCCCAATGCATCGGATAAAGTCCGCTCCCATCGTCAACAACCAGGTAGTGATATTTTCATACACGGAGGTTGTCTTACCGTTGGTTGCATTCCCATTACAGATGATAAAATTGAAGAGCTGTTTGTGCTGGCCGACATGGTGCGAACCACTGGGCGCTCCCCTATTCGGGTACACATTTTTCCGTCGCGCCTTGAGAAGACGCAATTGGCAGCCTTGGTTCACAAGCATCCGGAACATGCCGACTTTTGGCAAGAGCTGCAAAAAGGCTATCTTCACTTTGAGAAATTCAAACGCATACCTCGTATCGATATTGACGATACCGGTGCTTATCTAATCCAATAAAATCAAATGGAAAACATCCTCTTTTCCCAGGAAGAAGGCGTCGCCCGTATTACCCTCAACCGCCCGGAAAAATACAACAGTTTCATTCGTCCAATGGCCCTGGCCTTTCAAGAACGGCTGGACCAGTGCCGGGACGATGCCAGCATTCGTGCCATATTGATCACTGGAAATGGCAAAGCTTTTTGCGCTGGTCAAGACCTCGAAGAAGCCACCGACCCTCAAGGTCCTGGCATTGGAAAGATCGTAGCAGAGCATTACAACCCCATTATTCAGCGGATCAGAAACATCGAAAAGCCCGTCGTAGCTGCCGTCAATGGTGTAGCTGCAGGCGCAGGTGCCAATATCGCTTTGGCTTGCGACATCACATTGGCCACTGAGTCGGCTTCCTTCATCCAAGCTTTTAGCAAAATTGGCTTGATTCCAGATAGTGGCGGCACCTTTTTTCTGCCGCGCATCATCGGCATCCAAAGAGCGAGTGCCTTGGCCATGCTGGGAAACAAAGTTTCTGCCAAAGAGGCAGCCGACATGGGTATGATTTACCGCAGTATTGCAGATGAAGATTTTGAGTCGGAGGTGTCAAAAATAGCAAAGCGATTGGCTTCTATGCCTACGAAGGGCATTGGACTGACCAAGCGGCTGTTCAATCAGTCGATGCACAACTCCCTGGAACAACAACTTGAGCAGGAAGAGGCACTGCAAATCGAGGCAGCCAATTCCCACGATTATAAAGAGGGGGTCGACGCATTTCTGGAAAAGCGCAAACCTGTATTTAAGGGATATTGATTTTGTCCTCAAGCATTTAATCTCCAAAAAAAATCACAACATGACTATAGGTGTAATTGGCTCTGGCTCTATGGGAGCTGGTATTGCCCAGGTAGCAGCGACTGCCGGCCACGAGGTACAATTGTACGACAACAATCCCGAAGCTCTTGAGCGGGCCGCCAAAAAGCTACAAGCCATTTTGAATCGCTTGGTGGAAAAGGGCCGAATGGACGATGCGACTGCCAAAAGCATCTTCGGACGCATTCACCTCGCAACCGATTTATCGGCCTTCTCAGACTGTGGTCTGGTCATCGAAGCCATCATCGAAAATCTGGATATTAAAAAGGCTGTCTTTCAGCAGTTGGAAAGCATCGTTTCGGCAGATTGTATTTTAGCCAGCAATACCTCCTCCCTTCCCATCGCCGCTATCGCGGCTGCCTGCCAAAAATCCGAGCGCGTTTTGGGTATCCATTTTTTCAATCCTGCTCCCCTGATGAAGCTCGTGGAAATCATTCCGGCTGTGCAAACTGCAGCGGAGATCACCACCCAAGCCAAGTCCATGATCGAGAGCTGGGGCAAATTGGCTGTATTGGCCAAAGACACACCGGGCTTCATTGTCAATCGCATCGCTCGTCCGTTTTATGGCGAAGCTTTGCGCATCTTGGAGGAAGGCATTGCCGATGCCGCAACCATCGACTGGGCCATGAAGACCATCGGCGGTTTCCGGATGGGACCATTCCAATTGATGGACTACATTGGAAACGATATTAACTACACCGTTACTGAAACTGTCTTCAAAGCCTTCTACTACGATCCGCGCTACAAACCTGCCTTCACGCAGAAGCGTATGATGGAGGCTGGTTTCCTAGGACGCAAAAGTGGCCGTGGGTATTATCAATATGGAGAGGGGGCTGCTAATCCATCTCCTGATGAAAATCAACAGCTGGGCGAGCGCATTGTATCGCGTATCGTGTTGATGCTCATTAACGAGGCAGCCGATGCCTTGTTCTGGCAGGTGGCCAGTCGGGAAGATATTGAGTTGGCCATGACCAAAGGCGTCAACTATCCAAAAGGCTTGCTTCAATGGGCCGATGAGTGGGGCATTCAGCATTGTGTGGACCAAATGGATGCGCTTCACAAGGAATATTTGGAAGATCGCTATCGCTGTAGCCCTCTTTTACGGCGAATGGCGCACAGCAAAAAGACCTTCTTTGATACAAGTTTGGCATCTTCCTAAAGGCATTGGATTGATCTATTTTTCCTTTTAGTGACAAAATGGCATCTATTTTTAAACAAAGATGTCATTTTGTCATCCTCTTTTTAAGTTTTTATGCCAGTTTGGCTTCAAAACTGGCATGGTACGGCGATTGATGGTACCTAAGCGTCTTTCAATTTTAAAAAACTTAAAAACTAAATAGATCATGACATTGATGAAAGTAAATCCAAGAAACAAAAGTGTATTCAATCATTTCGACAACTTGTTGAATGAATTTTTTAACGATGGCATCCGTACCCACGCTTCTGCCATCAATGGCAACTTACCTTTCAATCTCTTTGAAACAGCGAATGGTTTCCAGTTGGAGTTGGCAGTTCCTGGCTTGACGAAAGAGGACATCGACATCAACGTGGATAAGGACCTTTTGAAAGTTTCTGCAAAGAAAGAAGTACAGAAGCTAGAGGGGCAAAAAGTATTGCGTCGCAATTTTGGTGGCTACCAATTTGCTAAGAGTTTTCATCTTCCAGAAAGTGTAGATACTGATAAAATTACGGCGACCTTCAAAGATGGTGTGTTGACCATTGAGTTGGCTAAGAAAGAGGCAGCAGTTGAGAAACCTGCCCGGACCATCGAGATTGCATAAGCAGTCCCAAACTAAAAGGCAATCATAGTTTACGCATAAGGTTAAGTTAAGATATAGTAATATAGGGTTTTAGGTGTTTTTATTAGAAGAAGGCCGGAGTTAGAACAACTCCGGCCTCTTTTTTTATGCTTATTTTTTTGTGTCACAGACGAAATGCCTCTCTTACTTTTCGCCGACAATGAGGCGGCTTCCAGGCTTGAGTTGCTGACCTTCTTTGATGTTGTTGAGTCGAAGTAAGTCTTCCAATATCAGCTTGGGATACTGGTCGGCAACATCTTTGAGGCTCTCGCGACGGCGCAATTGGTGGTAGATGTATTTGTCTTTTTTACCAATTTTGGGCAGGCGGTAGCGCTTGCCGATGTAGCGGGCGTCAGACTTGTACTTTGGCAATGCGGGGTATTGATTAGCCTTTGAAGACTGGGCAAAGGGAAGGACGTCCGGCAGTGGCATGGGCAGCAAATCCACGGCGCTTACCTTGAGTATGAAGAAAGTAAGTCGTTGCCCCCTTCTGAGTGTTTCATTTTCGAGGCGATTCCAATCCCGAATATCTTTGACTTTGCAGTTGTACTTTTCTGCCAGTTGTGCCATTGTTTCATTGCCTCTGACGACGTAAGTGGTGCGATTGAAGCTGTTGTTATAGATGGCATCTGCAGGTTTGTAGATGCTTTGCGCGCCTAGGCGGTTTCGGCTTGCATCGGGGCGGCCGAGATAGTTCATTAGGGAAGCCATGCGGTGTGCTGGTAGTCGCAGATAGTTGCCTTTGCTATTGGTTGGCAGGAACCGCTGCTTGTAAGAAGGATTCAGGTCTTCTATGAGGTCCATGCGGGTTCCAGTAATTTCAGAGATGGTCTGAAAGCTGATGCGTTGGTAAATCTTTGTGGTTTCGGTATACCTCATATCCACATCCGAAGGAATGGGGTCGAGCAGGTGGTGATGGTGAAAATTGATGATGTAAGTGGCAGCAATGAAAGCTGGCACATAGGCGCGGGTTTCTGCAGGCAGGTAGCGACGGATGCGCCAGAAATTTTTGCTGCGGCCTCTTTTGATGGCTCGGTTGACACGTCCAGGGCCACCGTTGTAAGCCGCCAAGACAAGTGACCAGTCACCATACTTTTTGTACAAGCGACCCAAGTATTTCAGTGCGGCCTCTGTTGATTTCGTAGGGTCTTTCCGCTCATCGACCAAAGAGTTAATCTTCAGGCCGTATTCTCTACCAGTGGGAGGCATAAATTGCCAAAGACCAACTGCCCCAGAGCGCGAGACGGCCCGTGGGTTCAAGGCGGATTCGACCACTGGAAGATATTTCAAATCAACAGGGAGATTTTTCTGCTTCAGATAATGCTCGAACAATGGGAAATAAACATCCATCTGGCCGAGCATCCGCTCTGTTTTATCTCTTTTTTTGACTGTGTAAGTATTGATATAGCTTTTTACAATCCGATCGAAGCGAGGAGGAATCACCTTGTTCCGAACGCTTCGGATGCGGTTGAGTAGCTCCGCGTCTGTAAAAGTGGGTATGTTGGAAGTGGTGTAGTCTTGCTGCTGTGCAAAGATGCCCGAACTGCCAAGAACAAGCAGCAAAAGTGTCAAAAACCGTTTTTTCATAACAAATAGTGCGTTTTTCATTTTTTGTTCATTCAACTGAGCAATGAATCAATCCACAGGGAGAGATTCTGTCTTGTTTCTTTAATGGGAAAGAGTGCAAAGCAAGCTAGTTGATCGTATGTATCCGGATTTTTACAGTAAGTTTCGCCAAAGAGTAAAAGGCAAATAGAGTGCAAAAGTATTAAACTTTAACGCAAAAAGCTACCTTCGATTATATCAACAACTGTTCCAGTAGACGGTTTAACATTTTTTTTGGTTTTACAAGTCATTCATTTACTGTTGATTACACTTATATTTATTTGTTAATTAAATTATATCAATTTAATCTATTTGTTGGCTTGTAACCCATGAATTCGATGGGTACAGCTTCAATGGAGCCGATTTTGGGCAGCACAATGCTGTAGCCTTTCGCGCTAGGAGGAATGACTTTTCGCTTA
This sequence comes from Bacteroidota bacterium, assembly GCA_039199225.1. Lineage (GTDB taxonomy): Bacteria > Bacteroidota > Bacteroidia > Chitinophagales > Saprospiraceae > JBCCSZ01. The sequence goes on from JBCCSZ010000133.1 coordinate 6,045, forward strand.
AAATTAGGATTGAATTTCTCAATGATGGCCTTGGGAACACCTGTCTCTTTAGCGATTTGACTAAAAGTTTTTCGCTTGAATATCTTGATACTTTGGGTCAGCATCAGATCATAATCGGGATATTTAGGGCGAATGTCGTAAAACATGTAATAAGTCATAACATATTTGACGGCGATGAATTTTTGCACATAACCCTGTGTTTCCTTTGGTAGATGCTTTTTGATCCGCCAAAAGTTTTTGCTCTTTGCCTTCCGAATGGCTTTGTTGACATTGCCCGGCCCACAGTTGTAAGCGGCAATGGCCAGGGTCCAATCCTGATAGCGGTCGAACAGTTCGCTTAGATAGCGGGCCGCAGCGTCTGAAGCTTTGTGTACATCAAAGCGCTCGTCTACGTAATTGTTGATTTGCAAACCAAACAACCGGCCGGTCTTAGGCATGAACTGCCACAAACCGCCAGCCCCTTTGGGCGACCTGGCCCTCGGATCAAGGTGGGATTCTATGACCGAGAGGAACTTCATCTCTGTTGGAATGTCGTATTTCCGGATGTAGTGATCGTATATCGGAAAGTAGATCGCGCTTTGACCCAGTATCCGTTCTGTTGTCATTCGGCCCGGTCCAAATAGGTAGCTGTTGATCAATCTTTTGACGGTTCGGTTGAATTGCATGTCTACGCCATGCTCTATGCTGAGAAGTCTCTCTTGCACTATTTTCTTAGAGTATCGAGGCGTTCTATACTTTTTTTGAGGCGGATCATCTGCTGAATAGTTAGCGTAACAAAAGCTGTTGGCTATCAGCAAACAGCCTAAAATCAATGATAAATAGTGTTTCATTAGATCGTTTGGATCGTTCTATACCATCGCATCGGATGGTGTGTGCAAATAGGGTCAGAATTTCTAAAACCTGTTGTTTTACAAGCTTTTATAGACGATGGGGGAACAGCTGCATCTGTAGCTGTGGGTGCGTAAGAAAAGGAGGTAATCTGAATATTTAAAGGCTCATTGATCACTTCCCAATAGTCAATATTCATGCCGATTGACCCTGGTCCGGCCCGTAGTGGCGCGCAAAGCAAAGCATCTCCTGTTCCTTGAACGCCTGCCCCATAATTTGAATGCCAACGGGCATATTAGCCGTCCCCTCACCGAGTGGAATGCAAACTGCTGGTATGCCAGCCATATTGGCCTGAACTGTGAAGATGTCGGCCAAATACATTTCTACTGGATCATTTGATTTGTCCCCTCCTTTCCAGGCAACGCCAGGTGTTGCTGGCATCAGAATGAAATCGTATTCCTCAAATATTTCGTTGGTTCTTTGGTGGATCAGTCGCCGGACCTTCTGCGCTTTGGTGTAGTAGGCATCGTAATATCCAGCACTGAGCACAAAGGTGCCTAGCATGATCCGGCGCTTCACCTCTGGGCTAAAACCCTCTGTTCGAGACTTTTTGTAGGTTTCACTCAGGTCGGCAGCTTCCCGTTGTCGATAACCAAAGCGGATGCCATCGTATCGCGATAAATTGGAGGAAGCTTCGGCTGTTGTCAGAACGTAGTAAGCAGGAATTATATAATCTAATAAATCAAAGGGAACCGCCTCGACTGAATGACCATCGGACCGAAGTTTTTCAATAAAATCCATGGATAGTTCCCGAATTGATTCGTCGATTTGCTCGTGTTGAAGGGCAGCTTCAAAATAAGCGATGCGCACCTTTCGATCCAGTGTTGGCAGCGGACTGTAAGTATCTACGGGGCGGTGGCTGGCGGTGGCGTCAAACTCGTCTGGGCCAGCCATTACTTCCAGCAACAGAGCAGCATCTGCTACACTATGCGATATGGTACCAATTTGGTCGAAGGAGGAGGCATAGGCCAATAGGCCATATCGGGAAATCCGGCCATAGGTGGGTTTCATGCCAACGAGGCCGCAAAAAGCTGCTGGCTGTCGGACGGAACCTCCAGTGTCAGAGCCTATGGACGCCAGGCAGGTATGTGCTTGCACGGAAGCAGCACAGCCCCCGGAAGAGCCTCCGGGTACGCGCTCCGGATCGGCAGCATTCCAAGTCTGGCCATAGTAGGAATTGCCATTGTCCGACCCCATTGCAAACTGGTCGCAGTTGACTCGGCCAATGATGATGGCATCTTCTTCCAGTAATCGCTGGACAGCCGTTGCAGAGAACAGGGACTTGAAGCCTTGTAATATGCGGGAGCCCGCTGTCACTTCATGGTCTTTGTAGCAAAGGACATCTTTGAGCGAAAGCACCATACCGAACAATCGCCCGATGCTTTCCGGGTTCTGCTGGTATTTTTGGTCCAGCTGTCGCGCTTGCTCCAATGCTTCTTCTTCAAATACCTCTATGTAGATATTAAGCGCTTTGGTGGCTTCAATGCGGTCGAGGTATTGCCGAACAAGCGCTTGGCAGTTGGTGGCCCCGGCCTGAATGTCGGCCCGGACAGCCTGCAGATTGGTGTAGTTCAAAGCTTTGGGGTTCTGATTCTTTCTATAATCGCTTCTATAGGTAGTTTTTCTTGTTCGCCACTAGACATTTCCTTCAGGCTCAATTGGCCGCTCTCCATCTCTTGACTACCAATGACAATGACGTAAGGAACGTTTCGATCGTTGGCGTATTTCATTTGCTTTTTCATCTTCGTCGGGCTTGGGTAGAGGTCTGCTGCAATACCTGCCTGGCGAAGCGTCTTCAAGCAATCGAAAGCATAGAGGTGTGTGGCTTCATCAAAGGCAACGAGCAACACTTGCAATGTGGTGGCGACATCTTCCGGGAAAAGCTGTAGCTCTTGCATAACATCGTAGATGCGGTCAGCTCCAAAGGAGACACCCACGCCTGGGACATTTTTCAGGCCAAATACGCCGGTGAGATCATCGTAACGGCCACCTCCTCCAATGCTACCAATTTGGACGCCTTTGGCTTTGACCTCAAATATGCAGCCAGTGTAATAATTCAGCCCTCTGGCCAGCGTAATGTCAAAAATCACTTCGTTGTGTGTGCTTGCTGGCTTGAGGTATTGGTAGACCCTCTCCAATTCTTCGATGCCCTTGAGACCCTCTGGACTGTTGGCAAAATGTTCTTTGAGTTGGCTGACCTCTTTGATTTCCAATAGCTGTAGTACTTGCTCGATGGCTGCTTCCGGAATGTCTTTTTTCAGCATTTCATTGCGCACACCCTCCGGCCCGATCTTATCCAGCTTATCGATGGCGATGGTCATATCCATGAACTGATTGGCGATGCCTGCAGACTCTGCCATTCCGAAGAGAATTTTTCGGTTGTTGAGGCGAATTTCTACTGGAATTTTCAGAGCTGTAAAGACTTCGTCGTAAATCTGGGTAAGCTCTGCTTCGTACATCAAGGAGTAGGAACCGACAACGTCTACATCGCACTGATAAAACTCCCGATAGCGGCCTTTTTGTGGACGATCGGCTCGCCAAACAGGCTGTATTTGGTAGCGTTTGAAAGGGAAGCTGATTTCATTTTGGTGCATCACAACGAAGCGTGCAAAGGGTACCGTGAGGTCGTAGCGCAAACCTTTTTCCGATATGGCAGGTAGCAGCTTCGTCGTGTTGCGATCTGCTAAATCTTGTGGGTTAGCCTTTTTCAGGTAGTCTCCGCTGTTCAGTACTTTGAAGAGCAGTTTGTCACCTTCCTCCCCGTATTTGCCAGTCAGGGTAGATAGGTTTTCCATCGTAGGTGTTTCGATGGGCTGATAGCCATATTTGATGAAGACCTTCCGGATGCTATTGAATATGTAGTTGCGCTTGACGACAGTCTCCGGAGAGAAGTCGCGCGTACCTTTAGGAATACTGGGTTTCATGTTAGGTAAAGTTGCGATTTATTGGGCCGACGATCTCCGTATTTTTCACTCGCGGCCTGCTATGGAGAACACTTTAGGCAATTAAATGGCTGATGTAAACTGAGATAGAAAGCGTGTGTCGTTTTCAAATAAAAGGCGAATATCGTTGATGCCATAGCGCAACATTGCTTGGCGCTCGATGCCCATTCCGAAAGCGAAACCAGTATACTTTTCTGGATCGATGCCACAGTTTTTCAATACCTCTGGGTCCACCATTCCACAGCCGAGAATTTCAACCCAGCCAGTATACTTACATACATTACAGCCTTTGCCATTGCACAGGAAGCAGGAAACGTCCATTTCTGCACTGGGTTCTGTAAACGGAAAGTAGGAAGGACGCAATCGGATGTCTGTGCCGGCTCCATACATTTCTTGAGCAAAGTAAAGCAATGTTTGCTTCAAATCGGCGAAGGAAACATTTTCATCCACATAAAGCCCCTCGACCTGGTGGAATTGGCAATGCGCCCGTGCGGAGATGGTTTCATTGCGATAAACCCTACCTGGTGCGATGATGCGAATGGGCAATTGAGCATTTTTCATCACCCTTGCTTGGACCGATGAGGTATGTGTACGCAGCAGCATGCTGGTGCTGTCCTTGAGGTAGAATGTGTCCTGCATGTCCCTGGCTGGATGATCTTCCGGCGTGTTCATGGCAGTGAAATTATGCCAATCGTCTTCGATCTCGCGATCTTCTGCTACAGTGAAGCCGATCTTCGAAAAGATGTCGATGATGCGGTTCATGGTGATGGATATGGGGTGGCGTGCGCCTAGGGACAGTGGTTGCGCTGGTGCGCTGAGGTCGATGGCTTGTGCATCGGCCTGGCTTTTGGCTTCTTCCAGTTGGACTTTGAGTTGCTGGTGCTTTTGCTCAGCGGTTTGTTTGACCTTATTGACCAATTGTCCAAATTCCTTTTTGCGTTCGTTTTCCACATGGCGGATTTCGCCGAACAGGGGTCGGATGATGTTCTTGGTACCCAGGTATCGAATGCGAAATTGTTCTAGTGCTTCAGGAGAATCGGGCTGTTGAGATTCAATTTCGTGAAGCAATGTGCTGACCATGTCGAAAATTTCCGCGGACATATGAAGCTGTTTTGTAATAAACTTTTGCGCAGTGTATTTATCGCGCACAAAGGTAATATATTTGTTGCTAAACGAAAGGGTACCAAAAATGGTTTCCCGTAAACGCATCAATTTGAAAGGAGCAACAACGGATCGGCGGCATTTTTTCCGGCAGAGAATCCTGTGGATTTGTTGTATCTGCTTTTCAGCCTCCCTATTTTTTTCTCGTTTTCTATTGACCGTTTTTATGATTTCCTTTATTGCACTGGCGGTGTTTGACTGGCGAGAAGGTAACAAAGGCTTTTACTTGCGTTTGAATCCGGCCCTCTCGAAAGGCTGGCAATATTTTACCAGCCACAGAGGCTTTTGGTTTGTCACGCTGTTTTTCTTTTTGGTGCTGGTCGGTGGGTTGTACAATGAAGACTGGGGGTATTTTACCGAGCGGTTACGGATCAAATTACCCTTTTTACTCTTGCCGGTCGCTTTCGCTGTGCTACCTACTTTGAACAATCGATATTACAACAGCATTTTTTACGCTTTTCTACTATTTGCTTTCGTGAGTTGCATAGGGGTTGTTGTCAATTATGTGCTGAATCAGGCCGTGATCCTTGAAAACATCAGTAAAGGCCAAGCTATACCAACACCGATCAATCACATTCGCTACAGCTTGATGTTGGCATTTGCCACATTGTCGGGTTTTGTGCTTTACCATAAACAGTTTTATTGGCGCTATCGCTGGGAGCGCTGGCTGATTTTGTCTGTTAGTGTGGGGCTGTTTGTATTCTTACATTTTCTATCTGTGCGCAGTGGTTTGATCGTATTGTATCTATCCATCGCATGGTTGATAGCGCGATATATTTGGATAACGAGGCGTTGGCTGGTGGGTTTGGGAGCTTTGATTTTGATGATTAGCCTGCCGTATCTGGCTTTTCAATTGATGCCAAGCTTTCGGACCAAGTATTATTATGCCCGCTACGATTTGGAAATGTACTGGAAGGGGGAGGGCGAAAGCTACTCTGACTCGGAGCGTTTGGTATCCTATCGGGTCGGCTGGGAATTGGTCAAGGAGCATCCATTGATTGGGGTAGGGATGGGAAATCTCCGTCGGGCAGTTGAACAAAGCTATGAAGTGCTATACCCTGATCTTCAAAACCGAAAGATGCCCCACAATCAATTATTATCTGTTTTGGCTGGTTCGGGCATATTGGGGCTGCTGTTCTTTTTGTGGGCTTTCTTTACGCCACTGTTCCATCGAGCTGCCTATCGGGACATTCATCTTTTAATCCTTCACCTGCTCATTTTCCTATCTTTCATGGTGGAAAATACCATTGAAAATGCCATAGGAGTCGCCTTTTACATATTTTTCCTAGTGATTGGCTTGAATCATCAAAAGGCGGGGCTGGAGGTAGAAAAATAAAAAGACATCATGTTTATTAGCAATATGAAATAAATTATTATATTTGCATTGGCTTAGGAATAGCCACCGTCCCACAAACCTTTCTTATTTACTTTCCCATCAACCGATAAAAGAAAAGAAGTAATGCTTCTGTGTAAGAGCGTGCTGCCTTCAACCTTGTAATAGGCTGGCCCGTTTCGTATTACTTTACTAGGCATCACTACTCCCAAAGAGTTCTGAATGAGGGAAACATTCGGATCACCAGTTTTCAGCTGTGAGGAAGCTACAGGCTGAAAATCCATAGACTGAACATATACTCATGAAAAATTTCTATAGGATTTTCAATTGTCAACAACAATTGTAATCTCATGGTATTTCATCTCTGCTGCGGCAGGAATGAAGAAATCGTAGGTGTGTAAGCACCTACACCCGGGAAGACTTCCGGCAAGTTTGTCGTCAAAATCAATCGCTTGCTTAAGAGTTTTCTCAAATCTGTTTTTGGGATGTAGCCCCTCTCTTGACCGGAGAGGGGATTTTTTATGTTAGGCCAGTCCCTTCCGTGGAAAACATAAAATTAAAAATTAAATACTTACTACAAAATATCCCTTCTTCCATGTAGATTCTATGTGAATAGATCATTTTATAGCTACAATTTGATTTTTTTGTCTTTGCTACTTTATTCTTTTCCCTGCTCTTTTGTACTATGAAACAAACACAAATGACAGCCTAGAGCTGTTGGGTACATACATAAATTATAATCCATGAAAACTCTTTATCTATCTGGCATTTTGATGCTGGTCTCCTTATCTGTTTTTTCTCAAAACCTCCAATTCACCTCCCCTTGTGATACGACCTTCACGTATTGTATTAATGGTAACAGTTGCGATAGCTCTTTAACTTCCATTTCAGCCGCCGCGACCAGCGATGATGATTGCAACCAAGGCAACAACGCTTTGAGTTTCAACTACACCCTCCGCATCAGCACCAATGGCACTGTCGATGAAGTAAATGGGCAAGGCAATCAGTTGACACAGTCCCTTCCCCGTGGGAACCATCAGGTCGTTTTTCGCGCCCTCGACAACTGTACAGGAGAGATGGACAGTTGTACCATCCAACTGTCTGTTGTCGACTGCGAAGCACCTGTCGTCTCTTGCCTCCCCGGCATTACCACTGTTCCAATGATTTTGCTGCCTGGGGAGGAAATCGAAATTTGGGCCAGTGATTTTGATCTGGGTAGCTATGACAACTGTACCAATGAGGATAACTTGACCTTTGCCTTTTCAATTGATCCCAATGACAAAACCATTTTTCGCGACTGCGATGACATATCAGGTATTCCAGAATACCTCACCGTATATGCTTTTGATGAGGCAGGCAATTGGAATACTTGCGATATTGGCATATTACTTATGACCTGTTCTTTAGTGAGCCAGACTGCCTGCTTCGAGGCAAAAACCATCTGTGGGGAGGAAATACCGAAATTCAGTATCATCACCAATTGCGATCAAGACACAACAGAGGTAAATTACTCAACCGGTTGCCCTGAAATTCAGGATGCGCCATGTAATGTAATAAGCTTCTACAAAGACGACCGTTGGCTCAATGGCGTTTCGACCCTTGACCTCTATTTGATTCAGAAGCATATCCTGGAAATAGACTTCCTGGACTCTCCCTACAAAATCATCGCAGCGGATGTAGACAATTCCAAAGAGATCGATGTTTTTGACATCATTGAGCTTCGCAAATTGATTCTCTATCGGCAGACTTCCATTGCTGACAACACTTCCTGGCGATTTGTTCCGGACGATTATACCTTTGCAAATTCTTCTGATCCGCTGAATGAACAGTTTCCGGAAACCGTTGTCGTCGATCCCTTTCCATCCGAGGAAATAACAGGATTGGTAGCAATGAAAACGGGTGATGTCAACTGCACAGCTGATCCTAACATGGTCAGAGGCAGTGGTCAAGTTTCTCAAGACCGAGGCCAGTACAGAACCTTGAACTTAATCTATGAAAACAAAAACCTAAAGGCCGGGGAGACCATCCAGTTATCCCTTACTGCAGAAGCTTTTAATGCCATTGTTGGCTTTCAGTTCTCGCTCGCCTACGATGAGACATACTTGGAATTGGTTGACTTGAAGGGTACAGACGCATTGCCATCGCTAAACACAAAAAACTTTGTAACTATGGACGGCCATATTCGATGCAGTTGGAATGTGGCAGCTGGCCAAGATCTCAAAGAGGAGGCGGCCCTTGTAGACTTGACCTTCAAAGCGAAAGCTGATGGTCGGTTGAGTGATTTGTTGTGGATGGAGGATGCTGATCTTGTTGCAGAAGCATATGTGGAGAATTACGAAGAGATTGAAATTACCAATCTACAATTATTGGCCCGCGAAAAAACAACCACTGCTGTCGAGGGAGCCATCAAGTTGTACCAAAACACGCCCAACCCTTTTACGACTCAAACCACCATCCGCTTTCATTTGCCTGAGACCACGCGAGCGTCCGTCACGGTTTACGATCTCAACGGACGGGTCATCGCCAATGTAGCTGATGGGCAGTTTGCTAAGGGCGACCACCAATTGACGTTGCAGGCAGATCAATTCCAAGCTGCCGGAATCTACTTCTACGAATTGAAGACGCCCACAGAAAAAATGAGTCAGAAATTAGTTTTGATGTATTGATTGTTTCTACGCGATTTCCAAAAATTGGAAAGCTCCCGTTCCTGATGACGCAAACTGTAGCTAACCGCCACCTCCAGTTTCCCTGTTCTTTTATCCCCAAAGCTTCGGGGATAACTGGCGGCAACGGTAACGACAAAAGAATTAATTAAGAATAAATAGGTAGTTTTGAAGTAAGCAATTTCTTTCGAAGAGCCTTTCAAGTAGGCTCTTTTTTTTATTTTGAAGGCGCACTGGCATGAAAATCCTGATAGATGCGTTTGGCATAATCATCCAACAGCGAAAGGACCCGCTCGCGGCTATTAGACCGAATAATCATCCCGACATGGTACTCCTTATTGATGCGCCAACAAATCTCCGGATCGTTGAAAACGCTCATGTCCGGATGCTGAAAGCGGCTCAAGGAAACAACAATGCCAGCATAGTCCTCCTGTACTTCCGGCAATTGATAGCCTTCCTTCTTGGCCATGAGATTTTCGATTACAGCCCATTCCCTCCACAAGTTGATGCCCGAGGAATATTCGACCATCTCCGCCAGGTGAGCGCCACCGACTCTAGAGGAGGTTTCCAGAAAATAGAACTTACCGTCCGCTTGCGACTTGATGAATTCCGTATGCGAAGCACTGAACTGCATGCCGAAGGCTTTCATCACTTTGGCGTTGAGCTTTTGCAATGCCTTATCGTCCTTTGATCCAAATTGGCAGATGTGGGATCGAAAGATGCCACCTCCATGCGCCACTTCGAAAGGCGTATTGAGGTATTGAGAAACCCGACAAAAGACGACCTTCCCATCTACTGTTAGTGAATCGGCATGATAAACATCTCCTGGTTTGAACTGCTCTATGAGGTACTCGTGGCGATTGTCACCGAGCTCGTGGATGACTTGCCAGGCTTCTTCGGCACTATGTACCTTACGGATGCCGGTCGCCGAAGCTTCGGCCCGCGGCTTGATGACCCAGGGCGCAGGCGTTTCTGCCAGGTATTTATTGATGGCCTCGTCGTGAAATAATCCGCTAAAAGGAGGAACCGGAATACCTGACTCGTCTGCCTTCATGCGCATAGCTAACTTATCACGGAAATACCGGCAAGTTGTCTGCCCCATTCCGGGAATGCGAAAATGCTCGCGAACTTGAGCGGCCTTTTCTACATCGAAGTCATCGAGCGCTACAATTCGATCCACAACATTGGAGCGCATAAAGTGCGCTAGGCCAGCTATGAGGTCGTCCATGTTCCAAACACAAGGTTCGGGATCTTCCATGAAAAAAATGTCGTCGAGAAATTCCCTGGGCCAGGGTTCGTGTTCCAGGCTTTTGGAAGTAACGAGATATACCTTATTGCCTTGCTGCTTGCAAGCGATCAGGAAATCAATACCTTTAAATTCTCCGGACAAGCAGAGAAATGTTTGTGAGGACGCCAAAGCTAAAAAGTTGATGGATTAGGAAATTCCGATTTTCGAGTTGTGTGCAATGACTGCTCCCTTGCGCAATACGATCACACCATCTCGGATGCAGTATTGATCCGTCTGGGTGTCTTCCAAAGAAGGATCACCTTTGATCGTAACATTGTTTCCGATTCTACAATTCTTATCCACAATCGCATTTTCAATGAAGCAGTTTTCACCGATACCCATCGTGATGTCGTTGTGGTCTTCAACGATTTCCTCCAGGGTTTCAAAATAATCGTTACCCATGATGACACACTTTTTGATATGTGTTCCGGCGCCGATGCGGGAGCGAATTCCGACAACAGACTGCTCAACGGTATCGGCATGGATAATGGAGCCTTCTGCGATGACCGCTCGGAGGAAGCGCGTACCAAAAATTTTGGAAGGTGCCAGCAAGCGAGGGCGAGTGTAAATCATCTTATTGTTATCGAAGAGATTGAATTGCGGAATGGAGTCCGTCAGTTCAATATTGGCTTCGAAAAAGGAGCCAATGCTCCCGATGTCCGTCCAATAGCCATCGTATTGGTAGCTGGCCACCGTGTAACCACTCTGAATGGCAGCAGGGATGATTTGCTTACCAAAGTCGGTGGCACCTGGATCATCGGCAAAGAGCTTTTTGATGGCGTTCTTGCTGAAGATGTAGATACCCATAGAGGCGAGATAAATCTTTCCAGCTTCTTGGTTCTCCTCAGAAACCTGAGAACTCCAATCGCCCAGCTGATCTTGAGATGGTTTTTCGATGAAGCTATCGATGTAGCCACCTTTGTTGACCTTCATAATACCAAAGCCGGAGGCATCTGCTGCATTTACCGGAATGGTAGCAATCGTCAAGTCTGCTTCAGAAACCATGTGGTACTTAGCCATCTTTTCGAAGTCCATCTGATAAAGCTGATCTCCAGAAAGGATGAGAATGTAGTCGTATTCGTGGTTCCAAAGGTGGTGCATACACTGGCGTACGGCATCGGCAGTTCCTTGGTACCAATCCGAGCTGGCTCGGGTTTGTTCGGCTGCTAGAATGTCGACAAAGCCACGACTAAAGATGTCAAAATGGTAAGTGTTCTTGATATGTTGGTTCAAAGAGGCAGAGTTGAACTGCGTCAGAACAAACATGCGCTTGACGCCTGAATTGAGGCAGTTAGAAATTGGAATGTCGATGAGCCTGTATTTTCCACCTATCGGAACGGCGGGCTTGGAGCGCTGCTCTGTTAATGGATAAAGGCGGGAACCGACGCCACCGCCCAGAATCATACATACCATTTTGATGACCATAGCTGTAACAGATTGTGTGGTTTATTGGATGATGTTTTCTCTTGATTAAATGGAGATTTCCCCATCAGCTAAGTTTACGAAAAAAAATGATATATCAGCCCTAGTCTATGTTTATTTTTGGTAAAAATTATACCTCAATCGGATCGCTTGATCTTTCCAGGGCTTGATAGATTTCCAAGTAGGTCTCTGCCGATTTTTCCCAGGAGTGATCCAGTGAAGTGATGCGCTGCCGAAGCTGCGTAAACCTGTCCTGGTCTTTGTATAGTTCCGTTGCCCGAAAGATGGCCCAAGAGGCATCGTCTTGCGTCAGATAGCTGAAACTGATACCGCTACCGGAGGGCTGGTCCATGTCTATAACCGTGTCGCGCAAGCCACCAATACTTCTCACAACTGGCACCGTACCGTAGCGCATGGCGTACATTTGATTGAGGCCGCAGGGTTCTACCCGGGAAGGCATGAGCAAGAAATCAGAGCCGGCATACAGCTGGTGGGCAAGCCCCTCATTGTATTCCAAGGCCGCATTGAAATAGGGTGCATAGAGCTGCCGCATGTTGCTAAAAGCCTGATGCAACATCGGCTCACCTGTACCGAGAATGACAAATGAGGCCCGATGCCCGTATTGCAAAAATCGACCGATGGCTCCAGGAAGTAAATCCGCACCTTTTTCCCCCACCAGTCGACCGATGAAGGTGATGAGTGGCAAGCTAGGGTCCAGATTGAAGCGTTGGCAAAGAAGTGCCTTATTTGCTTCTTTGAAGGCTGCAAAATCATTGCCTTGGACTTGATGCTCCAAGTATTTGTCTGTAGCGGGGTCCCAAACCTGTTGGTCGATGCCGTTGAGTATCCCGGCTGACTTTGCGATTTCATTTTGCAACAAACCCTCCAAGCCATTGGAATATTGCCGCAGTTCGGCCATATAGCTTTGCGAAACAGTTGTCAACTTCCAGCAGCAACGAATGGCACTGGCCAGCGAATTCACCGCATAGTTCCAATCGAGCAAGCCCCTGGCATTTTCATTAAAAGCTGGCAACAAAAAACCTTTGTCCCATGAAAAGGCGCCGTGGTATTCGCCGTTGTGAATGGTAAATACCGTTGGAATTTGCGACAAGGCGTTGTAATCGTAGCAATGCTTGACCATAAATGGAATCAGGCCAGTGTGGTGATCGTGGCAGTGGAGGATGGAAGGCTTTTCGGGCATTTGCAAAACCCACTCTAAGACGGCTTGCTGAAAACAAATGGCTCGCTCTACCTCATCGCCAAAAGGCCGGCCGTTTTCATCCGCATAGACGCCTGGCCGATCGAACTTGCCTGGGATGTTGGCCACATACAGGGGAAAGCCGAGTACATCACTGGTGATCTGTTCTATGACAAATGGAATTTCCGCCAGGTGAAAACGAAAACTACCTCTGTAAACGATGGTGAATTCCTGGGAGAGAATCCAGCGAGTATAATATTTTGGAATGATGACCGCTGTGGAGGCGCCTGCTTTGTTTAAGTACTTTGGAAGCGCACCAGCTACATCTCCCAATCCACCAGCTTTGGCGGCCGGGTAGCATTCGGCGCTGATATGGAGTATTCTCATTGGTTTTTGATTTAGCCCCTGCAAAAGTAAATTTTTTAAAACAAGTCAGAGACTATTTTACGGGGAGTTTGCCCGTATCGGCCTGTAAGTTTTACAGATGCAAATTAAGGGCGGTCGTTCCAGTCCAAATTCAGTAGTCGAAGTTGGCGTTTTTTACCCATTCGATACGTCCGATAGCGGAACAAGCGCCGAATGAGGTAGCCGCTCAGCAAGGATGTCCCTACGATAATGCCATCAGCAAGGCCAATTTCCCAACCCAGTGTTGGAATAGCCAGCAGCGAGAAAACCGTCCAAGAGGTTGCAAATAGGTACAGATTGCGACTGAAGGGGCGGGTAAAGCGGGCGATGCGATAAGATCGGATGGCGTCAATGTCGCTTACTTTTACAGCTCGGTTGGTAAATAAAATGAGACCATCGTCTGCCAGAATATCCTGAATGACTTCCTGGTACCAATAATCCTTTTCACCCTTTAGGCGGAAAGTCAGCTCATCTCCAATGAAGTATTTGGTTACCTTGGCTTTTCCAAATTTTTCCATCTGAAGAACCTTCTGGGCTTGGGCATTAGACGGAAGGAAAACCATGAGTATCAGTAATAGCGATAGGGTGCGCATGTCCAGATTTTTATAGAATGATGTAAAATTTCAACGTCTCCATTTCGAAGTCAACAGCTTATCGATGTCGCCTGCGACTTCAAGACCAGCATTTCGTCCCTTGCCTCTGTACAACAACTGATCGTTTTCATAAAATGCTACTTCAACCTTTGCTTGCATGCTTTCGTTGACTTTACCCGTCATCTCACCGGATATGGGAGATATTAAATTGCTGCC
>JBCCSZ010000134.1:0-19947 GCA_039199225.1 Bacteroidota bacterium
ATGCCATTGTCACAAATCTCTAGGCAAACGATTTCGCAGAGGTCCTCGGTTTCGAGAACGATGTCTGGATCAACAATACTGATGTCCTGGGTGACCACAGGGCTGGGTACAAGGTCTATGTCGTGCAAATCATCGTAAGGGTCGTTGTATGGAATGGTCCTGATTTCAATGTCTTCTACAAAATCACATGCTCCTTCAAAATTGCCATTGAGGTCGGTTTTTAACAAGCCTATATCGGTTGTGCTACCAGGGGCTGCCATAGCGCCCAGCATGTATATGAAGTTGCCTCCGACTTGGATGTTTTCTGATATGAGCGCCACTTCGAATTGGGAACCACCGCCATATCTTTTGGCCCATTCCACTTCGCCAAGACGGTCAGTTTTGATCAAAACGGCCTTTCGATTCTGTCGGTCGGCGCTGTAGATAAGGTAGCCACCCGGTACGGCGAGCAGTCCCGAGGCCAAAAGGTCACTACTGACTGGTGACTGATATTGTTTGGCCCAAATGATTGTTCCATCTGCTCTTGTTTGGCTGAGTTGCAACCATAGATCGCGGTTGTCAGAGTCGTGGTCGCCATTGTATAAAATTACAAAATCATCCCCCTGAGGAATGATGCTCGTGGCATGCATGTAAGCCTGGTCAGCTACCGGCATTAGGTGTAGCCGGGTCATCTCATGGTTGCCATTCAGGTCGAATACAGAAAAGGAACCGCGCATCTGAGCGAAGCCGCCACCGGCAAAATTGTACCTTCCGACCAGATAAATCTTATTGTTTCGGATGTGCATATCTCGGAAAGTTTCACAACTCCCCATATCATAACTATTGTTGAGGCTGATGGTATTGCCGTTGTTTCTATCCAATACGGCCATCTGTGCGTTGCAATCCAATGCGCTCAATCCCGAGATTCTTGAAAAGTGGCCTCCTACGACCAAATAGTTTCCACCTGCTTGAATTTCCTGGATGCGGGTGAAAGTCGTTCTGTTGTTGGTGGCCTCTCTTCGGAGCCACAATACTTGCTGATTTATTGGATCAAATTTTAAAATAAAGCCAATGCGTACACTTGAAGAGTTATTGATCGGCCCGTCGCCATAGCCGCAGATGAGCAGGTTGTTGTCGGAATCTCTTTGAATGTCTGCAACCACTTCTGGATGACTGGAAATATCCAGTGCTTTTTGCCAAATGAGATTTCCCTCTGTACTAACTTTTGCTATGACTAAAAGGCCCCCTTGGTCTCCACCAATGTAGAGATTCCCATCTTCAGCCAGCGCCAGACAATTCGCTTTTTCACGCAAATCTTGCTGTCCAAAGGTTTTAACAAAGGTGGATTGACAGTCGTCGCTATCGACGGTTACTGCTACCAAGCGGCAGAATTCCTTTTCACAATTTTGCCCGATGGCTTTGAGACATATTTCATTGATGCCAGGGGTTAGAAAGGTGTAGGTTAAATCGGTTTGTTGACTCACAAGTACGCCATCGACATACCATTCATAAGATGTGGCCGCACTACTGTTGTTGGTAAAAGTCAGTTGGTCTCCCTGGGGAACGGAAATAGTCGAGCTGTTAAAATCGGCTATGACTGGACAGACGACATTGAACAAAACATTGATGCTGTCCTGGCAGTTGGGATCGCCATTGTAGGCCCAGAGTGTGATCGTGAAAACACCTTCTGTGTTGAAAGTATAGGAAGGGTTGGTCGCACTTGAAAAGTCGGTGCCATTTACTTGCCACTGATAGCGCGTTGCATTGCTGCTGTTGTTATTGAAATTCAGGCTGGTTCCAAGGTCAATGGTACCACCACCAGGGGTAAACGCGGCCGTTATGGGACTGGTACAAGGCGTTTGACAAGCCTTTGAATCCAGTAGGCTTTGGCGGATGTTTTCGATGGTGAAGTGCATCCGGTCGCTCTGTCCCTGTGAAAAAGCAGAATAACAATCGAAGTCCCCATAGTCCATGTAGTTGATGTACATATCCTGCTGGTCGGTAGTGAATGGATTATTTGGATCGCCGGTATTGACATCGCTTGTACAACTATTGGCAGAACCACCGCAGGGGACCCGTGCAGTGGATTGATCGGGTGGCGTATCGCAGACCCGGTCGCCATCTAGTAGGCAATCATTATTTGTGCATCCTCCTTGGAAAGTATGGTACAGACCCAGGTAATGCCCCATTTCATGTATCTGAACACCCGATGATCCCTTACTTTGAGCAAACCATCTTGCCTCCATCATGATACCATCTACACTGCTTCCATGTGCTGAAGGAAAATAAGCATAACCAGCCACGCCGCAGGCCCCTGGCCGACAAATCTCGCGCACGAGCCAAATGTTGATGTATTCCAAGGGGTTCCAACGACTCAGGTTTTTGACACTTAGGTCCTGACTCGTGTAGTCGGTCATATTGGTAAGGCTGGACTGCGTTCGGGTGATTCCATTGGTCGAGTTGCCCTGTGGGTCCCTACTGGCCATACAAAACTGGATGCGTGTATCTACGCCGGTCGAAGGGTCATAATATCCTGTGTTGGCGAAGGCTTCATTGAGGTTGTCTATCCCCAAGAGGACATCTGCATCGGAGATGTTTTCTGCTCCGCCATCGTGCACAATGTGAACCACAACGGGTAGCACATAGTCCATCCGGCCACCACCATTTGTTCGGTTAGAAAGTAAATCAATGTACATTTGGCGTTCTACCTCTTCGTGTCGCCGCCTGAATTCAGGGTCCTGCTGAATCAGTTTTTCCATCAATTCATGCTGCGCGCAGAAATGTTTTTCTGTATTCGAACAGTGCTGATGTTCTGAGGTATCTGTGAAAAGGACTGTAAAAAATAAAGGAATGTATTTCCACCACATGTTCATAGCTTGGCGTTTTAGTTTTCATTCAGTTAATCCATTTGTGTACGAACGTAAGGATAGGTATTTGTGAAGACTACAAAGTAAAGCCTAATTCACTACAAATACAATAAGGTTTTGCCAAGTGGCAGTCGATTAAGCGATCATAGTGTTTGGTCTCCAAAAAAAATAACTAAAAGTGTGATAAATCCAAATGGTTTGCGAATAATGTAAGAAAGAGCAACAAAATTGAATCGTAAGACCAAAGACTTCCTGGCTGTAATCGACGAAAACAAGGGGCTTATTTACAAAATCGTCCAGGCGTATTGTAAAAATAAAGACCTACATCAAGACCTGACACAGGAGATCATTCTGCAACTCTGGACTGCCTTTGATGGCTACAACAGTAATTTCAAGATTTCGACTTGGATGTACCGAATTGCTTTGAATACAGCCATATCGTATTACAGAAAGGGATTCAATGAACGTCGCCATTCTTCTGAATTTTTGCCATAACACCAAAGTAGGTTAATCAGTGAAGAACCTTTTGAAGAAGACCCGAACTTGAAGCTTTTGAACCAGTTTATTCAAGAACTCAAAGAAATAGACAAAGCGCTCATCTTATTATATCTCGAAGAATTAAGCCATAAAGATATTGCCAATATTCTTGGGATCAGCCCAACAAATGTGGGAACGAAACTTTCCCGAATCAAAAATGCTTTGCGAAAGAGATTTCAATCCACTCTAAAAAATCAATCAAGATGAATGATAAAGAATTGCTAAGCATCTGGAAATCTTACGACCAGAAAATGAATGATGTATTGACCTTAAACAAAGAGGTTGCCTATGAAATTACCAGAGAGAAGCTCCATAAAACCATTCGTTCATTGCGCCTGCCCAAGAGCCTATTGTTGGTCTTGGGAGCTCCCTATACTTTTCTATTGTGCTTTGTAAGTTGGATCGCTTTTAAGGCAGGAGCCTATATTGTGGCCTTTGGCTTTGGTGTGATTGGCTTGGTGATGGTTGGGGTCATTGTGGGCTATATTTACCACATCTATTTGATTTCCAAGATCAACCGGGCAGAGAAAATTACAGAGGTTCAAAAAGGGATTGCGGAGCTAAAAATATCCAGCTACAACATCGCCCGGTGGGTGGTTGTCCAGCTGCCCTTTTGGTCAATTTGCTGGATGAGCATTGAAGCATTGAAGCATTCGCCTTTTGTGTATGGGGGAATCAATTTGCTCCTATTTTTGGCCTTATCCGCTGTATCTTATTGGCTATATCAAGAGCTGCATATCGACAATACCGGTTCCAAAGTCCATAAGATTTTCTTTTCAGGAAGCGATTGGGCGCCCATTCTGAAGTCGACAGATTTGTTGGAGCAGCTCAAAGGATACAAAACATAGGCAGTTGGCTAGCAGCCAGATCGCTTACCCAATCATCTCTTTGCAGGCTCTGTAGAGGTCCTTCCAGTCTTTGCGTTCCCGAATAACAGTTTCGAGGTATTCTTGCCAAACGACTTTATCCTGGACAGGGTCTTTGACAATGGCTCCCGTGAGACTGGCGGCGAGGTCAGAAGCCTTGAGCTTGCCATCACCAAAATGAGCAGCCAGTGCTTGACCGCTGTTGATAACAGAAATGGCTTCGGCCGTACTGAGGGTACTGCTGGGCGATTTGATCTTGGTGCGGCCATCCTCCGTGCGCCCGCTGCGCAATTCCCGAAAGATGGTAATCAGCCGGCGAACTTCCTTGACTGGGGGGGTAGAGGCCGGTAAGTCTAGGCTCTTTCCGATTTTGGCTACACGATTTTGTACGATTTCGACCTCCTCCTTCAAGGTAGCAGGCAAAGGCATAACCAGGGTATTAAAGCGCCGGCGGAGGGCGCTGGATAGTTCATTGACACCCTTGTCGCGATCGTTGGCTGTAGCTATGAGGTTGAAACCCTTTCGGGCGGCAATTTCTTGGTTGAGTTCTGGTACGGGAAGCGTCTTTTCCGATAGCAGCGTAATGAGGGTATCCTGTACGTCGGAAGGTACGCGCGTCAATTCTTCCACCCGGACGATCTTGCCTTCTTCGAGTGCTTTAAAAACCGGGCTTGGTACCAATGCTTCGGCCGAAGGACCCTCCGACAAAAGGCGGGCGTAGTTCCAGCCATAACGGAGCGCATCTTCCGTCATCCCAGCCGTGCCTTGGACCAACAATGTCGAATTACCCGAGATGGCAGCAGCCAGGTGTTCGGACACCCAGGTCTTGGCAGTGCCAGGAATCCCGATCAACAACAAGGCGCGATCTGTAACCAGGGTAGAAACGGCCACCTCCATCAACCTTCGGCTGCCAAAATATTTCGGTTCAATCTCGGTACCGTCTTCGAGCTTGCCCCCCATGAGATAGGTAACGACTGCCCAAGGCGACAACTCCCAGTTGGTAGGACGGGGATGGTCGTCGATGGCCTTTAGGGCCTTTAATTCGTGGGCATAGGCGGTTTCGGCGTGTGGACGAAGTACTTGCTGATCTTTTTTCTTTGCCATGTAAAATCCTTTTTGGATGGAAACCTAAAGGTATGATCCGAGCGTGGAAAGTCGTTGAAATATTGCAATTTTTTTGCTAGCCCAAAGAAGCCTTCATCTGCTTGCGAAACCTCAATACTCGAAGGAAGTCATCGATTTCGTCTTGCCAACCCGACCAGGCTGCGGCATTTCTCGGCCATCGCTGGTGGAGGTAATCGTATAGCTCAGGGCTGCATCGGAAGGCAGCATTTTTGAGTAATTCCCGCAGGTGCCACTGTCCCCAATGCCGATTTTGATCCTTTTCGAGCCATTGTTGCAAATTCTTTATAAAAAGCATGCTGAGGCGGTCTTCCCACAGATGGTCTTGCAACTTTAGCAATTGTGCAATAGGCGCCTCGGCCTCGATGTATCCCGGTGACTTCTGTAGGGTCTCGATCAATAATTCGTTCAATAAGTGGCTAGGTAATACCTTGAGCAAGGGTTGTACTTTTAGGTCTTCCCATCGCTCCTTGTGGTGGTTGTCGATCCAAAAAGTCAGGAGGGCTTTCATCCAATCTGCGTCCAAGTGTAGACAGCAGGCATCTAGAGCGGATTGCATAAGCAAGCTACTCCATTCGCTGCGGACAAAGGTGCCGACGGCCTCTTCCGGAGATTGCTCCAACATTTGTTCCCAATGCTTTGGAGGGACCAGTGTCATCATTTGTAAAAAACGACTGGCTTTAACGCCTCCTTTGGGCCACTTTTTAATTGGGTCGATGCCGTCTCTGGCCATGGATGCCTCCCAGGTGTCGGGGAGGCTGATGAGCAGCTTTTCCTTTTTGCCACTTCGTTTTTTTACTTCGATCAGTTCGTCAAGTTGTGCGATGATGCGCTTGGGCAGTGCAGCATCTGGGATGGTAGCTAGAAGGCGGGAGCAAATACGTCGTAGGTCTTTTCGTCTGATGTCCAGGCAATTTTCCAAAAAAGCCTCATCTTCTTTTCCGAGATTGATCTCCAAAGCCTGGATAAACTTTAGGCGGTCTTTGTGGCCCTCCTGTTCCCAAGTATCATTTAGGTATTCGATGGCCAGCCTTGGATTTTGTTGGCGCAGATGGCGGAGATAGGCCAGGCGTTCGGCAAATAGTCCCGTCTCCCAAATATCGTCTCTGTAGCGGTTGGAGAAAGCTTGCCAGGCCGGGTTGAGTTGAACCAGCCACTGCCCTCTTTTGCCAACTGCCCCTTTGATTTGCGCCCAAAACTCCTTTTTGTTGAGTGCCTGCTGCAGCAAGTCGGGCAGCGTTTCCGGTGGTAGAGACATCTGGCGATCTACCAGATTTTGGATGAATTCAGGAAGCAATTCTTCATATTCTCCGCCCAGTATTCGATAGAGAAAACGAGTGGCCTCAGGGGGACAAACGTTGGCATCGCTCGTATCGCCAGGGTCTGGCAGTGCTTCGGTCCACTGGATGGCCTCTTTGCCTGCTTTGTGCATCTGGGCATAAGCTGTCGCGACGTGCAGCAATTGGGTTTCTGGCGGAAGGCTTTGGTCAATGCCCAGTGCTTTGGATGCTTGGGTAACCACAGGAGGCAAATTAGCGCGTCCGGTTCCAATGAGTGCTGCTTTGACGATTTCTTGCCAGATCATGCGGCGAAGATACGCAACTTGGGCTAAATAGTCTTCGATGGGGCTTGGCAGTTGGTTGAAATAGGAGGCGAAAAGGACCTGCCAATTGAGTTGTTGGGCAGTTATTTGAAGGAGGCTAAGCAAGGGTGCTTTCAGGCTTTTATACTTAAGTTCAATTCTTTTCTTTTTTATTGTTAAAACCCTTATCTTTGCAGCGATTTTTCAAGACCCTTTAGATTACTAAAAGTTATAAATAGATTATGGCAAATATCGGTCGAGTAAAACAGGTTATCGGACCCGTTGTGGATGTTAGCTTCAATGGACCCGACTCCAAGCTACCGGAAATCCTGAACGCATTGGTTATCAACAGACCTAGCGGCGAAGAATTAATTCTGGAATGTCAGCGTCACCTAGGTGAAGACAGCATCCGGGCCATTGCGATGGACTCCACAGATGGTCTGACCAGAGGAACGGAAGTCCTGGATACTGGTAAACCTATTGCGATGCCTATCGGTGAGAAAATTAAAGGACGCCTTTTCAACGTAGTTGGAGAAGCCATCGACGGTATCGGTAAGGTAGAGAAGGGAGACAATGCTTACCCTATTCACCGTAAACCACCTGCGTTTGAAGACCTGACAACGGAGAAGGAGGTACTTTTCACTGGTATCAAGGTAATCGACCTGATTGAGCCATACATGAAGGGTGGAAAGATTGGTCTCTTTGGAGGTGCCGGTGTAGGAAAAACGGTTTTGATCATGGAGCTGATCAACAACATCGCCAAGGGATATGAAGGGATTTCGGTTTTCGCAGGTGTGGGAGAGCGTACGCGCGAAGGAAATGATTTGCTGCGGGAAATGATCGAAGCCAACGTTATCAAGTATGGCGATGAGTTTTTGCATAGCATGGAAGAAGGCGGCTGGGACCTTTCCAAAGTAGATAGAAAATCCTTGGCGCAATCTCAGGCAACATTGGTGTTTGGTCAGATGAACGAACCTCCTGGTGCGCGTGCGAGAGTAGCACTTTCTGGTTTGACAGTAGCGGAGTACTACCGCGATGGCGACTTGAGCGATCCAACCGGTGGCCGTGACATCTTATTCTTTATCGACAACATCTTCCGTTTTACACAGGCTGGTTCTGAGGTATCTGCCCTGCTGGGACGAATGCCTTCTGCGGTAGGTTATCAACCGACACTGGCAACAGAGATGGGTCTGATGCAAGAACGGATTACTTCTACCAAGCGTGGTTCCATTACTTCCGTACAGGCTGTATATGTTCCTGCGGATGATTTGACAGACCCTGCACCAGCGACAACATTTGCTCACCTTGATGCGACAACGGTACTCAACCGTAAGATTGCCTCTCTGGGTATCTACCCTGCAGTGGATCCCTTGGATTCTACTTCTCGTATCCTTGATCCACAGATCATTGGTGAAGAGCACTACGACTGTGCAGAAGCTGTAAAGAACATCTTGCAGCGTTACAATGAATTGCAAGACATCATCGCGATCTTGGGTATGGAAGAATTGTCTGAAGAAGACAAGCAGGTTGTTCACCGGGCTCGTCGCAGCCAGCGTTTCTTGTCTCAACCATTCCACGTTGCCGAGCAGTTCACGGGTATCCCTGGTGTATTGGTGCCGATTGAAGAAACCATTCGCGGATTCAACATGATCCTCAATGGCGAGGTTGACGAATATCCGGAGGCTGCCTTCAACCTGAAAGGAAACATCGAAGATGTTATCGAATCAGGTAAGAAAATGTTGGCAGAAGCCGAGGCTTAAGATTATAGACAACCTAAGTTGCGATGAATGGAATCGCAGCTTGAGAATTGGACAATTTACGAACACTTTATTTCAGTTCGCATGAATATCACTATCTTGACTCCAGACAAGGACATCTTTGAAGGTCCTATCAAATCCGTCAAAGTTCCTGGAATTGGTGGACAATTTGAAATTCTGAGCAATCACGCTCCCATTGTGTCAGCCCTTGGAGAAGGCAACATTAGATTGATCAAGGAAGACAATGAAAAAATGAGCTTTCAGATCAACAAAGGCTTCGTAGAGGTTCTAAACAACGAAGTTTCGCTGCTTGTTGAGGGTGTGACCTTCCCCTAAGTTTAAGTCATCTTGTTGTTATAATCTGGATGGTATCACTTCGGTACCATCCTTTTTTTAATCCAGTACAATTAATTTTTTGCTGAATCGATTGAAACCGCGGATGCTGAAGGTAAGGGTGTAGGAACCAGTGGATAGCCTTGGAAGTATCAATTCGATGGGAGCTTCTGGTAAGGTATCATAAGAAGCCAGGAGGAGTTGACGGCCTTTTTCGTCGTGGAGTTGGATGGTTGCCTGCCGACCGCTGTAGGAGCGGGCATGCACGTAGACGGTACCGAAGGTTGGGTTGGGATAGATAACAAATAAGTCAGGGTCGAAGTCCGTCAATACTTTTTGAGTGTTGCTGTAAATTTCACTCCCATCTTTATTGAGTTGGCGAATGCGATAAAAATTGTTGCCCTGAGTAGGCGCTTCGTCAAAAGCTAGATAAGAAATCAGACTCAGAGAGCTGTCGACGACCTCCAGTTCATCTAAAAAGGTGAAGGAGAGGCTATCGCTGGACCGTTCTATGAAAAAGCGATCAGCTTCGAAGGTTCTGTTGGTTGTCCAATCTAGGCGAACCCGACGGTTGGAAAGGCTGGCACTCAACGCCAGAATTTCGTTGGCCAAATCCTGGTATTCCAGCGAAAGAACATTGGATGCTTCGTTGCCATTTCCGGAAGCATCCACCACCCGGTCAGCATCCATCGAGATGAAAACCGGACCAAAAAAGGCAGGCTGAATGACAAGGGTATATTGATCGTTGTTGCCACTTAAATTTTGGATAAGACCATTATTGATCAGAAAATCATCTGCCTGTAATCCACTAATGTTTTCACTAAAAACAACAGATACCTCAAAGGTACCCGTCACAACTGCGCTAGACGTACTCAACACAGCTGTAGGCTTTGTTTGATCTGGCAAACGGAAATCGACCTCAAGGGTATTAGACGCAGCATTTTGGTTGCCAGCGGCATCTTCGAATCGACCGGCAGGAATAAATGCCTCCACAATTCCTTCTTGCAAAGGCGTCAGCTGGAATTGAAAGTCCAATCCACTGCCCGACCAATTGTCTAGCGTCGCGTTGGTGATGTTTAGGTCGGAAGGGTCTAGGTCTTGAGGGGTCTCATTCAGCCGGAGAGTGACTTGGAAGGGGCCTTGGACCTCCGGAGCTGCCGTACTCAAGGTCGCAATCGGAGCGCTGTTATCCACAATCTGATAGTTGACCCTCAACACATTAGATGCTTCATTGGTATTACCAGCAGCATCCTGAAAGGCATTGGCAGGAATTTGAATGCTGACCTGGCCTTCACGCTCGGGAAAGACCGTAAAATTGTAGCTTAAGCCACTACCACTCCATGCATCGGGACGACCATTGTCGACGATAACATCTGCCAAAACAAATCCAGCGACATTTTCTGAAAGTACTACCTCTACGACGAAGGGTCCACTGACAGTTGTCTCATTGGTGCGAAGCGTAGCGACAGGATGATTGGTGTCGGGAGCACGGTAATTGACAATCAATAGATTGGAGGCCAAGTTAGGGTTGCCGGCATTGTCTTCAAATTGATTGGCGGGAATTTGAAGACTGACGACTCCTTCATTAATCGGTGTGACTGTCAACTGATAATTCAAGCCACTGCCGCTCCAATTGCCAATATTTCCATTGGTCACTGTAAAATCGTCCTGTGAAAAATTCTGAGCCGCTTCACTCAAGCTGATGTCTACTGTAAATGAGCTATTTACTTGGGTATTGGCTGTGAATAGAAAGGCCGTTGGCGGACTTGTGTCCGGAGCTTGGTAGTTGACGTTGAGCTGATTGGAGGCCGTATTGCTGTTGCCTGCCAAATCCTGAAAGCGGTTGGCAGGGACAAAAATACCCACATTGCCATTGGAAATGGGTGTCAGGCGGAATTGAAAATTGAGGCCATTGTTCTGCCAGTCTGAAACAGTCGCATTGCTGATTACTAAATCGTCGATGGTGAGACCGTTGACTGCTTCATTGACGCTGGCTGTTACCCAAAAAGGACCATTGACCTGATTGCCAGGGGTTGACAATCGAATACTTGGCGGCGTATTGTCTACAGCGCCATTGACTTGAACGCGCAATTGATTGATGATGGTGTAGAACTTCCCTTCTGTATTAAGCTTATCGTAATCCTTAACGGTCAGTTGCAAGGTATATATTCCTTCTTGATTGAATCGCACTTTGGTTTGCAGCGTGGTAGGGCTGTCAAAACTAGCTGTCCCAGGGCCTTCGACCAATTCCCACGTGGCTTCTACATTGTTCTTCTGGGCATTGTTGAACCAAAGTTGCGCGGGAAGATCAATGGATTGGTTGATGCCAGCACTTTGATCTGGGCCGAGGTATAATAAATAGTCCGTACTGGTTTCTGGCCAGGGCCAAGGTGGGGTGCGCATAGCTGGAAAATGCTGGCGGTAAAACGCAAAGCGCCCACTCCAATATTCGTTGGGGTGATTGTGGTCAAGATCGCGGGCATTCAATAGTATCTTCTGTCCTTGCAATTGATTAAAGGCCGCAAATACGGTGGCTGCCGGACAAGTCTCATCTTCATAGCTGATAACGGATAGCGAAGGTCCGTTGTAGCGCTTGGCAAAATGTACAACGTCCAAATAGGCGGTCGCATCCAGTGTTGCGCGCTCGTGAGCGGCCGTGCCGACGGTGGTGCGGGAGCGATCCAGATAAAATGGAAAGCCACTGGCCCTATCGTATTGAAGCCCTGAGTGTTGGCAATGGCTGGCGTTGCTTTGCACCATGAGTTGGACCCGGTTGTCGATGCCCGCCAACATGACTGCCAGTCCACCCCCCTGACTTACCCCATTGACAGCAAGGCTTTTTCCGTCAAAATCATTTCGAGAAAATAGATAATCAATGGCTCGAATGCCTGCTAATAAGGCATAGCGACCATATAGCTGGTTTTGGTCTGTTAATACGTCGGGCTGGTAAGAAGTGGGGTCAAATTGATCTGGCTCGGCATTGTGAATGCTGATGGTCAGGGAAATGGCTCCGCCGCGTTCGGCGATGTCTGGTGCTGGGGTAACGACATTGGGCTGGCTGCCAAACGAAGGCAGCGATAAAACTGCTGGGAATGGGCCGTTGCCGTTTGGAATGCTTATGTAGCCATAAACCCGCCGATTGTCGATACTGGCCAAATTGACGCGGTAGGTGGTGGCGTAGGCAGTAGATGTGTAAGGGCTCAACTGGGCATCCAAGGGAATGGCTGCCAGAGCTGATTTTTGATTTTGCCAATAGCTGTCAAAGTCGGACGGCTCGTCTTCAAAGGCTTTTATTTTGTGCGGATCGAAGGTGGCGGAGGCTTTGACAGACTGGCCGTTTTGGGTTAGGGTACAGATAACGACACCCGCTTCATTTAGTTGGAAGGGAATGCTTGTACTGCCGCCGGATGCTAGGTTGATATTGCCACTTTGGATGGGCGTAGAAAAGCGGTCGAAGTAGATGGTGTAAGTGGCTGGACCAGAGGTGAAACTGCTGGCGACAAAGTTCATGGATGTTCCGGCGGTGTAAGTAGCATCGGAGCGGTCTGTCACCAAGGTGATTTGAGCATTGGCAAGTCCACAAAACATCGCAATCAACAAGACCAATGTCCATTGGACAATGGCAAAGTTGGTTGACTGGTAGATGTTGATTTTCTTCATAGTTTGTCCTGTTCTTTTGCTCAATCGATCTAAGGCATAGCATATAGGTGCCAAGCATTATTCCTGCAGGGGATCAGTTTCGAAAGGTTGGGCATGACACGAGGGGGTATCCAGCTTGAGTGGGATTAGGTTGTCCAAATGGGAACTACAATGTCCCTGCGTGCAAGGGATTTTTGTTAAGTGGACTGTTATTAGCTTTAGGCAGAAACAAAATTAAGGAGAACTTAAAAGAATGTCAAAGGCAAAACCTACCCTGTTTAGGGTAACTTTGTAGAGATAAACTCCTATTTTCCCCAAAAAAAGAACACATGTCTAATTCTGACAAGATTGATGCTTCCAAAGCGCCCAAGCCTGTAGGTTTGTATCCACATGCCCGACGAGTAGGCAAATTGTTGTTTCTCTCTGGCATCGGGCCGCGCGATCCTGAGACCAATGGTGTACCTGGCCTAAAGCAAAGCTCAGCAGGTAATTTTACGGCCTTTAGCTTCGAGGCGCAATGCCATTCCGTATTTCAAAACGTTCGAACTGTTTTGGAGGCCAGTGGTGCTTCCTGGAATGATCTGGTAGATGTGACGGTATTTTTGACGGATATGCAGCGGGACTTCGATACTTACAATCGAATTTATGCGGAGTATTTTAAAGACAATCAACCTTGTCGTACAACGGTAGGTATAGACTCTCTGCCGACACCCATTGCAATCGAGTTGAAATGTTTGGCTGTATTACCAGAAGGCACCTAAAGGGCTTCTAGTTCATCTTGAAGGGGGCAATGAGTTTGAACTCTGGAATGCGGACTTTAAATTTTCGATCATCGACCTTTCGGACCATTTGGAAGGTGCCGTACATCTTGCCGATGTCTGTCAGTAAGGGAGACCAGGAGTGGTAGCGGTGTGTTTGACCAGGCATCAGGATGGGTTGTTCACCTCGAACGCCTTCTCCTTCCACTTCTCTTTTGACGCCATTGGAATCGATGATGATCCAGTGCCTTCGGAGTAGTTGAACGGTTGTATTGCTTAGATTTTCAATAGTGATTTGATAGGCATGTATGAACTGCTGACGATGGGGTGCAGAATGCTCAGGTTGATAAGCAGTCCTAACACTAATCTTTATCCCATTGGTGGTTAATGTCGTCATCGTCCAGTGAGTTTTTGGTTCAATTGGCTCACTTAGGGCTCTATAAAAGCTTTTACAATTTTTTTTGCTTCTTTTAAAGCGTCCTCTAATATATCATTAACTACTACTTTGTCAAATTTGTTCTCATAAGTTAGCTCATTTTTGGCGCGAGCTATGCGTTTTCGAAGACTGTCTTCATCTTCTGTTTGTCTATTTCGGAGGCGTGAGAACAGTACTTCGGCCGATGGAGGTTTG
The DNA here is from genome assembly GCA_039199225.1 of Bacteroidota bacterium. Classification (GTDB taxonomy): domain Bacteria; phylum Bacteroidota; class Bacteroidia; order Chitinophagales; family Saprospiraceae; genus JBCCSZ01. Next base: position 14,072 of record JBCCSZ010000134.1, read on the forward strand.
ATGAAGATGGCCAGAGAATTCTCCGGATGGTTGTTCTTAATGTTGATGGCTCCTCTGACATCGATGTCGAAAATGATGTGTTTTTGTGCGGCCCATAGGCGATCCACTTCTGATCGGAGGGTGCCGTAAAATTGATTGTCGTAGACTTCTTCCCACTCTATAAATGCCTTTTGGTTGATGCGCTCCCTGAACTCCTCTGGACTGATGAAATAGTAGTCTTTTCCGTCGATCTCATGTGCGCGGCCCTTTCGAGTGGTCGCTGATACAGAAAATGCGAGTGTATCTATGCTTTGTAGCAAATGCCTGACAATGGTTGTTTTTCCCGCGCCAGAAGGTGCGGTAACAATAATCAATTTACCGTTGAAGCTTGTCGATTGGGGCGATGATTGTTTTTTTTCCATTTGCAATAAAATCGAGTTTGAACATTCTTCTTAGCGCAATTTACCTGCTATGGCTGTACAGATTTAAAGGGAGTTAGCAACTTGCTCTTTGATTTTTTCGAGTTCATCTTTCATTTTAACGACCAGTCGCTGTATGTCGGAGGAATTGGCTTTAGAGCCCAAGGTATTGATCTCGCGGCCCATCTCTTGGCTGATGAAGCTAAGTTTCCGTCCTTTTAGTTCTACCGTTTTGGCCAGTTCTTCGAGGAAATACTGACAGTGTTGTTCCAGCCGAACTTTTTCCTCTGTGACATCGATTTTTTCGAGATAGTAGAGAATCTCTTGTTCAAAGCGATTGGCGTCGATGTTGTCCTTGCCGACATACTCTTCCATCAGTTGATTTACTCTGTTGCGGAGTTTGGTGACGCGCTCTGCTTCGAAAGGGCTTACTTCGCCGAGGTATTGCAGGATGTGGTTGACCCGTACTTGGCAATCCTCCTCCATGGCGGCACCTTCCGACAGGCGGAATTGGTGGAATTTGTCCAATGCTTCGCGCAATGCTTGTTCGACCATATGCCATTCTTGGTCATCAATCACTTCATTGCCAGCTGAGACGACGTTGGGAAGGCGAAGAACGGCCTGTGTGAGGTCTCCCACGGGTATGCCCATGTCGTTGGAGATGCGGGAAAGTTCGCGACAATACTTTTCGAATAGTGGTTTGTTGAGGGCGAAGCCGTCGTCTCCGTTGTGAGACTGGATGTCGATGGTAATGTCGATCTTGCCTCTTTGGACCTTTGCAGTAATAATTTTGCGAAGTTCTATTTCCTTCTGTTTATAGCTTGGAGGCAGTTTATTGAAGCGAATATCTGTGTATTTGCTATTTAGGGACCTAAGTTCGATGGTAATGGTTTTGTCGTTCATCGACTGTGTCGCTCGTCCATAACCGGTCATTGATAAAAGCATATAAAAAGGTGTTTAATTTAAGTTGTGGTTCATTCAGCACTTAGCAATGTCTTTGAATGATTGCTGTGAAGCCATTTGGTTTTTATTTACCGCAACTTAGGTTATTTAGCAAAAAGTGAAACAAAAGACAGGAAAGGCGTAAGCATCTGGTTAGATATTACTGCCTGGGTGCTGTTTTTTGTGTATGTTGAATTAAGAAGCGGTAAAGATAGGAAATCTGCCTAATTCCCCTTATAAGGAGGGGAAAGAGGACAAATAATCTTTATTGAAAGATGTAATATGTTGAAATAAATGAAGATATAGTGAAAAATATCGGTTCAATATTTTCAATTGAAAAATAAAATTGCGACATTTGCCATTCATTTGGCTATCCTATTGATAATTCATAACTAATTATAAACCAATATAGTAAAGATGAGGAAAGCTGATCTTGTTGCAGCCATCGCGGAAAAAACCGGAGTCCCGAAAGTAGACGTATTGGTAACGCTGGAAATGTTTTTCAAAGAAGTGAAAAACGCTTTAGCCGACAGCGAAAATGTCTATATCCGCGGCTTCGACAGCTTTGTAATAAAGAAGAGAGCAAAGAAAATCGGGCGTCATATCAAAAGAAATGTCGCCATCGAAATACCAGAACACTACATTCCGTCATTCAAACCTGCAAAGGTTTTCGTGGAGCAGGTAAAAGGTAGTGTAACGGCTTTGCCGAAAGATGATAGCGAAAAGGAAAACTGAAAGATGCAGGGTTTGAATAATTGAGTGGATGACGAAGTTACAGATATCTATTGTTGCTACATCTCTGGTTTTGTTGGGTGTCTTATATTTCGGCTTTGAAATTAAGTCGCCCAAACAAGCCGCAGTTGAACAGGGCCGCTCCTTGGTGGCCAAATCTACAGACATCGATGTCATCCTTAAGGATGCAAAATCAAAATTGACACCCGAAATTACCAATGAGCTGGTTTTTTTGGAAGAAGGTGCAGCAAAGGCTAAGTCAGACACGGCCCGAGTCGCTCTTCTACAGCGGCTTTCTGGTCGATGGTATCAATTGAATGAGCCGGCTGTTGCTGGTTACTACGCAGAAAAGCTTGCAGAGGAAATCAATACAGAGGATGCCTGGTCAATTGCTGGAACAACCTACTCGATCTGTTCTCAAAGAGTGAAGGAGACCAAAGTCAATGAATTTTGTAGCCAACAGGCTGTAAAAGCCTTTGAAAGTGCCATCTCTCTCAATCCAAACAACATAGATCATCGCATCAACCTGGCGCTTTGCTACACAGAAAAGCCACCACAAGATAACCCTATGAAAGGTATTCTCATGCTGGTCGATCTGAACAAACGCAACCCGGATAATGTTCCGGTATTGATCCAGCTTGGGCGCTTGGCCATTCAAACAGGTCAATACGAAAAAGCTATACAACGTTTGACAAAAGCTGTATCTTTGCAGCCCGAAGAATCCAGGGGTCATTGTTTACTAGCAAAAGCACTGGAATCCAACGGTCAGCCTGAAAAGGCTGTCAGACATAAAGAGATATGTCAAGCTGGTTTGCAAAACAGAGGGCAGTAAGTGCTCATGTATTTATTTGCAAAGCAGTAGAAAGAAATAGATTTATTCATTATCAAAAGAGATTTTATTATGCCTTGCGGAAAAAAACGTAAACGTCACAAGATCGCTACGCATAAGCGGAAGAAGAGACTGCGTAAGAATCGTCATAAGAAGAAGAATAGGTAGGTTGTAGTCTTTCTTTCTCTGGACATCGGAATTTTTATCCGAAAAAAGACAGGATAAAAGGAATAAGCGTGCCTGTGAGCAGCTTATTCCTTTACCCTTATTCAGGCTAATTCAGAAGTTTTTAATGGCTTTGTTTGAGTAACGATTTCTTTAAATTCACACGGATGGATGGAGTAAAAAGGCTCCAGCTTAAGCTTACCTGGATATTTGAATGATCCCGATGCCGCCAAAAGCAGCAGATTATTGTGGAAAAGGAACTCATCATCAATTCGACCCCCACAGAGGTTGAGATCGCCTTATTGGAAGATTCCAGGCTCGTCGAATTACATTATCAAAAAACGAATACCAATTTCACAGTTGGTGATATTTTTCTGGGTAGGATTCGCAAATTGATGCCGGGTCTCAACGCTGCCTTCGTAGATATTGGCCATAAAAAAGATGCCTTTCTCCACTATACTGATTTAGGGCCTAAGCTTCGCTCCCTGCTGAAATATACCAGTGGTACGGTCAATGGAAGTATCACCATATCCAGCCTCGACAATTTCAAGTTTGAACCTGAAATAGTCAAGACCGGAAAGATCGATCAAGTACTGAATAAGAAGCAACCGATTCTGGTGCAGATTCTCAAAGAGCCCATTTCTACCAAAGGGCCTCGCCTTAGTTGTGAAATTACCATTCCTGGACGCTACCTAGTATTGACGCCTTTCTCTGAGGTAATTGCCGTTTCCAAAAAAATAGCTAATGCAGATGAACGGAAGCGCCTCAAAACCTTGGTGGAAAGTATTCGGCCCAAAAACTTTGGAGTCATTGTGCGGACGGCGGCTGAAGGAAAGCGAGTGGCTGATCTACACGAAGAGCTCACCTTGATGCTCAGCAAGTGGAAGGAAGTATTCAATCAGCTTTCGAAGGCCAAGCCTCCCATGAAACTGTTGAGTGAGCTGGATAAAACATCTAGTATTCTCCGGGATATCCTCAATGATTCGTTCAACCGAATTGTTGTCAACGATAAGGAGCTGTTTAATAATGTTCGCCATTTTATGGGCGCCATTTCTCCTGACCAGCTTAAAATTGTCAAGCATCACCGTTCAAATAAGCCTGTTTTTGAAGCCTTTGGCGTAACGAAGCAGATCAAATCCTCCTTTGGAAAAACTGCCACAATGCCCAGCGGCGCCTACTTGGTCATAGAAGGAACCGAGGCTATGCATGTTATTGATGTCAATAGTGGTCATAAAGTACCCAGTGGGGATCAAGCGGAAGCTGTTTTGGCCGTCAACATGGAGGCAGCAGAGGAAATAGCCAGACAAATGCGCCTTCGGGACATTGGTGGGATCATCATCATCGACTTTATAGACATGCGTGTGAGCGATCACAAGCGGGCGCTGCTCAAAAAAATGCGGGACTGCATGAAAAAGGATCGCGCTCAGCATACTATTTTGCCGTTGAGTAAGTTTGGTTTGATGCAAATTACCCGCCAGCGTGTTCGTCCAGAGATCAAAATTAATACAGCTGAGATTTGTCCTTCCTGCAATGGTACAGGCAAAATCAACCCTTCTATATTGCTGACAGACGAGATTGAACGCGATCTGGAATTTATCATGCAATCGCGACCCAATTCAAAATTGGTCTTGCAAGTACATCCTTATGTACAGGCATATCTGCGAAAAGGTTTGCCCAGCACCCAAATGCGTTGGTATGCGAAATATTTCCGCTGGGTGAAGGTCCATCCAAATCCAGAATATCAGGTTACACAATACAAGTTTTTCGACTCCAACCAAGATGAGATTCGGCTGAACTAGGCTGTTCTTTTCCTCTTACAAGTTTATTTTTTAATTTTTTTTGCCCAGCTAGGGTACGCGCCATCTTTTGTAAACACATAAGGGCAAATAAATTACTGAACAAACTAAATAAAAAGGAAATGAAAAAGTTACTACTCTTTGCCACCATCTTTTTAGGTCTTTCAACATTGATGAGCGCTCAGTACAATTTGCCATCTGTTTACCAAAACAACCCCAAGATCAAGCCGGTCATTACACCTCGCATTCAGCTGCGGACCATCGATCCTGCGCTGATCCAACTGACAAAATCCGGTCGGAATAGCAATGGACGTCACTATGGAAGAGTTCTTATGCGGCTCAAAAATGTGGGGGCTATAAACTACAGGTCCAGCCGCAATCAACAAAGTGTCCAATTGTATCGCAACGGTCGATTCGTTCGTTCTTTTCGGTTTACCAATTTGAGGGCTGGACAAAACATTGATTTTGTACACACTTATACCGAACCGATCTACAGAGGAGAATTTGCAACAAAAGACAAGTGGGAAGTGCGCATTGCTTACGATCCCGACATTTACAACGACGGTAACAACAATAATGATGACCGCAATAGAAGAAACAACTATCTTATGAGACTAGTAGGTCAATAGCATCAAGGAGGACAGGCGCAGCCGTTGCTGCGACAGCCGCCTAGGACTAGCAAAATGATCAAAAAGCTAAAGAGGAGTAACCAATGGTTGTTCCTTTTTTGTTTTGAAAAAGTACTGCAATACAAGAGCAAAAAATTCATAGGTTGCTGTTTGGATGGGAAAAATACAGATTCCCGCCTATAAATCCTATCTTGAAAAGAATATTAAACGAAAGCTACAGTGCGAGTATTGGTTGCTGTTCTCAATTGGGGACTAGGGCATGCGACCCGTTGCATGCCGATCATCAACGCCTTGTTGTCGCAAGGAGCCGAAGTACATCTGGCTTCTGACGGGCGGGCGGGACGATTGCTTTGCCAGGAATTTCCGACTCTTCCCTACTACGAGC
>JBCCSZ010000135.1:0-19826 GCA_039199225.1 Bacteroidota bacterium
CTTTGTGGATGCAGATACGAGTGCGGCAGAGGGCATGCCTGGTGTGGTCAAAATAGTCAAAGAAAAAGATTTTGTCGGTGTGGTCGCTACTTCCAGAGCTGCCGCACACCGCGCAAAGGAAGCCATCAAGGTGAACTGGAAGACAGAACGCAACTGGCAAACCAAGGACATCGAAGAGATGATAGAGGTGGGCAAAGGCAATCCAATTGTGATTCAAAAGACCGGAAGTCCCAAGGGAATTTTAGACAGTGAAGAGGGTGTGGTGACGGCCTCCTACACCAGTCCAATCGGAGCGCATGCCCAAATTGAGCCCAGCGGTTCGCTCGCCTATGTAGAGGATGGCAAAGCCACGGTGATGATTCCGACGCAGGTCATCAACCTCACCCGTATGGAAGTGGCCAAGTATTTAGGCATCGATGCTAAAAAGGTCAACATCATCCCGACTTTTTTGGGTGGTGGTTTTGGTCGGCGCTTGCATACACCAAATGCTGTTCAGGCGGCTGCCATGTCCAAGGCCGTTGGAAAGCCGGTCAAATGCTTTTTCACCCGTAAGGAAGAATTCCAAAAAGACACCTTCCGCCCACCAACCCACCATATACTCCGCGGCAAGCTAGACGACAGTGGCTTGATCAAAGCCATCGAACACAATGTTTCGAGCGGAGACGTGATGTTCGGCTCCCCACTGATACCCAGCATCGCCGAGCCCATCGTAGGTGCGGACATCGGAGCCTGGCGAGGTGGCATGATCCAATACCGCGACATTCCCAACTTCCGGGCCATCTCCTGGCGGGTCAAACTTCCCTTTGCAACCAGTTGGTGGCGTAGCCTGGGGCTGTTGGCCAATACCTTTGCCATCGAAAGTTTCATGGATGAACTGGCTGCCAAGACAGGTAAAGACCCCATACAATTCCGTCTGGATCAAATACAAGACGACAAGGCTGGAAAACGCTTGGCTGCAGTCATTCGAACGGCTGCTGAAAAGAGCAATTGGCAAAACGACCTACTGCCCAACGGACGGGCGATGGGCTTTGCCGCCTCCACAGATGCCAACACACCCTGCGCCCAGGTCGTCGAAGTTTCCGTTGATGAAAACAAAAGAATAAAGGTTCATAAAGTCACCTGTGTGATCGACCCTGGCATGGCGGTCAATCCGGACCAGGTTCGCGCGCAGTGTGAAGGCAGCATCATCATGGGAATCAGTGCGTCCCTATTTGAAAAAATGGAAGTCAAGGACGGCAGCTTGGGTCCTACAATCTACGGCCCCTATCAAATGGCCCTTATGCAGGATGCACCAAAGGAAATAGATGTTGTCATTTTGGAAAACGACGACAAGCCAGGGGCCGTGGGCGAACCACCTTTGGGGCCGATCGGTGCAGCAATCGCCAATGCCGTATTTCGGCTGACGCAGCAGCGTTTACGGGACCTACCATTGACTTTGGCTTGATGCTACAGATCATCTCTACATAAAAGCTTGGCGAATCCTCCCAAGCCTGTTTTCGATTTTACTTCCAAGCGCCGGCTGGATGTACCACTCTTCTGCCATATACCCAAGAGTCGTAAAACAAAGGAAGCGCTTGCGTTCAAGGACAGCCTACTCCCAGTCCGTATCCCACAGATCAACTGGATTTGAGCTATGAGAAAATAAAATATCTTTCTCTGAGTAGGAGTGTTTTGACCGCTCAACTGTTATTTCTAATGCAAATGATTTCTCCATCGGCAGATATTATATACCTTAGAATGCACTTTTCGATCTCTGTTGCGGCTGTGTCTGTCAGCAGATGAAAAAATGAGTACAATTAAGTAAGGAAAGAGATACAAACTTCGATTCTTTCTGGCAGGTCAATTACCGACGATTTTCAATTGAAATGTCCATACCGATTCGAGTGCGTTGAACTTTCTGGTCGACAAAATACCTCAAGAATGATGAGCAGATATTTTACATCCATTTTTCTACTTCTTCTTTTCAGCTCCTGCGCCAACTACAAACTGAATTACAGCAAAGAGGCTAAAGACTGGAAAACAAAGAACATTGCTCCGACCGATCAAGTCGTCAAACATCGCATGTACCTGATAGGCGAGCTTGGCGGTCTGAGGCCCGATAAGCCATCACCCACTTTAGAATTACTTCAAAAAAAGCTGAAAGACAGTGGCAAAAACAGCTCTGTCGTTTTCCTAGGCGGCAATGTATCGCCAAAGGGCTTGGCCCGAAAAAGCAAAAAAGAAGCCCGCAAATTGGCAGAGTTTCAACTGGACAGCCAATTGGACATTCTAAAAGATTACGAAGGCAGAATCATCTTTTTGCCAGGACGTACCGATTGGAAAAAATATGGACTGAAAGGGCTGAGAAGGCAAGAAAAGTATTTGGAAAAGCGCTTGAACAAGGGCATTGAGGAGGAAGACGACTGGGAAGAGCACTTTTTTCCAGGCAATGGCTGTAGCGGCCCAGAGGTCGTAGAAATCAACGATCAGTTGGTCGTCGTCGTCGTGGATTCTCAATGGTACTTGGGCGATTGGGATGCCGAGCCGGAAATCAACGATGGATGTGAGATCAAGACCCGCAAGGACTTTGCTTTTCACTTCGAGGAAGTTGTCCGAAAGTATCGCAACAAAAATGTGGTGGTGGCCATGCACCATCCGGTTTATTCGTACGGCCCGAGAGGCGGTCTTTTTACTGCAAAGGACCACTTGTTTCCATTCACCATGTGGAAGAAAAACCTCTACATCCCCGTTCCAGTTCTGGGAAGTTTAGCAGCATTTTACAGAACAACTGTAGGTCTGGAAGGTGATTTGAGCAATATCAAATACCAGGAATTCATCGATGCCATTATGGCCGGAGCGACCAAGAACGGTAGCTATATATTTGCTGGTGCACATGAAAAGAACATGCAGTACATCTTCGAGGAGCGGCAGCATTTTATTGTCAGTGGTACTGGAACGCAAACCAGCTCTTCGAGTGCTAGTACGGGTTCCGACTTTGCTTATGCCAATCCGGGCTTTGCACAGATCGATTTTTACGAGGATGGCGCTGCCTGGCTTCAATTCTGGAGCATCGATAAGGATGGCAAGGAACAGCTCGTCTTTCGCAAGCAAATAAAGGATAAGCTGGAAATCTCCAAGGACAACATTCCGGAAAGCTTCCCGGAATACGATCAAAAATTGGAAAGTAAAACGACTACAGTTGTCACCAACAAAGTCACCGAAAAAAGCAACTGGCATTATTTCTGGTTGGGCGAACATTTCCGGCCGATCTATTCGCAAACCTATAAGTTCCCTGTGTTGGACCTGGCCACCTTCAAGGGGGGTATGAGCCCGGTCAAACGCGGTGGTGGCAACCAGACCAACTCGCTGCGCTTGATCGATCCAAACGGCCAGCAGTATGTGATGCGCGCCTTGACCAAAGATGCCTCCCGGACGGTCCCCTACCCGATCAACAAGATGACGGCAGCCAACAGCATCGTCCAGGAAACCTTCTTATCCTCACATCCCTTCGCGGCCCTGGCTGTTCCACCAATGGCCAATGCGGTCAATGTCTACCACACCAACCCACAGCTCTACTACATCCCCAAGCAACCAGTCTTGGGCATTCACAACGACTTATTTGGTGGGCAGGTTTATTTGGTAGAAGAAAGAGCAGGCGGCAATTGGAAAAAGGAAGCCAGTCTGGGCAATTCCAAAAAGCTCATCAGCACGGGGGATATGTCTCGAAAAATCACCCGCAGTCACAAGCACACCGTCGACCAACGTTGGCTGCTGCGGTCCCGACTGTTCGACCAAGTAATCGGCGATTGGGATCGGCATGACGACCAATGGCGTTGGGCAACCATTAAGATCAACAAAGACAGTACAACCTACCGGGCCATCCCCCGCGACCGGGACCAGCCCTTTAGCAAATACGATGGTTTCCTCATTCAGGCCGCTCGGCTGTTTATGCCATTCTTGCGGCAGCTGAAAGTCTTTTCGCCAGACATCAAAAACATGAAGTGGTCCAGTTGGAGTCCTAAGTATGTCGACAACAGCTTTTTGAATGAAATGGACTGGCCGGATTGGGAAGCTGAGGCAAAATTCATCCAACAAAATCTGACAGACGAAGTCATCGACAAAGCTTTTGAAACCTGGCCCGAAAAAGCACAGGAGCTCACTGCCGAAACCATCGCCTCGATCATTAAAAAGCGAAGAGACAATCTCGTCAAATTTGCTCGTATGCATTACGAGCTGCTCTACAAACGAGTGGATGTTTACGGCACTGAAAAAGACGAAATATTCGAGATCACCCGACTGCCAAATGGCGATGCACACATTAAGATTTTTCACAAAAAGAAGAAGAGCCAACCCCTTGTTTTCGATCGAGTCTTTCAACGCTCTGTCACCAAAGAAATCAGCATCTATGGCCTAGGGGGCGAGGATGCGTTTAACCTCAGTGGCGAAGGTCGCAAGGGCATTACGCTGCGACTCATCGGTGGGTTGGATGAAGATACCTATGTGGACAAATCCAAGGTATCTGGCCTTTCGAAGAAAACCAAAATATACGACGACAAAGACGACAATAACATCGAACTGGGGAGTGAGGCCAGAGACCGCACCTCCAACGACCCCTACCTGAACACTTACGACCGACGGGCCTATCATTACGAGTACGACTATACCATCCCCCTGCCCATCGTAGGTTTCAACCCCGACGATGGCTTTGTAATCGGCTTGAATACCTTGACGACGACCTACCGATTCAAAAAATCACCCTATGCATCCATTCATACCTTTAATGGAAATGTGGCCTTTGCAACTGGTGGGCTCGACCTGAACTACTTGGGAGACTTTACCCAGCTTTTCGGAAAGTGGAATTTGCTCTTGCAGGCCACCTACAGGACCGACCGTTTTTCCTTCAGCTATTACGGCCTCGGAAATGAAACCAAGTTGACAACTGATGATTTCAACTTCAACCGTGTCCGACAAAGTATGATCTCCATCCATCCGGCCTTCAAAAAGCCCATCAATGCGCTGGGCGATGGCTTCACTATTGGACCGATCTACGAGCGGACCTCCATCTCACAAACTCCCGGGCGTTTCATCGAAACCGACCCCATTGCGGAGTCTGGCGAGATTTTCATAGATCAAGCTTATGGCGGTATCAAAACGGGCTTGCACATCTTGAGTCTGGACAACATCCAAATCCCCACCAAAGGCTCCAACCTGATTTTGGACGCCGCTTGGATGACCGACCTAGGGGAGGTTGAACGAGATTTTGCTTTGCTCAATGCCGACTTTGCCCTTTATCAAAAGATCGATCGAAAGGGCGCGCTGATTTTTGCGACTAGGTTTGGTGCATCACATCGCATTGGAAACTATCCGTTTTTCCATTCTGCCATATTGGGTGGTAGGACCAACCTACGCGGCTTCCGTGCTGACCGCTTTTACGGCAATACTTCCTTTTTCCACAATACTGATTTGCGCATTCGTCTATTGAGTTCTGTCAACAAAATTTTGCCTTTCACCATGGGTATTTTGGGTGGCTTTGATTACGGCCGAGTCTGGCTAGACGGACAAGATTCTGATAGGTGGCATACAGGTTATGGCGGTGCGCTGTGGATTGCGCCGGTCGACTTCATCGTCCTCAACGTTGGCTACTTTTTAAACAACGATGACGACAACCGATTCACCTTCAAGATTGGCTTTGATTTCTAGGGGCTTTAGGCAATCGAGAAGGCAATGCGAAAGCAGGTACCCAGGCCCAGCTTTGTGGTAAAGCTCAAATCGCCGCCATAGAATTCGATGATTCGCTGGCAGATGGGCAAACCGAGGCCGGAAAGAGAAGAATTTGTGGAAAATTGGGGATCGAAGAGATTGTTCTCCGTCTTGGCATCCATTCCCTTTCCATTGTCTTCCAATTCCAAGACGATTTTGTCTTGCTGTCGTTTTAGATGGAGTAGAATAACACCCTTTTGGTCTTCGGGAATCGCATGCTCGGCATTGGTCATGAGGTTGGTCAACACCTGCCGGAAGTGTTCCGAATCGATGTTGATGGTTGGATCAAAGTCGCTGTCGATGTTGTTGATGAACTCAAACTGATAATCCTGGCGGCTTTTGTAGGGAAGGATGAATTGTGCCATGAATTTCCGCAGTTCGAGCGGCTTGGTTTCGGGTGCCTCCATATTTGCAAAGAGCTTGAACTGTGAAGCCACCCGCGAAAGGTGGTCCACCTGTTCTACTAAGCTGTCCGATATGCGCTTAACCGTCTCCGGAGAAGGTGTTTGTTGTTGCTTGAGGATGTGTGTAAAATACTGCACGTTGAGCCGTAGGGGTGTCAAGGGATTGTTGACCTCATGTGCAATTTGCTGGGCCATAATCTGCCAGGCACCTTGCCGCTCGGCTTGCATCAGGCTTTTGGTGGTTTGTTCTACTACATCCACCATTTTGTTGTACTCTCCAATCAACTGACCGATGGCATCCTCCCCTTCCCAATCTAGCTTTTCGTTGATCTTGCCGGGCTTGAACTGGCTCAATCGGTTGGCCAATAGGCGCAAGGGCTTGGTCAAAAAGCCAATGATCGATAAGCCGATTCCCCAAATGATGAGTAATAAAAACACATAAACACTTAGGATTTTACTCATAATAATGGGAATGTCCTGGGCCGTCCCCACTTCCGAGGCAAAGACATTAATGGCGGCAAATCCCTCGATGCGATTGTCTTGAGAAATGCTGAAAACAGAGCGCAAACAAGAGGCGCCATTTTGCTCAATGGTATTGATAATAACGGCCGTAGGATTTTTTTGGATGTCTTCCTGCACCCTCTGATCTACCTTGGTGGGCGCCGGACTATTGCCAGCTGTTGCAATGGAGCTCAACAGTAACGCTCCACGGGCATTGTAAAGATCAATATCACACTTATTTCTATCGGCCAAATCAGACAGACGGTCGATTGAAAAGTCTGTCAATTCCCAATCAAAAAGGACCTTATCCTCCACGATCGCCTTGCGGATCGCCTCTGCGATGTAGAACTGCCGCTCATAAGTGATCTCCCGATTGTTTTGCCGCAGAAAAAATAAGGTGGTGATGGCGATGATGAAAAAAAGTAAAATGGTCAAAGACAACAAAGTGGCCTGTATCCGAAAATCAATCGAAAGTTTGCGCCAGCGGATGTAGAGGTCTTTCCTAAAAAGCAACAACTCCAACAGCTGCACCAACAAAGCCGCCAGGATAAACAAACTGAAGAAGAAGGAGAAATTGGACACCCAAACCAAGACCTCCGACAAAGGTTCTCCTATCAGCACAAACTGGTCTTCGGAATGATGGTAGGCCAGTACATCGAAACCGTTGAGTTCGATTTTTGCTCCGGTCCCAACGGGCGGCAAAGGTATGTCTAAGATATTTAGGTCAAAATCATGGGAATTGGCAAGTACAACCCTGCCGTGATCCACCACCGAAAAATGGTAATCGTTTAGTCGCTCCATTTCCTTGTAGGGATAATGGGCAGTGTATACGCTGGAGCGAAAATCCTTTCTCAGCTTGAAAGACAGACTGTAATTCGTCGATAGATAGAGCTTGTAAACAGGTGTATCATTTTCATCGAAGGTCAGAACGGGGCGATGGTAGCTTTGGGTCGTATCTGTAGTACTGGTATCAATTTGCAGCCGGTAGTTGGATGAAAGGTAGGGATTGTTCAGCCATTTCTTCTCCCAAAAATCTTTGTCTTTTTCATCTATTGAATGCCGCTCAACGCCAGCTAGTAAGCGGACCAGCTCATTCTCTGCAAGGGTATCGCGCCTTTCTGCCAACTGTTGCGCATACTGAATGTGCTTGTTCTTGTTGGTTTCTTCATGTACCCAAAAAACGAAGGACGCATTGAATCCCGCACAGAGTAATAAGACGGAAATGGTCTTGTGAAAAAATTTATCTGTGATTCGGTGGATCAGATAAGAAAAGCCACCAAGCCCTGCGACAAGAAGCAGAAAAAACCAAACAGGTTGTCTGAACGACAAAAAGTGATAGAGTATGCTGCCCGCCAGCAGCGCAATCGCCGTTGAGAGGAGCGCTGGCACCCTGTCGGTTTTGACGACTTTCCACAGTGCATCAAATCCGGTAGGGACCCACTTGAAAAAGGCAAATTGCAAGGAAAAGACGAAGAACAACAAAAGGATGTCCCTGGCGGAAATATCCAAGACCCGATAGACCGTATAATCTGTGACTTCAAAAAGGAAAAACTCTATCCCCAGACAGATCAATGCGATTCCCAAAAAAAGGAATACCGTTTTGGCTATTGATTTTAATGGCATCGTGGTGTTCTCAAAATAGTTGTCGAATCCCCATAGAGGAGATTTTTATTGGCTGTCACAAAAACTAAGCCACCTGCAAGAAAAAGTACTTAAAATTTATAAGCACATTTTCAATCCTTTTGTTTGACAACTCCACTACTTTTTAGTCCCTTAATGAACTACTTTTCTGCCAGGCCCACAAGCATTGGACCGCAGTAGAGGCATAGGGCGACCAATTTTTACCTATCCGCTGTATTTCGGATGCCACCGTCCGGGAGGGGTCCAATTCATACAATTTGGCAATGATGCCTTTGAGGTGGTGATCTCCTTTGGGCAAAATATCTGGTCGTTCAAGGGTGTACATCAAAATCATATCGATGGTCCAGGGGCCGATGCCTTTAATGTTTGATAAGATGTTACGGACCTCGTCATTTTCCATGGCTTGCCAATCCGTTTGCTTGTTTTGGAAAAAGTCGAGCGTGCGGGCCATCGTCTCGTATTTGCGTGCAGACAGCTTGACCGATGGCAGTGCAGCCTGTTCAAAAACTTCAAAACTCTCTGGGGTCAATTCCTCCAAAGCGGCAGCAGCCAACAGCTTTGCAAACTTCTTTTTGCTGCTGCGATAGTGGATTTGTTGCTCGATGATACAACTCATCAAATCGTGGAAAACATTGTTGGTACTCTTGACTGGCTTCCAGGAAAGCTTGGCTAAAATGGGCTGGAGGATGTCGTCTTTGGAAGACAAATACGCTTTGATTTGTTGGTTCATTCTATTGGTATCATTCGGTTCTTAGGAGATTGGGAGGCCAAAAAGCTTAGTAATTTTATTGTTAAACCCTGTTATTCCAGCTCGGGCTCAGACGCATGATTTCCAACATGGCGTCGTTTTTTACCCACCAAGACAAGTAACTAATTTTGTTAATGAACGATTGGCCTACTTCAAAGGTTTAAAATGGATAGGATCAGAAAATACTGCGTATCATGCAACTCAACATACAAGATAAATTCAATAAAGAACTTCCTGCCGACCCCAATGAAACCAACGCCAGGCGGCAGGTATTCAAAGCTTGTTTTTCAAAGGCCACTCCAAGAATTCCCTCCAACCCAGTGCTGGTTCACGCAACCAAAGAAGTTGCTCACGCCATTGGATTGACCGAGGCCGACCTGCAATCTGAGGCTTTTCTGGAGGTGTTTTCCGGAAAGACCGTCTTGAAAGACACAACGCCCTACGCCATGTGCTACGGCGGGCATCAGTTTGGCAACTGGGCCGGACAGTTGGGAGACGGCCGGGCAATCAACCTGACAGAGGTGGAACACAGTGGTAAAAGCTGGACTTTACAGCTCAAAGGCGCAGGCGAAACGCCCTATTCCAGAAATGCGGATGGCTTGGCTGTATTGCGCTCTTCCATCCGGGAGCACTTGTGCAGCGAGGCCATGTACCATTTAGGAGTACCGACCACTCGTTCTTTGTCTTTGATACTTTCCGGCGATCAGGTTATGCGGGACATGCTGTACGACGGCAACCCTGCCTATGAAAAAGGTGCCATTGTTTGCCGAGTAGCGCCGTCCTTTATTCGGTTTGGAAATTTTCAAATCTTTGCCAGCCGAGGAGATGTTCAAACGCTAAATCAGCTGACCGACTTTACGATCAAGCACTTCTTTCCAACGATCCAGCCAGGCACCAAGGAAGGCTATGTAGAATTTTTCAAGCAGGTGGCCATGCGAACCCTCGACATGGTCATCCACTGGCAGCGGGTCGGCTTTGTACATGGCGTGATGAACACCGACAATATGTCCATCCTGGGTCTGACGATCGATTACGGCCCCTACGGATGGTTGGAGGGCTACGACCCCGGCTGGACGCCCAACACAACGGATGGTCAAATGCGCAGGTACCGATTTGGCCAACAACCTAATATTTCCCTTTGGAACCTCCTCCAATTGGCCAGCGCCCTCTATCAATTAGTAGAAGAGCTAGAGCCTTTCCAGGAAGTTCTCACGCAATTCCAATCCAATTATCAACCCACCTATATGAAGATGATGGGGCAGAAATTGGGGTTGCAAAATATAACAGATGATACCACCAAGTTGGTGACTTATCTCCTCAAGACCCTACAGTTGAGCGAAACGGATATGACCATCTTTTTCCGAAATCTGGCCAGTTTCCCAAAGGCAGCAAGTCAAAACGAGATCGAAGGCTACCTGGAAACCATCAAGGAAGCGTTTTACAAACCCGACGATCTCCAAAGCGATGTGCGCAAAAGATGGATCCACTGGCTCACCGAATACCAACAGCAACTACAGGCAGAAACACTGAGCGATGAAGAACGCAAAAAGCAAATGAATAAGGTCAATCCCAAATACGTTCTGCGCAATTACATGGCTCAAATGGCCATTGAAGCCGCAGATCAGGGGGATTTTACACTGGTTGAAGAACTGCACGAATTATTGAAAAAGCCCTATAGCGAGCAAATGGAGAAGAATCAATGGTTCGCCAAGCGTCCAGAATGGGCCAGGCATAAGGTAGGTTGTTCGATGCTTTCTTGTAGTTCGTAACCCTCTCAGCTACGACAGTCCGCGCACTGGCCTTTCAGCAGAACAGCAGCAGACTCGATCTTGTGGGTACTGATTTCAGGTAGGGAAATACTGACGGAAAGGCACTCTACCTTACCACACTCTTGACATTGAAAATGAGGGTGAAAATCATTGTGGTGGCCCCCTGCGCAGTCCGAAAAGCATTTGGCATACCAAGTCAAACCATCTTGTCCCTTAAAGGCATGCACCAAACCTTCGTTCTCAAAACGCTCCAGGATGCGATAAATCGTCGACTTATTGGCCTTTCCCTTGAAACGCTCTACTAAATCTACAACCGAAATAGCGCTTTTACTTTGCTCAAAGAGAGCGAGCAAGGCTTCTACTGACTTTGTCTTTCTTATGATTCCCATGTATACAAAATTAAAGCGACTTGGTTACAATTGCAATTTTTTCTATTTTTGCAACTCAGTCGCATTAACATTTTTCTTAAATGTACTATAGCATCTACTTCGTGGTCGGCTTTTCTCTGTTGGCAAGTGCAGTAGCAGCGCAGAATTCGGACGTTGGGGACTTGAATTTCCCGCCGCCGGAGGAGCCACCTGTAATAAAGGTAACAAAAGCGACTCAAACCTTGGTAGTAGATGGCAGTTTGGAGGAAGCAGATTGGAAGCGGGCTGCCTCTGTCTCTGATTTTTTCAGGCAAGAACCACGGCAAGGAGGCTCTATCCGCTACCGAACAGAGGTGAAATTTCTCTATGATGCTAAAAATCTTTATGTCGGCGCATTTTGTAAAGATTCTGTCGGGCTCAAAGGCATCCGGGTACAAGACCTGCGCAGAGACTTCTCCTGGGGAGAAAACGATCTATTCGGCATCGCATTGGACCCTCAAAACCTGAAGCAGTACGCACAAGCTTTTCAGACAACTCCTTACGGAAATCAGCGAGACTTTCAAAACTTCAATGGCAACAACTTCGACAATGGCTGGAACACCTTATGGACAGTCAGAACCAAGCGAACGGAGGACGGATATACGGCAGAATTTGCCATTCCTTTCAAAACACTGCGGTATGATTCCCCTGAAGATGGAGAAACTGTTGAATGGGGTGTGACCCTTGTGAGGTACGCCCGACGTGATATAGAGGTTTCCACTTTTCCAGCCATTCCACAGTCTTTCACGCCCTATCGAATGACCTATGCGGCCAAGCTCACGGGCATCGAGGTGCCTCCGCCCTCTGCCAATGTGCGAATCGAGCCCTACAGCCTCTATCAATACGACCAAAGCAAAACCGGCGCTACCACCATAGATGATGGAGATTTCAAGCTAGGCGGAGATGTCAAGTGGGCCATCAGCCCGCGCTCTGTGCTGGATTTCACCTTTAATACAGACTTTGCCCAAGCGGATGTAGATCGAGCGGTTAACAACTTGGAGCGATTCAACATTTTTTTTCCAGAGCGGCGACAATTTTTCTTGGAGAATTCAGGAATTTGGTCTGGTAGTTCCCAAACATTTGTTCGGCCATTTTTCAGTAGGCGAATCGGCCTGCAAGGCAGCTTCAATGCGGAGCCGGCTCCCATACAGGGGGGTGCGAGATTTACCCAACGCACCGAAAAGCAGGCCATTGCCGGATTGCTGGTCCGGCAGGGAGAGACCGACAATTCGCCTGTCTCCAACTTTGGGGTGGCTAGGTATCTGCGAAACTACGGGCGGGAAAACAACATCGGGGTCATGCTGACGCATCGGTTGGACGAAAGCTCTGAGGAATTGGGGACTGAAAGCAACAACAACACAACCATCACCCTGGATGGCCAAATCCGACCCAATAGCCAGTGGGACATCAATTATTTGCTGACCTCTTCGATAGATGAAAATACAGGTGAAACGGGCTTTGCTGGAACGATATTCGCTGGAAATAGCAGTAATAAGTTTTACTATGGCTGGTCGACGGAGTATGTGGATGCGGATTACAATCCTGGAATAGGCTTCATCCAACAGAGCAATGTCATCCGGCACAATCCTGGAGGCTATTACATTTGGCGGCCTAAGAAGCTCAATTGGATACGGCGCTGGGACCCTGGCGTTTTTGTCAATGTCAACCACGATGCTGTTGACCCTTCGAGTTTTCAGCAGGCAAGTATTTATATTTTTCCGATATTTATGTGGTTTAAAGACAACAGTTTTTTCCAAGTTGCTGTTACACCAACCTGGCAAAACATCAATTTTGAATTTATGCCCTTGGGCATCCCCATTGCGCAGGACGACTACTTCTACACCCGCTACCTAATTGAATATTCTACTGATTTTTCTAAGAAGTGGTCTTTAGGACTTGAATATGACTTCGGAAGGTTTTATAATGGCACTCGCAACACTGCCGGATTTTCGGGTAGACTGGCCCCCTTGCCCCATACAGCTTTCACGATAAGCTACAGATACAACGACATTGACAATCTGGGTATCGAGCAGGAGGATTTAGCCACTCACTTGGTCACCATAGGTTCGAGATTCGCCCTTAATCCAAGGTTACAAGTATCTGCTTTTTATCAGTACAACAGTGTTGATGAGCAAGCGAGGTGGAATGTTCGGGCTAGTTGGGAGTACTTGCCGCTTTCATTCGTTTATGTCGTTTTCAATGATACGCAAATCGACGGTTTGCCAGAGCCCATTGAGCGGCGACAACTGATTTCTAAAATTACATTGGTTAAACAGTTTTGAAGATAGTGATTTATGGCACAAACAACAGACATACAGACAAAACCAACAACTATTCTAACTGGCTTTTTAGGAGCTGGTAAGACAACCTACCTAAATTACGTGTTGGAAAACAACCCAGACATTAGGTATGCCATTATCGAAAACGAATATGGAGAGCAGAGCATCGACAGCGACCTCATCATTCGGGCAGAGGACGGTATTGTAGAGCTAAACAATGGTTGTCTTTGTTGTACACTAAATGAAAATTTATACGACATTTTAAATACGCTTTTCGATAGAAGAGATGAATACGACGAGATCATCGTGGAAGCGACGGGAGTGGCTGATCCGACAGGTCTCGCGGAGCCTTTCATTGTTCATCCTGCGATCAAGAAACAATTTCCCCTGAGCAACATCATCTGCATGGTAGATGCCGAATTGATCCTAGACCAATTGGAAGAGACTACGGAGGCCATGAGCCAAGTGACATTCAGCGATACCTTGCTCATTAATAAGACAGATTTGGTCAGTGAAGTTTATCTTCAGGAGTTGAAAGTCACCCTCCAGAAGCTGAACCCCTTGGCTAAGATCGTCTTCGGCAAAAAAGGCGATTATCCTCCGCTCGAGGCAGCAGAGCAAACGGCCCTGTTCGATGAGTTACACGCCAAAAAAAGTCATGGACACAAGCACGATGATCATCACCATCATCATGATCATGATCATCATCACAATGGAGAAGGAGGGTTTCCAGTCAATAAGCCACACCACCACCATCACCATCACCACACGGAGGAAGTTGTGTCTCATACCTTTGTTTTTGATCGTCCATTCAATTATTCAATGCTATGCCACCAGCTATTTGCCTATCTTACGTTTCAATCGAGGGGGTTGTACCGCATGAAGGGACTGATATGCTTAGATGATTCCGACCAGCAGCACGTCATTCAGTCAGTGGGTAAGCGCCTAGATGTGAGTGAAAAGCGACCATGGAAATACAATGAGAAAAGACAAAGCATCATTGTATTCATCGGAAGGAAGATCAAAAGAGAGGGCTTGGAGAGGATGCTCAATCGTTGTATCGCAAAGCATTCCACAGCAGGTTAATAGTGAGTGCCTAAACAAATTAAATAGTGACTTATTTTGGACAATACTTCTCTCAACTAAGGATAACACAGCTTTGTCCAGACGCTTATTCAAATAATTTATATCACAAACATAATAGAGAACAACAGTGAAAATCTTTCCTTTATATAGCCAAGATGTCATCAACGATCGATCCGATATGTTCGGAGCATTTGCCAGTGGTTTGTGCCTCATACATTGCCTGGTTACACCACTTATTTTTGTTGCTCAAGCATGTACGACCAGTTGTTGTGCAACAGGACCCACGTGGTGGGGTATGATCGACTATCTATTTTTAGGTATTTCCATCATAGCCATTTACTACTCTGCCAAAAGTACCTCCATTAAGTGGATGCCCATCGCCCTTTATGCAAGTTGGTTGTTACTGGCCATATGCATCCTGAATGAAAGATTTGGCCTTTTTCATGTCAACCAGTTTGTAAACTATGTACCAGCCATTGGCCTGGTTGGTCTGCATCTGTACAACAGGAAATACTGCCAGTGCGATGACGACAAATGCCTAAATACGGAGCCACTACCCCAATCTTAATCGTATTTTTGTCGTTAATATAGAGCTAGACATACGTAAGTTCGCCCTATATTTGAGCAAATGTATAACCTTGGTTGTGATAAATGCGTCACAACTTGAATCAAACATATGTATATGCACAAGAACTTGAGAATACTGACCCTTGTAGTGCTGGCCTGCACTTCTATGGCGAGTACCCTTGCGGGGCAGTCCCTGAGCCTTGAGCCATTCCAAGACGATCTTTACGCAGTAAATGAGCAAGATGCTCAAGTAAATGATTGGACAATGGCCAGAGGATCGGCAGCAAAGCCATTGGAGGTCTCATGGAAATTGCTGATGGATATTGACTACAAGCTGAAGTATTACAAGGAGATAGAAATGGAGATGTACGCTCCGATATTCACCAAGGCGGTCAAGGCACTAGATGGAAAAGAAATCTCCATTAAGGGTTTCGTTATCCCAATCGACGAGCAGGATGGCTTTTTTGCTTTATCTGCCAATCCTTACGCCTCCTGCTTCTTCTGTGGCAAGGCCAGCCCTGCATCAATTATCAGTATTCATTTGAAAGACAAAAACAAACGATACAAGCTAGATGAGATTAAGACCTTCAGCGGAGTGATGACCCTCAACTACGACAACCCCAATGAATTCTACTACATTTTAAATAACGCACGTTAAAAAAGATAGGACATCTATCTGCCAGATGTCAAATTAAACCATTTCACCATTCAACAAGCTACTTTCCGAGTTGTTAATGCAACAAAGTTGCGTTTTTTTGATAATTTTGATTTAAACTAAATAAAAATAGGCAGACCAATGCGAAGTAGCCATTTCTTCCTACCCTTCCTTTTCATGCTCATCCCTTGTTTTTTATCTGCTCAGGTGGAAAAAGAGTGTGCATATTCTATTGAAGGCAAAGTCTTCGACCTGGAAACGAAAGAGCCATTGCCTTTTGTCAGTGTACAAATAGAGAATACGTCACAAGGTACGACTTCGGACGATTCGGGCTATTTCAAGTTCGAGAATCTCTGTGAGAAGGAATACGATCTATTATTCGCCTTTCTGGGATACAAGGAAGCCAGACACCACCACGATTTCCACCATCCTTTTATAGAAATCTATATGGCATCGCAGGAGTATACGCTCGAAAGCGTTGTCGTTGAGGCAAAGGCCAGCCAGGGTGGTCTACAAACAGTGAACTCCACGAAGATTTCCGGCGAAAAGCTTACGGCTGCGGCCTCCCAATCGCTGGGCGATGTGGTCAGCCAAATATCGGGTGTTTCGACTTTGCGCAATGGCCAGAACGTCGTCAAGCCCATTATTCACGGCTTGCACAGCAATCGGATTTTGATCATCAACAATGGCCTGCGGCACGAATTTCAGAATTGGGGACAAGACCATGCAGCAGAAATTGACCTCTCAAGCGTAGGAGAGCTCGAAGTCATCAAAGGAGCCGCAACGGTCCGCTTTGGCCCGGATGCTTTGGGAGGGGTCATTTTGACCAACCCTAGCAAGATGGAGCTATCGACGCCATTGAATGGAAAGGTACGCCTATTGGGCCGATCCAACGGAAGAGCTGGACACGGGGCGGTCGAATTGAGAAAAGGCTTCAAGCGCCTGAGTTTTCTGGGGGGTGCCAGCCAAACCAAGCAGGGAGACCTTCACGCCCCCAATTATCTTCTAACCAACACAGGCAAGCAAGAGAAAAACTATTATGGTGGGTTTCGCATACACCCCATTGCGGAGTTGAACATCGAAGGGTACTACAGCCGTGTTGAACAAAAGCTCGGCATTTTGGCTGGCTCCGTCTTCGGTAATTTGGACGACATCGTCAACGCCATTACTGTCGATACACCTTTTTTTACAAAACCGTTCAGCTACGACATTGGCAAGCCCAAGCAGGAGACAAAGCACGACCTCTTCAAGGCCACCATTCAATACGTTGGTCAAAAGCATTCCATCAAAGCAGTGTTTGGGCATCAGGTCAACCATCGTCAGGAGTTTGGTGTTCGTCGGGTGGATGCACCCAATATGGACCTGAAGCTAAAAACGCAGAGTCTCGATGTCGATTGGTCGCATCAGGACCTCTTCTTCGGTCTTTCGGGTAGGCTTGGCGTACAGCTGCTCAAGAAGGCAAACGATAACTTGCCAGGCACCAATACGGTTCCATTTATTCCCAATTACGATGAAAAGCGATTGGGCGTGTACCTGATAGAGTCTAGAGATATTGGCAACAGTACCTTGGAGATGGGTATTCGCTACGACTACATACACTCATTCATTGTTGGACGAGAACCCGACAATACCATTTACCGCAATACGGTTGTGTACAAAAACTTCTCCGGTACCTTGGGGCTCAAGACAAAACTGAGTGAGCATACCTCCTTCCAATCCAACATAGGTACCGCTTGGCGGGCGCCCAATGTAGCGGAGTTGTATCGCTTTGGTCAGCATGCCTTCTTTTTGGAATACGGCCTGTGGCGGTACACGATCGACGAGCGGTTTGATTTTATCACGACCAGCGAAGGTATTCTCACAGAGGAAGATCGACCCGTTCCTGCGGAAGTCGGCTACAAGTGGATCAATACCTTTTCCATCAATCGACCCAATTTCCGATCGGAAATCACGGGCTATTTCAACTACATTGAAAACTACATCTTCTCCAAACCTGGTGGTATTACAAGAACAGCCAGAGGCTTTTTCATCTTCAACGTTTACGATCAGACAGATGCCATCATTTGGGGGATCGACATGCACAATGAGTGGCAGCATTCGCCAGCCTTTTCTTCGATCTTCAAGGGCAGCTATTTGTGGTCCAAGCAGATTAAGGACGACGACCCCTTCGTCGGTCAACCACCTGCTCAACTAGGCTATACATTTAGGTATCAACCTTCGATTTCTTTTCTGGGCAATACGACATTCGAGTTGGCATTCGATTACACTTTCGAGCAATTTCAACATCCGCGAATATTGACCGTCGATGAATTCCTCTTTGCCTTTCAAAAAGACATTGTTCGATTTGGAGATGATGCTGCGGATTTTGACATCCTGCCGCCACCACCAGGCTATTTTTTGACCAACTTCACTTGGAGTTCCTCCTTTAAAAAATTCCAGTGGCAATTCCAAATTAGGAACCTTTTCAACACATCCTACAGGGTCTATACCGATCGACTCAGATATTTTGCTGACGATATGGGCCGAAACTTCATTTTGACGTTAACCTATCAATTTTAGACCCTCAAAAGCTATTTGCAACTCAGTTGCATTTTATTATTTTTGCACTATTTCCTCAACGATTTAATTAAACCAATCACGCAACTATGCAAAAAATTTACCAATTCATTCTGGGAATAGCCTTACTCGCTAGTCCCGCATTCCTATTCGGTCAAGGGCTTACCAACATTACGGATGTAACCCTGACCTTCACACCTGTTGGCGGTGGTACGGCTGTTACAGCGACGGCAAATGATTCAGATGGAGATGGAAATATGTCATTTCAGGTGGCAGGTCCCATCGACTTGGTAGAGAGTACAGTGTACGATCTATCCATCGACGTTCAAAACTCTATCAACTCTACGAATCAAACGACGGAGATACAGAATGGTGCCAATGACTATTTGTTCTTTTTTGAGTTCACAGACTCGCTGATGACTAGTCCGGCAGGTAATGGAAACATTGACAATCGCGCTGACCCACTCGATTATGAAGATTCTGATGGCAACTCTCTACCAGTGGGTTTGCGGACTGAATGGGAAAGCGAGTGTAGAGAAGGCACTGCCTCTGGTAGCTTCAGAGTTGTACTGCAATATCAGCCAGGTACAAAGACAGCAACCTCTACTTCCTCCATGGGTACAACTGAGTTTGACATCACCTGGGACCTCAACGTCACAGAAGACCCGGATGCACCACCTTGTGAAAACGAAGAAGAGGTCATCACCGATGTGACTCTGACCTTCACCCCTATGGGCGGCGGCGCAGCTATCACTGCTACAGCACAAGACCCTGATGGTGCCGGACCACTTCCTATTCAAATTACGAAGGACATTGAGCTGACAGAAAGTACAATGTACGAAATGTCTGTTACCCTGTTCAACTCCATCGAGAACGAGGACATCACAGAAGAAATCATGGAAGAAGATGATGAGCACATGTTCTTCTTTGCGTTCACGGACTCTCTCTTCACCAGCCCTGCTGGTAATGGTAATGCTGACAATCGGGACGATCCCATCGATTACAATGATTTTGACCGTAATAGCCTCCCTGTTGGATTGTCTACTGACTGGGAAACGGAATGTATAGAGGATGACGAAATTGCCGGAACTTTCCGCGTTGTTCTCAAACACCAGCCTGGTGTCAAAACAGCCACCTCTACCATCAACAACGGTGGTACTGATATTGACCTGACTTGGGACATCAAAATCAATCAAGACACCGATGCACCACCTTGTGAAAATGAAGAAGAAGTCATCACCGATGTGACCTTAACTTTCACCCCTATGGGCGGCGGCGCAGCTATTACTGCTACAGCACAAGACCCTGATGGTGCCGGACCACTTCCTATTCAAATTACGAAGGACATCGAGCTGACAGAAAGTACAATGTACGAAATGTCTGTTACCCTGTTCAACTCCATCGAGAACGAGGACATCACAGAAGAAATCATGGAAGAAGATGATGAGCACATGTTCTTCTTTGCGTTCACAGA
>JBCCSZ010000136.1:0-19694 GCA_039199225.1 Bacteroidota bacterium
AAAGAAATAAGTATAAAATAAATTGGTTCCAGCTTCGAAAAAAAATCGAAAAAATAATAGAAAAACTTCTTCCCTTTTAAACCAATTCTTTTTGCATTTAATACTTGAGCAGCTTGTAGTTATTGGGTTGACAATAAGTTGGAGAGAAACTTTTCACAGAAAAAAATACAGACGATGCCGTAGCATCGACGAGTATTTTAAATGAAGTATGTGGAAAAGCTTTCATACAAATTATTAGTTCATTTAATTCTACGAACTGCTGAAAGTGGACTTGGGGAGACTTGAACTCCCATGTAACCAATTACGCTTTCGACTGGATATAAGCCAGAGGCGATACAAGTCCGTTTTGGTTGATCTGGCCAGAGTCGAACTGACAGCTTTAGGGTCAAAACCTAAGATGTTAAACCATTACACCACAGATCAATAAAAACAATTTAAGAGGCGACGTACGCCATTTGGTAGCCAGTAAAAGAATCAAACTTTTATCTCCTGATTCGTAGTCAGGTATGTTATTCATTACACCAACTGGCTGATAAAATTCAGTAACCCGGACGGGGTACGATCCCGCAACCTCCTGAGTGAAAGTCAGGTGACTTAACCAATTCGTCCACCGGGTCAAAAAGGTGTATGGTGGAATTCGAATCCACATCTACCGGAACCACAACCCGGTGCTTTGACCAATTAAGCTACATACACAGTAGGGATAGTCCGATTCGAACGGACGCCTTCTTGGTCCCAAACCAAGTGCTCTGGCCACTAAGCTACATCCCTAAATAAAAAGCCCGATAAGTGAGAACACCTACCGGGCTTTTTAGCTAACAACATTGCATAGCGCTACCGCTCGTAGGTGATACGATGGAAGGGGGGCTGCTCTATATGTTGTCTGCGAATAATCATAATGACACTATAACTCTGTGGGCTTTATAGAAGTTCCGAAGGGTCTGATTTTTTTAAAAATAAAATTTATTCATTCTTAAAATAACAACAGGCCAAAGTCAGGGCGACCTCAAGCTGTCGTTTGTGATCCCGATAGGATTCGAATCTGTGACCTACTGATCAGAAGTGAGTTGCTCCCTGCCTGCCGGCAGGTATCCAGCTGGGCTACGAGACCATTCTCTCTTAATGTACTCTTTACCCACCCCTGACTTTAGATACTTTTCTCTTTGCCTTGCCTCTTCTCGATTAGGGTATTCCTCGGAAAAGAATAACTGCCACGGCCTATATCCCTTCGTAGATTTTGTCTTTCCGGAATTGTGTTCTTTTAAACGCCTCTCCACGTTCTCTGTCATTCCAACATAAAACCTGTAATTGTTCATACTTTTCAATACGTATACATACATTATCTGCTTAAGTTAGGATGCTGTCCCTGCCGGCAGGCAGGTATTTAGCGGAGCTACGAGACCATTTTTAGTATATTTTTTTCGACACCAGCACATTCAAAAAAAGGACAACTGCAAATGCAATTATCCTTTCGTTAAGCCTCTTGAGCTTGTGATCCCGACAGGATTCGAACCTGTGACCTACTGATTAGAAGTCAGTTGCTCTATCCAGCTGAGCTACGGGACCTTCTTATCTCAGTGTACTTTTGCCATACTCATTCATACAATAAGGCAAATATACCTAAGTAACTTTTTTTGGTCCGTTGCTCCCTGCCTGCCGGCAGGCAGGTATCCAGCTGAGCTACGGGACCGTCTTATCTTTAGTGTACTTTTGCCCTACTAATTCGTACAATAAGGCAAATATACCTAAGTAGCTTTTTTGGTCAGTTGCTCCATGCCTGCCGGCAGGCAGGTATCCAGCTGAGCTACGGGACCTTCTTATCTCAGTGTACTTTTGCCCCACTAATTCATACAATAAGGCAAATATACCTAAGTAACTTTTTTTGGTCGGTTGCTCCCTGCCTGCCGGCAGGTATCCAGCTGAGCTACAGGACCAAGAGGCTGCAAATTTAGCTTTTTTCAGCGCAAAAACACAAGCCCTAGTCCAAAATTAACCTCTGGGAAACCAAAAATAGTTCCAACAAAGGCAAATTTGATGGACTTAAAAAAGGTCACTACAAGTAAAAAGTCCTTATATTCACACCACTATGAGTAAAGTGACAGACGTACGCATCGAAGAAGGCTGGAAAGCCGCCCTAGCTGCCGAATTCCAACAGCCCTACTTTTCCGCTATCAAGCAATACCTTGTTCAAGCCAAAGGCGATGGCAAAACCATCTATCCTCCAGGTTCCCTAATATTCAACGCCTTCAACCTCACACCTTTCGATCAGGTAAAAGTCGTGATTCTCGGTCAAGACCCCTACCACAATCCTGGTGAAGCAATGGGCCTTTGCTTTTCAGTTCCACAAGGCGTACGCGTACCACCATCTTTGAAAAACATCTACAAGGAGATGGAACGAGACATCGGTTTCGTCATCCCCCGTCATGGCGATCTAACAGCCTGGGCCAAACAAGGCGTCTTTCTGCTCAACGCTATGCTCACCGTCGAACACAAAAAAGCGGGTTCACACAAAAAAATTGGCTGGCAAACATTCACAGATGCTGTCATCCGCAAAATATCGGAACACCACGCTGGCATCGTTTTTATGCTCTGGGGCAATTTTGCTAAAAGTAAACGCGCCCTTATCGACGAACTGAAGCATCATGTCCTGGAATCTGTCCACCCCTCCCCGCTTGCTGGCAATCGCTTTCAAGGGTGTAGCCATTTTTCCAAAGCCAATGATTTATTACAAAAAGAAGGCAAAGAAGCCATCAACTGGTCCTTGTAAGCAAAACGACCTCCGAATCAAATCGAAAGCCGCCTGCCAAGTAATGGATGCGTGTGTTTTGGTTGCAGCAGAGCTGCTGGTGATTGTGCTTCGCACTGATGTGATTGCAGCAGAGCTGCCAGTGATTGTGCTGCGCACTGGTGATTGCAGCGGAGCTGCTTGTGGTTGTATGGAATCGGAGATACGCACACCACCACCCGATCACCAAATCACCAGGCCAAAGGCCAATCACCAAATCAAATCCCCCCTCACTCCACCTCGATCATCCCACGTTGCCTTTGACCAAGGACAACCAATTCGTATGCATAGCGATTGGGTGGAATATCGTGGGTTAAGATGGTTTCCTTCTTTTGGGCATGGTGTTTCCAGTGGTGTTCTTTGATGGCGCGGCCGTCTCCGTCATAAATTCGAAAGACTGCGCGGCCCTCTGGAATGGTACTCATGCGAATGTCCAATTGGTTGCGAATCTTAGCGGGCAAGCGCGCCAATAAGGGCTTTTCTGAGCTTGTTGTCATGGAGGCTAGGGCATGTTTTAAAAGACTTCCTCTCAAAGCTTTTCCTTGGACGGTTTCCAGTGGGAAGGCGAAATACACTAAACCATAGCTGCCATTGTAGCTCAAAGCCGCAGGCTGCCCACTTGGGTATTTGAGTAAAACCCTACTGCCATCAATGGGCTTAATCACATCTGGGGATTTCAAGGGATACATGCCATAGCGATTGTTCTTTAGATGTCCTTTCAGGAAAGTTTGGCTTTTGCCTTTGGGACTTTGAAACGATAGGTGTTTGGCATCGTCAGCCTGAAATTCTGCCTTTAGGTAGTCCCGATAGAAATCTCGGCCATTGCCCTTGCGATCCAAATCATACCCGAGTTCAGAGCCAGAAATAATCAGATTGCCTCCTTGATCCAAGTAGCGACTCAGGCGAGCTTGCTCTCTGAGGCTCAGCGTCTGATCAGCAGTTGATTCTCGACCAACGAACCAGTTGACGTAAGCATAATTGGACAGGGTGGTGATGCCGTCTACGATGGCCTCATTGGAAGCACCATCAAATGGTATGTCGCAACGCTCCGCCGCTTCTGCATGCTCGGCCATGTAATCAAAATTATTCATACGATCCAAAAACAAGCGATGTACTTTGACAGGGCGTGAATAGCTGGATAAGCGATGACGAGCTTGAAAACTGAGCCCTCGGTTGAGCCGATCGTATCCGTCTACGATGAGCAGTTTTTCTCCTTGGCTTTTAGCAGCTGGTGTTCGTACTGCCAGGACAGAAGAAGGAAAGGACTCCCCTCCTTTATTGACGGCTGCCACTCTGAAATAGTAAGTTGTCGAAGGAGCTAAGCCATCGAATGTCCATTCCGTTTTGGATGTTTCCGCGTAGTCCGCAAATGCCTTTCCATGTTGGCTGATATAGATTTTGTAAGAGGCAGCCTTGCTTCCCAATTCTCCTCCAAACAAGGGCGCTTTCCAGGAAACCTTGATCCTTTTGGGTCCTTGACTTTGCGCATAGATATGCGTTGGCGTTTCGGGTAAATAGACGGGATATTCATTGTTCTTTTGAGCAAAGTAGCGAACGATGCCTTTGTAAATCCCTCGGGCTGCAAGCTGTCGAAACTGAGGCTCCGTGAGGTCTTTGGCATCTGAGGCATGGTCGTGGAAGGCCAATTCCAACAGCACGCCAGGCATTTTTTTGAGGGAACGCAACTCTCCAAAGTCTGCTCTTTTCCGACCACGATCTTTCCAGTTCTTGCGCCACCCCTGACGCAAGTCGGAAATCAACTGATCATGTACAGCTGCTTGCAGCCGTCGGGCGTCGGCAGTATGTCGATAAGCATGCACATAAGATTCAGTACCACCAGGGCCGTTGGCATTGGTATGTAGGGAAAGGTAGATAGCATTGTTTTGCTCTTTTGGGTGTCCCTTGGCCAACTCCCACTCTGCATAAAGCGGCCGAATGACGACATCGTTGACACATTTGGGATAACCCTGATAATGGGCATAATAACGGGCCGACTCTTCAAAACGAGGCGCTTGACTGCTCTTGCCGCCATAACAATCTTTTTCACTCCCTTTGCCACCGCCAAAGCGTACAGCGTCTGCAATGACCGCCTGGCCCTTTTCAGTAGACAAATTACTCAATTGCACGTACCCTTGGCGGCCTTTTTCAAAATAAAACTGACCAAGATATACCCAAGTATTACCGTGAACCTCTTGATTGATGCTCACCTCTGAAACACCGCCAGCATGTGTAATTTTATACCGCGTGTCCACACTTCGGTTGAGCCCGCTGGTGTAATGGACAGAAACCCAATAGAGACCAGATTCCGGAATGTAGGGCTTAAAAGTAGCTGTAGCAGTCTCCTTTTTGCCACTAATAGCATAGCGATAACTGGCACCTTTATAACCCCGTGAACGGCTGTTGGCCCAGGCGCCTTTTTCTGTATAAGACGGCTTGCGATCGCGACAAGCAACAATCACCTCGTTGGGATTCATATCTCTTTCGCGAACCGTCCAGACATTCGCTCCAGCCTGATAGAGATATTTCAATAAATGATAATTGACAAACTCGGCAGTTGTAAAATCCTCGACCAGGCCGTGTGTACAGCTCCGCTGGGTAGCAATGCCCCCCCGACGCGCATGCCAGCCATGCCCTGCACTCAACCAGACGGTCTTCCCCCTGAGCTGCCCATCTGGCTGCGCTGGATTTTTCAGCTTTACCCCTGAGCGGCGAACGACCCCTTTGGTGGAAGGTAGGGGGTCCGCATTATTGTGAGCCAATGGCACGGGTGCTTCGTAAGTCTTCAAGAAGGAAGACAAAGCCACATATTGCCCATCCACACTCTTGGCTTTTAGCTGCACCTCAGATAATTGAAAAGCGGAAAGCCCTCCTGAAAAAGACTCGACCATCAACTCATGGGTCATGTCGTCAAATTCGTGGGCTAAAAAGGCAGGAGAAAAATCAAATCTCAAGCTGACTTTACCATCGCGGGCTTTGATGGCGACCAAACGCGTGTCGGAAGGAACCGGCGCATAACCTCCTTCGTCCATTTGTTTTAGATCTCTTAAAATGTCTTGTGCTTTTTGTTCCAAGCTTGGCGCTTGGGCATTGGCCATTCCCCATAGGCAGCACATAAAGATGCTCCAACTCAACATAACCTTCATAGTAAGTAAGTTTCCTTTTATTTACGATCAGGTAAAGGTTGGTATCTTTAAGTGCAGTTTTTAGTTAGAGGATAATCAGATTATGATAATAAACTATTTGAGCAGAAAGAATATTGTGTGGCTAGCTGGTTCCCTACCTACTTTACACCTTGCATCCAGTGCTTTATCCACGGGGACAGCAATAGGGCAACCAAGCCAATGAGCATGGAAAGGACGCCCAGCGAAGCGTAGACCGAGACATAGGAATAGAGCTGTTGAAAGGGAGCCTCCATTACAGAGATGGCCTCATATTCCAAGCCGCTGACCACCTGAACGATTTCACCGACAAATCCCTTTGAAAAGACATTAACCTCCCCTTGTTCAACGGTCGTCAACTGAGCAATTTTACCTGCAAAAAAATGACCGAAAAAATTGGAGGAAAACCATACGCCCATTATAAAAGCAACATACTTAGCAGGTGATAATTCTGTCATTTTAGATAGCCCGATGGGCGACAGGAACAGCTCTCCAACTGTGAGAATAAAATAGCCCAACAAGAGGTAAAACATCGGAGTTTGTGCCAAATCATCCATCTGCCGGGAAGACATTGCAAAGACAACAAAACCCAAGCCCAATAGTAGCAAACCAATTCCAAATTTAGCAGCAGAATTTGGGTTGAGATTTCGGCGCGTGAGAAAGGACCACAGCATGGAAAAGGGAATGGCCAACAAAATGATGAAGGTACTGTTGATGCTGTTTGTTTGAGCGGCATTGAGTCCCACAAGTCGGACGTTGCGATCGGCAAAAAGGGTGAGTGAACTGCCGGCCTGCTCAAAGATGGCCCAAAATAAGGTGGCCAAAATGGTGAAGTAGACGATGACCAATAAACGCTGTTTTTCAATGGCAGTTGCCAAGCGATAGATGCGGATGACAGCCGCCATCAACAGAAAAATGACCACCCATACCAAATAATGTTCAAATTGATAGTAGTAAATCATCAAAGCGATGAATGGCACCGCTAAGAAAGAACCGATGGTCACTTGTGCGCCCTTGTTGAAGCCAAGGAAGCGTTGATCGTAGCGCTGCTTATCTGGTATCAGCCCCTCCTGGCCAAAGACTTTTGCATGGCTGCCTCGGAAAAAGAAAATCAAGCCGACGATCATACCAATGCCTGCCAACACGAAGCCATAGTGCCAACCATAAGCCTCGGCCAACCAAGCGCAGAGCAAGGGGGCGATGGCTCCTCCCAGATTCACACCAAGATAAAAAATCGTAAAACCAGAATCGCGGCGCACATCCCCATCGGCGTAGAGCTTACCAACTAAGGAAGAAATATTGGGTTTGAAAAAACCATTGCCTACAATAATCAATGCTAGAGAAGTATAGAAGAAAACAGGCTCTTCGATGGTCAATACAAAGTGGCCCAGCGCCATCAACAAACCGCCCAGCATGATGCCTTTGCGGTAGCCAATGAGTTGGTCGGCGATGATGCCACCAATGGTTGGTGTGATGTAAACCAAAGACATATAGGCAGCATAAATACCAAAAGACATATTATCAGAAAACAACAATTGCTTGGTCATGTACAGCGTGAGTAAGGCACGCATGCCGTAAAAGGAGAAGCGTTCCCACAACTCTGCAAAAAACAAGTAGTAAAGGCCCCTTGGATGGCCCATCAGATCGGAGGATTGGGTAGAAGTCATAAGGATTTAGTTTTGGGGAAAACTATCCTCTTTGTGTCAGCCCAGCCAACAGCGTCGTAAAAAATCGCAAAAAATAATGGTCTGTGATTAAGTGTATGTGGAATTACAATTGATTACAAAGAGTGCTATACTCCTGATTATCAGCTGTTTTTACGAATTCTTCCAGCAGTGTGGAATCAATTCGAATGTTTTCGGGTACAACGCGGAGGCGATACTGCCCCTGCCCCAGAAAGGTAAATAAATCGCGGCGATCCAGTTTTTGAACATCCTCCAATTCCAAAATATCGTTGAGGTTTTCGAGTATGCGACTGAGGTAAGATTGGTTCTTGATCTCTCCTCCAGCATGCACGCCAATGCTTTGGCTTTCGCCGGCTCCATACTTGCGACGCACTGCAAATTTGAAGAGGTTTTTGTACTGGGTAGTCTTCGCACCGAAGTCTATGACCTTATCGTATACGCCTTTGGAGGGAATGGTCAGTTTGACCAGCGACCAATCCAAAAATTTAATCGACATTTCATTTGGACGCGGCGCACTGGCCAAGCGAATGACCCAACTGGTGGCCAATACCAGGAAAATGGAAATCAAAGAGGTTTTTGCAATGATCTTCAAAAGGTTATTGGTAAAGCCATTGTCCAGTTGCAAAAAGACTTCTGGCAATTGGGATATGAACATCAAAACGATGACCAGCACAGAAATGTAGGCCACCACCTTTAGGCCCCGTTGAACGAAGGTCCGGTAGAAGGAAAGGACCAATAAAAAAGACAAAAATCCGGAGAGGACCAAGTCCGGCATGCTGCTGATACGCATATTTTGCACCAGATTGTTTTCCCCCAAAAACTGCGGTAACATCAAGGTCAATGCCGAGACACCGATGATGACAAAGATGATCTTTTTGATGTTTTTTTGATTGTGATAGATAAAGGCCGGAGCATGGTAAAAATAAAACAGCGCCAGCAAAAGGAAGAGGTTGTTTAAGGTCGAAAAAAGGTTGATGCCCAATTGGTAGGAAATACTGCCGGTCCACATGAATGCATGTCCGATGTAGGCCCAACCACCCGATAACACCCAGACAAACATGGCCATGCTCAAATGCAACAGACCCTTGTCGACCCGCTTTTGCGAATCGTCTTCCTCTAAAATCTGGCGGAAGCGCTTTCGGATGTTGTACCAGATGGCCAACAAAAGGATGGCTCCGGTTAGAGAGATAAATATGTGCGCAAGATTGTGAAATTTAGCTACCTCCGGCATAAATGCGATTGTCAACTTGGGTGATTCAGGCGTTTTCCAACAGTTTTGAAACGACCATTCGAATACAAGATAACAATTCTTCGAAATCCGAAGGCTTTGAAAAAGGATTCATCAAGGCAACGCGCAAATACTGTTTGCCCCTCAGCTGGGTCGATACAATGTAAAAGCGCCCATCCTCCAATAGCTGTTGGCGAATATGCCGATTCAACTCATTTGTTTGCTCGTCCGATAAATCCCCTTCTGGTATATATCTGAAGCAGACAATATTGGCGTCCGGCTGCTCCACAGCCCCTTCGAAATCGCTTGCTGCAACTATCAGCTTGGCAAACTGCCGACCCGAATCGTAGAGGGTATCGACAAATTGCTCGAAGACTGCCAGCCCGTACATTTTGTAAAGGGTATAAAAACGCAAGCTCATCATCAGCTTGGTGCATTCAAAGGTACGTCGGGCCAGGTTGTGCCACTCCTCTTGCTTGGAACGCGCCCACAAGTATTGAGCTTTCTGGCTAAAGGTCGCGTAGGCATCCTGACCCTTCCGAAACAACAAGGCCGTTGCCACCGAAGGAGTCATCAACATCTTGTGGCAATCGATTGCTACAGAGTCGGCCCTTTCGATGCCCTTCAAGAGGTGCTTGTACTTGGCCGAAAAAATAGCCGCTCCGCCGTGTGCACCATCTACATGGAACCACAATTGATGCTGTTCCGCAAAATCTGCCAATGCTTCCAGATCATCATAAGCACCTGTCGAAGTAGAAGGCGCACTTCCCACCAAAGCAATCACTCGCAGCCCCTTTGTGAGGGCTTGTTGATAGCATTGTTCCAACTGCTCTACCCGGATTTTATAGCGATCGTCGACCGGTACTTTCACAATGCCTTCGGAGCCCATGCCCATGATGCGCACCGCTCGGTCAACACAGTAATGGGCTTCCTCGGATACCAGGATGGCCGTCCGCTCTTTCAGCCCCTCCGTCCACACATCCCCATTGGATTTTAGCTGACGAGCGCAAAGCAAGGCCGTCAAATTGGCTAGGGTCCCCCCGGACGTCAAAAAGCCATCCGATGCCTCCCCAAACCCGATGGTTTTATTGAATACATCGACCACCACCTTTTCAATGGCAGTACCTGCCTGCCCCATTTCGTATACCCCCATCCCATTGTTGAGGGCCGCATCGAGCAGAGAAGTCAACGCAGCCATTGGAGCAGGAACGGAGATTTGATGTCCCATGTAGCGGGGATGGTGTAGGTGAATGCTGTTTTTGAGGATGTCGGCAAAGAGTTGTTCTGGCTTGTCGGCATCTGCTTCGTAGGCGTGCCAGTAGGCCCTGGCGGCCTCTGGTTGTTGCCAATCGATGACAGGCTGTTCTGGCCTTGTAGCCATTTGGCCCATGTGATCGGCGAGCAGATCGATCAGTGCATGCCCAGCCCGGCGAAAGGCTTCCGGATCGTAGGCTGTATTGAGTAAGTCCTTCATTTGATGATCATTAGAGCGTTACAAAGCTTCCTGCAAGCTTTTTTTGAGGGCTTCGGTTTGTTCGATCCCCGACTTGGAGGTTTTAATGGCAATGTTGTAGGTGCCGTACAAAGCATTGATGATGTTCCTTAATTCTTTTTTATCAAAAAACGCATATTCATTTTTTGAATAGATGGCGTCGTAATCCACATGATACATAATAAAATCGCCAAAATATTTTTCGTGAATCTTGTTTTGTCGCTCATAATCCAATTGGATAATGGGATGATTGGAGTAATGGGCTTCAATTTCTTTTTGTAGATTGATGTCGTCCAGCAAATTGACATGACCAGAATTGACCAGGGTTTTGTAGGTGATGTCGTTGGGCAGAAAATTGACGATTTGCGCCAGCCTGAAAAGCTTCTGTGCTGTTGTGTCGCGGCCGGGCATTTTTCGATATAAATGAGGTCTTATGGCAGCAATATCTTGGACCTTCCGCTCGAATGATGCGATGTTTTCACGGAGGTGCAAAGTCTCTGCATCCAAGTCCTTTAACATACTTTCCAGATAGGTTGTTCGGAGCTTTCGGTCCTTATTGCCGGATGCCCAGCGATTCAGCCCAAAGGCAATGCTGATTCCGATGATGACGATGATGATTTCGCCAATGGCATAGCGCCAGTTGATTTTTCGTAGCATATATATTGATGTTTTATCCAATGTATCCACCAATCCGGCTGAAGACCATCTTGGGCTGGCGGACCACTGGCGCTCCTATGAGCATGAAAGTCGCCATTCTAAAAGGCTCCCCGGATTTTGCGCGGAGGTACTCGACCAAGGGTAAATTTGCCTCTGGCACAACAACATAGGGCTTGCCATCCGCATTTCGTTTTCCCAGTAAAGACAAACCTGCCTCCCAGGTCTTAGCCACGACCAAACCTTCTCCCAAGGAAGGAATGTAAAAGCCCCGCACTTCATTGTCATCCACATATACTAGGCAGCCTTCCAAATGATTGAGGAGAATGACCTGTCGCTCATCTCCACTGGCCTGCCGATCCATCTCC
Organism: Bacteroidota bacterium; assembly: GCA_039199225.1. Classification (GTDB taxonomy): domain Bacteria; phylum Bacteroidota; class Bacteroidia; order Chitinophagales; family Saprospiraceae; genus JBCCSZ01. Next base: position 11,371 of record JBCCSZ010000136.1, read on the forward strand.
AAGACGATCTGCCGTTCTGCCGGCTGGATCAAGCGAATTTTTTCCGTTGATTGTTCCGTAAAATTCGCTTCGAAAAAGAGGTAGCGTCCAATGGTCTGGAAGCCCAATTTTTCATAAAGCGGCAAACCTTTGGGTGTGGCCAATAAATACTGAGGACGGGTGCCTGCCTTTTGTATCAAAGTCTGCATAATCTGTTTGCCCAACCCCCTTCGCCGATAGGCTGGATGAACAATGACATTACCAATCCAGACAGATGTTGCCAGGTAGATCAGTTCCCCTACCGCCACGATCTGCCCATCCCATTCTATCTTAACGGCCTCAAAATAATCGTGGGCAATGTGGGTGCGAAAAACCAAGCGAATGTCACTACTCCATTCTGGAGGTTGTAGCGGAGTAAGGGCATCGATATCTTGTGCGGTAAGGGGCAACATATGGCTAAATATCTGAAACGTACACTTGCAAACTTATCCGGATCAGCGACGTTTTTTCTTTTTGCGAACGGGCGCCAAGTCTTGCTCGAAAATTTCTTCCAGCATGGCGTACAGTTCCGGATGCTTCTTTCGGAGTAAGTAGGGTCGCTCGAAAAAATACTCTCCCAACACAGCAAAAAATTCCTCTCGTCCAGTCTTTGCGTAGGGATTGATGTCACTTTTGGTTTTTGCCATTTCCTCCAATTTTCGCTCAATCATATCCATCCATGGAATTACATATTGCCGTTCCAGAAAAACCCTTGGGACACCATCTACACTACCGTCCATTTTGTCGATCAAATGGATGAATTCGTGAATAGCAGTGTTGCGTTTATCCGTCTCATTTTGAAAGCCCTGCCGAAGAGCCGTTTTTGATAGAACCATTTTATCCTCCATATAACCCGTTCCGACCATCCCCAAAATGGGGCGATCGTTCCCCTTGGTTTCAAAGGAATGGTTGAAGCTGCTGGGGTATAAAATGATCTCCTTTAGGTTTTTATATTTCCATTCTGGAAATCCGAATATGGGAATCACGGCACTAGCGCCAATGAGTATCTTGTCCAGGTCCTCCACCTCTGTTTCCACACCAGTGATGGTGCAGTTATTCAAAAATTCCATCAGCTTGTATTCAAACAATTTCTGATCGGCGGCGGACAGGCGTTGGTAGTACTTGATGTGTTTACCCAGTAAGCTGCGCCAGGCCGCCGGCATAGGGGTAGCTGGCGCGAAGGATTTCCGAAAGTTCGGGCGATAGAAAAAACCGATGGCTATCAACAGCAGTAAAACAACACCGACGACAAAGGGTACCATAAATTGTCAGATTGCGATGGTTTGGCCCATTAAGGCAAGCTCAAAATATTGATCTTTTTTGGAAATAGCACAGCAAAATCGACGAAAGCAGCAGAAATTGAGAGGGGGAGGAAGAACACCGCCACACCTACGACAAAGGCATTTCCATTTCGAATTGGTTGACGTGGTTTTCAAAGCCCAGCCGCTGAAGGGCCGCTCTTTTTTGCGTCAATCGGTGGTCGATGTTGTTAATAGAGACTTTCTTACGAACCTGGCGAATAGCGGCAAAGAGGCGTTTCCAGTCGGTGGGGTCCTGGCTGTAAATTTCAAACTGCGGTAGGTAGCCTCCATTGGGATTGACGGCAAAAAAACCGAGCTTACGCCCCTCGAAATGCACCTCAAAGAAAACAAACGAATCCTGACCAATTTCAAGTGCTTTTGGCTGATTGTCCCAGCAAATGTACTCTTGCAGCGGCAAGACAGACCAGTTGACTTTTTCAAAGGAGAGATTTTTCATATCCAGGCCATCCTCCGGTAAGTCTTCAATAACCCCCTTAAAACAGTGGTAATCCCGGGTTTTGCGAAAGCCAATTTTTTTATAGACGTGGACGGCCCGATCGTTGATGCTGATGACTTCCAAGACACATTTCTCTACGCCGACTTTCAAAAATCGCGGCATGGCTGCTTCATACAACTGGTACACCACCCCTTTGCCCCGATATTCCGGCAAAACGCCAGTCCCCGTGTTGAAAGCCGTCAGATAGCCCTTGTATTTGTCCAATCCGTTGATGATAAATCCCACCAACTGCTCTTTGTCGAACATCCCAAAAGAAAGGTCGTATCGAACCCTGGCTCTGGCCCATCGATCGATGTAGTAATCAACATTTTCAGGCATACGCACATAATATCCATCGAAAGCTTTGACGAGACAGTCGACAATCTCGCTAATCGGTGTGTGCAGAAGGGGCGCTACTCTCATGGCGTAAATATCTTAGATCCGTCAATACGATGACGACCAATACAATGAAAACAATAGTGGGGAGTGACAAATGTAGTAAGGATTTTACAGAAAACGAAAAATCAATGTTATATCGCAGATAAAACATGGACAGCACTCCCAATACAAAAGTTGATAGGACTCGATACTTGCGCGCCTTACGAGCGGTGTGCGACAAGCGCAATTCCAAGCCAGCCTGAATGATGTTATAATAAGTCGCCATCCCAAAAAAAGAAAATAAGATCAGAATACCCAAAGAAACGCCTAGGAATTCGCCCCAACCATCGGTTGCAGGAAAAGAAAAGAGGTAAATCCACTGAAAGATGATAAAGGAGAGGGTAAAGATGCGCATCATGCCCACAAAACGAAAGTAGCCCGGCAGGTCGGGTGGCGCCTGCAACTCGTCTTCATCCAATATGCGGCGTTGAGGCATGCTGGTCGGTAATTGTTACGCTGATGAAGTTACAAATTTCACTCCACCTTCACCGCAAGAATACCGGAGCTGGAAATCAAATCCCGGCGAGTACTCAAAAATTGATTTTGGTCAAAGAGGTTGAAATTATTCACCGAGATGTTGTCAAAGCTAAAAGAATAGCGCCCTTCGCATTCCAAACCATTTTGTGGAAACAGCGCGGTATTCTGTTCATTGGTATTGCCATCCCGCCAGTAAAAGTAAAAAATGCCTGCTCGTTTGGGACGAAGAACAAGGCTGAGCGTGTAAAAGTCGCCATTCAAGGAAGGCTCGAAAAGGATGGTTTCATTGTTTTGAAGGGTCGGATGATCGTCTGCCAAAGTCAATTGCGATCCTTCGACAACATCGACATCAAAATCCAATTTAGCACTCGGATATTGGCTCAACTCGCCCTTATCGTGGGTATAGTCTTTCAAAATCAAGGCAGAGCGGATGGCCAATCCCTCAACACCGATGGCCGCTTGGCTGTTGATGTCTACCAACTCTTTTGCAAAACGAATTTTTAATTCCAGGTCTTCTCCGACCTGAATCGGGCCAGCCTGTAAGTTGTTGCTGACAGAGAGGTTGAAAGCATAGTTGATTGGAGAACAGGTCTTTTTATCCTTGGATTCGCAATCGAGCAGCATCAAAGCAGCCAGTGCGCCCCAGAGGAGGAACAGCAGTTTCTTCATTGTCGATATAGTTTCTTTTCTTAGCAATGGAAGTATTTCGTCTGTTTGCAAAGTTCATGTACCGAAACTTCCATGCAACAATTTACGATTTTTTAGCGGTAGTATGTGGTTTGGAGAAACATTTCCCAGTACTTGTTGCTCGCAACCTCCTGCTTAGGAATGTCTTTGGATAGCTAGCAAAGGGGGGAGATACTCAAAAAACAAGCAGTGAAAGAACCCCTAGCGTTTGGAATTGGTTATTTTTACAGCTAAAAGAATAGTACATACAGATATCTAAGCAAAATACAATGAGCGGTCTAAACGAAAAATACATCAATCCTCTTACAGACTTCGGTTTTAAAAAGCTTTTTGAATCTGCAGAAATCGCAAAGTTCACTTCAGAGGAAAGGGAAGCTTACGAAGAAAGTTTGAAATATTATAGGGACATCAAAAATATTGTTGATACATCTCGAGAAGAAGGAAAAGTCGAACGCAGCATCGAAATTGCAAAACAGCTCAAAAAAAATGGCGTTTCTCCACAGATCATCCAACAATCCACCGGACTTTCGATGGAAGAAATTGACCAACTGCCTTCATAAGACTGACCAAAGCCTACCTCCCCTTCCCTAGGTCACCAGTAAATACCTATGGACCAAAACAAAAACATGATCGATTTTGGAAGGTAATTAAAGAAGAAATAGCTACTTCTTTCCTTTTGATACATACTCATCGTAATGATTACAATGGCCGCAAGATTTAGACCGATGCCCGCTAGGTAAAGTATCGCGAAGCCCATACTTTCAAATTTGCCCAATATGCCAAAAATAGCAATGGCCCAAGCCCCTGTAAACAAATGCAAATAGAAATTATCCAATCGCTCCACTCCGTAATATTTTTCATTTACTGGGCTGATTAGAAACAAGACAATCAATAACAGTGTAAAAGCAGCCAGCAATGTAGTGCCACCCACCCAAAGTTGAAGCCGAAATAGGATACCAAGAATCAAGCCTCCCCAGGCTATGAAATTCAACAATGCCAATGCGAAGGCTAGGCTAGGCCGTTTTGTAGACCGCATTCGGAAAAATGGCATAACAGCTTGTAAACCTATCATAACCAAGGCCGGTAGGATACGTCCATAAAAAGCCAAACCACTACCATTGCTCGTCAGGGTCCAATGGGCAAAAATCATCAGGAGTACCACGATCAGCTCGAAGAGGGTTAGCTTGGAAATACTGCCTGAAGGCCCAGCAGACATATAGTCATCGTCTAATATCTCTTCTTCCATAGCAGGTGAATTATAATTCGCTCAGAGACTGGCGGGCCAAATCGACCCACTTCCGCACCTTTCGACCCATATGGCTGGGCAATTGCTCGTATTCCTCCAATACCTTTGTAAAAGAATCTTTCGCCGCCGCTCTTTGGCCCATCGCCCTCTGCAGCTCACCCAAATGGTACTGAGCCTCGACGCTGTGGTAGCGTACAATGGCATCCTCAAAGGTCGCTGCTGCCGCAGCTTCCAAACCAGATTCCATCAAAGCCCTGGCATAAATCAATTGGTCCGCCTCCTTAAAAAAACGACCTTGGATTTCTTTTACCTTTTCGCTCTTCTCAATGACCGCTTCAAGATCGCCATAGTAAAAATAGGCATAAGCTGCCTTTTGAAGAATGCCCGCATCTTCTGCAAAAATCCCCTGCAGACAAGCCTCATATTGCTCGATGGCCTTTTCATACATTTGCGCTTCCAGGTAAGCATCCGCCAAAACTTCGCGGTTGGTCAGCGTATCCGAGATTTTTAGATTGGCTTCCAGCGAACGAATCTTTATCCCTGGATCAAAAAGCTGAACCGTCGACTCGATGATTTGCTCTTGCTTTCCAAACTGCGGAATGACCTCCATGATAAAGTAAGCCAATGCCCCAACCAAGGGCAAAAAGATGAGAATGTAAATCCACATGCGGGTGCTTCCAGACCGGATGGCATGAATCAGACAAAAAACCTGAAGACCGATCATTAAGTAGTATATCATCATTGGTTTTCGTTAAGCTTTATAAAATTTTCAAAACCTGGCCACCCCCTCTTTATTCAACTTACATCAAATTTTACACTTTTTTGCAGAATGAACTGTCATTGGGTCTAACGAATCTCTTCCCCCTCTAGTTTTAGTACGCTACCCGGAGCAATCGTATACAAAAAACGGATGCGTTCTGCCTCGTAAGTCTCCACCGTTAAAGTTGAATGACCAAATTCTGCTTTTTTCTGATAAGCTGCAAACCCCTGATTGCAATCCGCCAGTTTGATATGGCGAATACGCAGCTCTGATAAATCCTTGGAAGCCACTCCGATCACTGCATCCTGTATACGCACCTTCCCTACTTCCACACTTGACTTTTCGCCTACACTGATGCCTTTGTCCCCACATCGTTCAAAGAAACAGTCATCCACGTAAATTTGACTACCGGAAACGTCCAGTCCGTCATTGCCCGTCTCTTCAAAATAGCTCCCCTCTATTCGACCCTCACAAAAATCCAAATCAATGCCATCGGAAAAAGTATCGAATACCTTGCTATTGTAAATCTCTACCTTAGAACGAACGACATTGAGACCATCTTCACAGACATTGCCTTTGAAGAAGCAGTGGCGAATATCGACATCGCTTTCGTAAAAAGTAACGGCCCCCGTCAGTCGCCAACCATCGATATCGAGGGTATTGAAGCCTTCGAAAATGGCATGTTGCAAAACAGACTTTTTAGGACTTTGCAAAACGGTAAATCCTCTCGCTTTTCGTTGAAGAGAACGAAAAATAACGGGTGCTTCCTCGGTACCATTGATGGTTATGGGGCTTTGCGAAAGGAAGAAGGTTGTCCCGGTAAAGTCCAACTCCACCCCTGGCTCAAAGACGACCTCGTAGCCTGCTGGAATGACAATCCGGCTTAAAACTTCGTGTCGCCCCCTTTTGAAAAGAATGTGCTTGTCGGCTTTTACCTCATACATGGGGTTGCTCTGTGGACGAATATTGGCAAACAGGTATTGAAAAGGTGTCAACTCGTCCGATGCTTTTCGGGTGGGAATACGACTCTTGAAAACTGAATCTATGCCCGGTGCTTCATAGAATACATACTGGGTATTTGTTGGAACATCCAAGTACTTATGCAAGGTATCTCGGTTCGTCGGTGCAGGCAGCAAAAGGAAGCTTGTATCTTGCTGCGGCCCCAGTGCGGAGGTGCCAAAGCCGATGATCCTCAAGGGCAAAAGATGTAAGTTTCGCAGTTTGAGTCTTTTGCGGCTTGTCATATCGGCAGTCCATTCTACCTTGACAGAATGCTCCTGGTAGGGCATGGCGGCCTTGTACACATAGCTGCTTCGGTCGAGAATTTCCTTGGTCGTCATCTCTAGCTCGGGAAATTCTGTTTGCAAGAGCTTCAAGCGAGCCTCAAAGTCAGGCCCGATGTCTGCCACAAAATCTTCCAGATAATCCCTAGAAGACAAGCGAAATAGCTCATGGAGGTAATGCTGTAAAAATGCTTCGTCTCGAAACAGGTAGTGTTTGGGGTAAAGGTCCGCTTGTCGGGCGTCGGAGCGGCTCTGTTGTCCCAGCAGGAGTGGTAGATTGGGACGTCCTTCGTAGGCATCGAAACCAATGGGCTCGAGCTTGCTGGTAATTGGATTGTAGTAGTAGCGGATGTTGTGCCATACCATCGCATGCCAGGCTCCCATGAGGTCGGCGATGGCAAAAAAGGCAGCCAGGCGTTTGACATCAAAGATAGAGGCCGCAGGTAGTTGGCCGCTTTGAAATTGATGCATCAGCTGGTGCGCAATCTGATGTTGCTCGGCCATCTGTGGAGATGCCGCCATTTTCTTTTCATTGAAAGGCCGGATTTCAGCATTTTTTGCATAAGCGTTGGCATGTAGAAATTCCTGATTGTATTTTCCTTTCCACTGCATGACGCGCGCACGATAGTCCCACATTCCTTCCTCGGCAAAGCGGATAATGGGGCCTTCCCGACGCTTTCGGGATTCCAAGAGCTGCTTGTCAAAATGTTCTTCGTAGGCATACAAACCAACGGGCCGCTCATTGAGGGTCAGGCGAGCAAAATCATAGCGGGTCGTCAGAACATCCTCTCGCTCCCAAAATTGATGGATGACCCATTCCCAGAGGTATTGCCGCGCTTCGGGATGATGGAGCGAAAAGGTCTTCAGTCCCTTCCAAGCAAACGGGTCTTTCACCTTGAGCCGAAAAGACCACTTTTCCCCTTCCAGATGCGTCAACCAATCGCCCTTCAACCGAGCTTTCACCGGATAGGTCGAATCGCCCTCTACAAGCGATGCTTTAACCCAGCTGTCTTTATCCGTAATCAGTACACCATCCCGAAAAGCTTTCTTTCGCTGCGCCTGAATTTGATCAAACGACTTGTCTTTCATCTGAATTTCCAAGGCTGGTGCTTGGTAAGCCAACTGACGGTTCCGACTTGCACTACTTCCGGTTCGGCGAATCTGAAAGTCGTCAAAAAATACCTCCGCCTTTCCTTCCGAAGCTAAAAAGACACTCAGTTCTTCCAACATAGAATCATCGGGAATTTGAAAGGTCACGGAGAGTTTCCACCAGCCCGCGAGGTCTTTTTCGCTTGCCGGCCCACTTCTTTGCATTAAATAATCCAATCCTACTTCCGTTATAAAAATGGCTGGATTGTCTTTCAACGAATCGGACTGCACCCAAACCTCGGCCGTAAACTCATCTCCCGGCTGCACCTTCAGCAAATAGTCCAGCCCGTATTGTGCCTGGGAGCCTTTTGGCAGAAACGAGGCGTATTTCCCAGAGCGACTGCGCACAGCACTTCTCGTTCGACTCCCTTCAAAAAACTTTCCACCTGAAATAAAGTAACGCTTCCAGCGATGCTCCATATCACAGTAGATAACCGACTCACCATCAGTTTTTTTTGTCAACCAAAGC
>JBCCSZ010000137.1:0-19541 GCA_039199225.1 Bacteroidota bacterium
ACTTTTTGTTTGCTATTGCCTTGACGAGTCTCAACTTTGTTTGGGCGCAAACAAGCTCGGTTACAGGGACTGTGAAGGATGCGAACGGTGTACCACTAGAGTCTGTAAATGTCAGCTTGGAAGGTACGACGAAAGGAGATATGACAGATGGAGAGGGTCGTTTTGAAATTGAAAAGGTTGCTCCAGGAAGTTATAAGCTGGTTGCTTCTGGCGTTGGCTTTGAAACAAGCTTTCAGGAGATCAATGTGAGGGCTAATGAAAATTACAAAGCTTCTCCGATCAGTCTCAAGCAGCAGTCTGTAGAATTGGAAGAAGTTACTGTTTCTGCAGGGAAAAACCAATACAGCACCAAGAACGTCTCTAGCTCTTTACGTCAACAAACAGAGATATCAAAACTACCGCAAAACATTCAAGTCATCACCAGTGTACTCCTTCGCGATCAGCAAGTTACCTCCATCATGGAAGGTGCTATCCGCAATGTCAGTGGTGTGACCATGCTTGAGCATTGGGGGCATTTTGCGAGGGTTCACATGCGCGGATTTAGGATTCCGGCCTTCCGAAATGGCTTTAATGTGACTGACACTTGGGGACCGCTGGCTGACGATATGGCCTTTGTTGAGCGAATCGAATTCATCAAGGGGCCATCTAGTTTTATGCTAACGGCCGGTGAACCAGGTGGGATATACAATGTGGTCACTAAAAAACCAACGGTAGAGACCATCGGACAGCTTACGCTCATGGGAGGTACCTTCGACTTTTTGCGTGGCTCTGTGGATCTTGGTGGCAAGTTGACTTCTGACGGCAAGCTGCTCTACCGCCTGAATGCACTCTACCAAACGGAAGATTCTCACCGAGGGGACGAAGACGTTCAGCGGTTCTCCATCGCACCGAATTTGACATACAATTTCTCTGACAAAACTTCTTTGAATGCAGAGTGGAATTACCACAATGCAGAGAGCTTTATTGGTGCTGCCTATACCTTTGGGCCTGGGACGGCGGATTTTGGTTCGTTACCGAGGGATTTTAAATTCAGAGATAGCAACTATCCGGTGACGAATATCGAGGAGAATACATTCTATGTGAATTTCAATCACAAGTTTTCTGAAAAGTGGAGTGCAACGGCTCAATTGGGTCGATTGACTTATGATCAGGACGGATATTCTGCCTGGATCAACGATCTGCAGCCTAATGGAGATGCTTTCAGATCCATCTTTATCTGGGATGCCAGATCGGAAGGTAACTACGGACAAGCATTTGTCAATGGTTACGAAAAGTTAGGTAATATCAGCAATACTATTCTGGCAGGTATCGATTACACTGATAAAAAATACTACGCAGATTTTTATAGTGGCTTCAATGATACCGTGGCCTTTAATATTTTAGATCCAACCTATGGCAGAGATCGGGAAAATCTCGGTTTTGATAAATCGGTTGATGTAAAAGATCGCTTTCCCGATCCCTACAACACCACCAACTCTTTGGCATTCTACGTACAAGATGAAATCGGCCTGTTGGAAGATCGCCTGAGATTGACCATTGCTGGAAGGTATACGATTTTGGAGAATGGTGGTACGACTGGCAAGGAAGAAAAAGACGAAAAGTTCACACCGAGGATTGGATTGAGTTTCGACTTAACAGAGAACTTTACAGTTTTTGGTTTGTACGACGAGTCTTTTGTAGGGCAGAACGGTGTCCTGGAATCGGGGGAGGCACTCGATCCAGAGGAATCCAGTGACATAGAAGGTGGTATCAAGTCTTCCTTTTTCAATGGCAAGTTGAAAGCTACCCTTGGTGCCTTTCTCATCACCAAAAAGAATCTGGCTCTCGGGGTACCGAATGTAGACTTCTTCGTTCAAACAGGAGAGGTGCAATCCCGAGGGATAGAATTCGATCTGCAAGGAGAGATTACTCCCGGACTGAATGTCGTGTTAAATTATGCCAATACGAATGTGGAAATCACCGAAGATATCAATCCCGATGTGGTCGGGAATAGAATTGCAGGGCATGCCCGCCACATGACCAATGGATGGTTGACTTACAGCTTCCAGGGAAATTCTCCCTTGGATGGGTTTGGCTTGAGCTTGGGCTACCAATACCAAATCAACAGGTCTTCCTGGTCTGTGGGTGCCGATAATGATTCCGTTTTACCTGATTACTTCCGACTCGATGGTGGTTTGTTTTGGAAAAACGACAAATTCAGAGTTCAACTGAATGTGAATAACCTAACGGACAAATATTTGCTATCCGGAGCCGACTTTTTCGGATTGAGATACTGGCAATCAGAGCCGGGCATCAACGGAAGGATAGCTATCACCTATAACTTCATGTAGACTAATCCAAATTTTTGCAAGCAACTGAAGCCACAAGTGCTTCAGTTGCTATTGGTCTTTGATGAATTTCTCTTTTCAGGTTGTAAATGTCAATCTGATTTTCCCTTTTTTAAGAATACCCAAACGCATGAAAATTCACATTTTATAAAAGAATGCTAAATGCTTTATTTATGAAAAAGACACTACTTACCTATGCCTTTTTTCTACTGGCTGTTAATTTTTCTTTTGCTCATTTCCTTTGGCTTGAAACCAATACCAATGGAGCAGTTGGAAAGGAGCAGGAAATCAAGGTCCGCTTTGGAGAATTTACATATGGCATGATCGAAAAAACAGCTGGCGATGCCTTTGCCATGGTCGATAATTTCAAACTTTGGGTGGTAGACAGCCAGGGTAATAAAACTAAGTTGGATGTAAGTCCCAAAGACAATTACTATCTGGCCAGTTTTACGCCCCAGGTAGAAGGTGTTTACACCGTGATTTTGGATAATGATAAAATCGATGTCATCGATTATTCCAAGTATGATTTCGGTATTTTCAAAACCCATTACCATGCTATTGCAAAAGTTGTTGTTGGAAAAACCGATCAGGCCACAGCAAGCGATAATACCAGTGGTATTTCAATCAAAGATGTTTCAAAAGATGATGGTCGTGCTAAGCTACAGGTTATGTACAAAAATGAGGTGTTGCCAAAAACAGAGGTGGTAGTATTTGTTGCCGATCAATGGTCTAAAAAACTTGAGACAGACGAAAATGGCATGGTGGAATTTGATTTTCCCTGGAGTACAGAATATGTTGTCGAAGTGACTAAAAAAGAAGAGGTACCAGGTACCTATAAATCGGTAGACTATGAATTTATCTGGCATTGTACTACTTATTACGTAAAAAAATAAGCAACCCGATTGATTGTTTTCTTTGCTATCCATATCGACCATATTGGGATTTCATTTGTGGTACGCCACGTCCAAAAGAATGAGAATTCAGTCTGTATTTGGATTTGAATCCTGGTCGCAACAGAACAAAAGGGAATCTAAATGCTTAGGTTCCCTTATTTTACTTTTAGCAAGTATATTGTCTACCTATAACTACGGGCTAGCGGCTGGCTTGCTATTTTTTGGTGTCGTTTTTATGACCTTGGCCAGCTTACTGATCTTGATGGTACCATTGGGATTGGTCAATAAATGGACCCTCGGTGCGGTAGTACTTATTTGTTTAGCCTTCGAAATACTATTTTGAAATATGCCTGCAAATCCCAAATATTTGGCGCAATCCAAATGGCAACGTTTTGCCAAGATAACAGCAGGTTTCATTGGTGGCTTTGGTGTTAGTGCGGCCATTCACATCGTCCTGGCCATTTGGTTCGATCGATCCATCGTATTGATCACCAGTAGTTTTAGCTCCTTCCTTTTGTGGTCGGTCTTGTTTGTTGTAGCTTATATTCCACGAAATGGCTGGAGGGTTTGGGCCATCTATTTGTCGATCATTCTTCTATGTGGCGCCATTGTACTATTGCATCAATAAGCCCAATCGATTTTTTAAAGTGATTTGCAAGTAAACACAAGTATTGTTCAGATACTAAAAAGAGGATCATGGGTAAGAGAATGTACAATGTACTATTTCATACACATACTGTTAGTGGCATCGTCATTAGCGTGGCACTGTATATTATTTTTTTCGCTGGTTCGTTTTCGTTTTTTCGGGATGAGATTATCAACTGGGAGCGGGGTCATCAAGTAGAAATCAAAGATGAAATCGCTATCAATATTGATACGGCCCTAAGTCATCTCGGTCAGCAATATGAATTGCGTGGGAGAGACATCAACTTGAGACATTACTACAATGAGCGCCAGGTGGGTGTGAGCCTGAGTGCTTCCAAAGACTCGACTGCTTCCAAAGAGGCTAGGGTAGGAGCTTTTTTCTACCTAGATACTGAAGACAAATCCACTGCTACCTATCCAGAATCCTATACCTTGGGAGAGTTTTTATACCGCCTACATTTCTTTGCACAAATTCCGTATCCCTATGGCTATCATCTTTCTGGCTTTACTGCTTTTTTCTTTCTATTTACCATCCTCACAGGGATCATCATTCATTGGAGAAAAATCGTTACAAACTTTTATGTCTTTAGACCTTGGGCAAAACTAAAAACGATTTGGACCGATTCCCACACAGCACTAGGGTTGATCGGTTTTCCATTTCAACTGGTCTATGCCTTGACCGGAGCATTCTTTATGTTGCAATCCATTGTCATGGCGCCCTACATAGCAGTATTGTACAATGGCGATCAGCAGGCGTTTGACAAAGCATTGGAGCAGGAGCACTCTACTTATGAATATAGCCATCGACCGCTCTCGGGGATCGAGTCACTGAGTAAGTACACTGCCGAAGTCCAATCAAAATGGATAGATTTTAAGATAACGGAGCTTAAAATTGATAACTATGGAGATCAAAATATGTACCTGACCATTTCAGGCAATATCGACCCCCGCAACAAAATGAATGGCATCGGTAAAATCACTTATAAAGTTGCCGATCAAAATATAGTGTATGAAAAAAATCCTATGGAGAAGAACAGCTATGCTGATGTGACAAAAAACATACTTTCCAGATTGCACCTAGCAGATTATGCTGGCTATGGCCTGCGCATCATTTCTTTTATACTGGGATTGATTTCCTGTTATGTTATTCTGTCAGGTGTGATGATTTGGTTGGTAGCAAGAGATAAAAAAAGTGTATCCGATAAGCAAAAGAAATTCAACCAGTCTGTCGTCTTTTGGTACCTAGCCATTTGCTTGAGTATGTATCCTATGGTTGCTCTGGAATTTGTGTTGGTTAAGCTTTTTGCACCAGCTGGCATGACATTTATTTACAAAACCTTCTTTATTGGTTGGCTTGTGCTGAGTATCTTTTTTGCATGGAAAAAGAATAACGCCTTTACGACCAAGTGGTCATTAGGTTTGGGGGCTGTATTGGGATTATTCATCCCGCTTGTCAATTGGATCGAAAGTGGCAATTGGATTTGGGACAACCTAAGATTAGCCTGTTACGATATTGCCTTTATAGACATTTTTTGGATTGCATTATCGGTTTTTTCCTTGCTATCTCTGAGAAGAATGAAACAAGCCATCGTTTTGGATAAAAAGTCTGGCAAAACTTTCTAAACAAAATTGTAAAACCGATTCATCACAAAGGAGTGTGGTATCGTAATACAAGAAAGCAACACCAGCAAAGTATATGGAATCAAACTGAGGTGGCTGAATTGTACCACTAGTAGCAAAACAACGGAGATGCCGACCAAAGAGGAAATGGTCAGCGGCAGAAACAGTAAAAAGAATTGAACGGTATTTTGGATGATGAGCTTCTCTTTACAAAAAGTAAACTCTTGTGAAATGGCTTTCAGAGAATGTACCAACACAAAAAATAAAGCGAATGCAATGAAAGGCTCCATCAAGAGGAAAGAACAAGTGATGAGCGCCATCAGGTAAGTCTCCTTGAAGAGAGCACTATTCGATATGGCACCATCTATTCTGATCTTGGCAAAAATAGCTACGAGCAATCCGGCAAACGAAAGCAGGTATGCCTGAGAGTGTGTAACTAAATGGAAATAAACTTCGGGCAGATTGTATTCAGCACCTCTCAACTCCATTAGATGCTCTTTGTTGAAAAACAACATCAGCAAAATGACGATTCCCCCCCACAAGAAATACATAAAACCAGAAACCAGTTTGGAGGAAATTTTATAATCAACGAGCTGCGTTTGTCCGAAGTGATAAGCAGAAAGGATGAGGAAAACAAGGAACGCTAAGTTTGGCGTGACAAACCAAAATATAGCGAATAACAACATGATCAGTAAGTACTTAAGAATAAAAAAAAACTTGGACATTCCCTTGTTTGCACCGTGCAAGATATTATCGATAGCTCCATGCGCAATACCTAGTGTAGCAATGCTGATAACACAAATAATATTAACCACAGAATCAACCGATGCCGATTCAAGGCTATTGAGTTGTAGCAAAAAAAGATTAGAGATGATATACAAGAAAATGTGTAGTCTCATTTGTGTAGCCCTAGATAGTCATAATCTGGGGTAGTGCAACGACCACCCCAGATTAATTAGACAAATAATGAAGTCAATACAGCGTTTCTTTTAATTAAGCTGCTTTTACTTTGTTGGTTTCTATGATCGCTAAGTTATAGACAACGAGTCCAAAACCGATCTTGTTAATCGCGTCAGCGATGTTGTAGAAAAGGTCTACGTTGGAGGAATCCCAACCCAACGCGATGTTGAGCCATCCACCAGGCATACACATGTAACCAATTGGGTAGATTGCCCAACCGACAAGTACAAACCATGCAAGAATTCTAACGCTTCGCTCAATCGTCGGATTGCTAGACTCCTTGGCCAATTGTGCTACTTCACCCATCCAGGCAGCGTACAGTACATAGATGTAACCAAGCGTTGAAAGAATCCCGTAAAGTACAGAGTGTGTTGTACTTCCACCTTCCGGATTAAACGCTTCTCCTATGTAGCCGAACACAAGCATCCAGACAGAGGCAAGGATCAATTTCCACATCAGACTCTTGGAGGCACCAGCCACCTTGGTCAGTAAGTAGAATTCTACACACATCAAGGGGACCGTTAGTGTCCAGTCAATGTAACGTAGGGCCGTTGGGTTCTCCCCAGTCGCCAGGTAATAATCCCGCATGTAGTAATAATGCACAGCGGCAATGAATGTGATCAAGGCAGATACCAACAATGAAAGCTTCCATTTGTAATCTACTCTTGAACGCTCAAAGAAAAAGAAAACTGATGCAGCCATCATTGCCATGTAACCTGTGAAAAAGGTAAAGGCAACGGGGTCATCTTTGGGAATGGTCAAAACGTCTAAAAAAATCATAGTTCAGTTTGTTTGTAAATAAATCAAAGACCTGTTAGTACAGGACAAAACTTGTTAATTAAGGATCGGGTTAGCCACTAAAATATAGTCGGAAAGACAAGTCTTATCCGTACAATGTTAGCGTCTTGATTAAGTCATGCGATTATATCGGAACTATTTCACTTCTGTTCGTACCTTTTATGATCATTTAACAGAGATCGTTAAGAAAAGTTTAACACTTATGTCAAGGTTTTTCTACAGTGACCATTTTTTATTCGATGAATGTAGTAAAAAACAGTTTTATTTTCCGCCATATACCTTCAAAAGCATTGAAACAACCAAGTGACGAACCCACTCAGCTTGCTTTTATATTTCTCAGAGAATAAGCAGTCGATTTTAATTTTGTCAAAAACAGTTGTAAAGATCAATGTAGTGCTGCAAACACCCATTTGAAGCTTAATTCAAAGGTAAAAGGACCAAAATACTCTAATTTAAGGAAGGTCAGATTTCTCAATTCGATAAGCTGCTGCTTTACAAAATACTCCGCGGAGTGCAGACAAAAACCAATGACAAATAGGAGAAAATATCTACATGTGAAAGATAGAATAAATACGAAAAAAAATTATTTAAAAATAATTACGAAGCTTCTCAAGATTCGCTTTTTTTTGCTTTTTCATGGTGATTCGGTACATCAAAAGCTTCTTTTTGTTGAATGGTTTTAATCAATAATTAAACAATGAATCCTAAGATTATACTGCGCAAAATCTCCTTGGAAGATTGTGTGAAAATAAGCCAAGCTTTTTCGGAGCAATCCTGGAACAAAGCTGTTTCGCAATATCAATTGTATGTACAATATCAAGAACAAGGTATTAGAGATGTCATCATTGCAGAGTTCGAAGGTGTGTTTGCCGGCTATCTAACCATCCATTGGAAGTCAGACTACACCGCATTTCGCGAAAAGGGAATTCCGGAAGTGGTCGATTTGAATGTGCTGAAAAAGTTTCAACGAAAGGGCATCGCAAGTCGTCTGATGGAAGAGGCGGAAAGCCGAATCAAAAAGGTATCGCCATTCGCAGGTATTGGCTTTGGCCTCACCAAAGATTATGGTGCAGCACAAATTCTGTACATCAACAGAGGTTACAAACCAGATGGCAATGGCTTGGTGAAAAATTCTAGGTCGCTATCTTATGGCGAGCAAGTAACAGTGGGGGATGACTTGGTTTTTTACCTCATCAAAAGTCTCTGATCCCCCATGACTGATTGGTACATAAACAGTTTACTGATTGACCAGCGACTCGCTACCGCCTATTTCGATCGTCTCCGTAAACTTGGTATCTCTGGAATCAGTGGCTACTTTGATTTCGTACGTTCCTTCTTCGAGCATCCAACCATTTTTTGACTCGTCCCAATACTGCAAGTCCGCAACGGGCATAACAATCTTGATCACTTCTGAAGCACCAGGGTTTAGTAAAGCTGTTTTTGAAAAGCCTTTCAATTCCTGCAGTGGACGATCGACCTTAGATTGTGGTTTGGAAACGTACAACTGCACGACCTGCTTGCCAGCTACCTCTCCTGTATTTTGAACATTGACGGCCATGTGAATAGAATCATTCCTCAACTGAATGTCTACATCGCTGAATGCAAAACGAGTGTAAGACAATCCATAGCCAAAGGGATAGGCCACGTCGATGCCTTTTTTGTCAAAATGGCGATAGCCTACATAAATGCCTTCCTCGTACTCAGTGTAATCCCTGTTTTTAATCTTTTCACTTTCCGGTTTTTCCTTGGGGCCGGAGATGACGCCTGTGATCATATCTGTCACATTTATACTTACACCTTCCAAGGGAAAGTTGGCATTAGCAGCATGGTCTTTCAGATGAATCGGAAAAGTCATCGGTAGTTTCCCGCTCGGATTAACTTTACCACTTAAAACGTCCGCCACAGAATTGCCTCCTTCCTGGCCACCCTGCCAGGCCAGTACAACCGCATCCGGCAAGCTGTCCCAAGAAGCCGTTTCAATCACGCCGCCGATGTTCAAAACGACAACGACTTTTTTGCCCTGCTCCTGAAAAGCTTCGCAGCTGCGTTTGATCATTTGCCTTTCCATTTCCGACAAAAGAAAATCGTCTTTTTCCACTCGGTCGCCACCTTCACCAGAATTTCTCCCGATGGTGACAATCCCAACATCTGCATCCAAAGCGATTTGCTTGAGAGTTGCTTCATCCAGGATTAACTCCGGTGGCTGGTATGGGGTGAACATAGCCTCCAAACCTTCAGGCTTGTTGAAGGATTCGATATTGGCAGCCTTGTGGGCATCAAAAGCATTTTTTGCCACTTCGTTGATGGTTAAATTGGCATTGGTCAGCCCTTCTTCCAGCGAAATGGTGTAAGCTTCGCTGACATCGCCGGAGCCCGTGCCGCCTGCGATGAATTCATAGGAGGTCACTCCGATGAGCGCGACATTGGCTTTTGGACGAAGGGGCAAGGCTCCCCGGTTTTTCAACAATACGATACCTTCGGCAGCAGACTGGCGCGTAACTTTCGCATGTGCCTTCAAGTCCGGATTGTTTCCAAAGGCTTCGTTTTTCATCTTATGGGATCGAAAGACCAGCGTTAAAATTCTGCCAGCTGCCAAGTCAATATCTTCAACCGTCAGGCGGCCACTCTCGTGGGCCTCGATCAGTTCATCCCATTGTTTCTTAGTCCCGGGTTCGAGCAAGTCATTGCCGGCCTTGATCTGCGCTGCTGCATCGCTTCCCGCAAACCAATCGCTCATAACCAACCCCTCGAATTGCAAATCATCCCGCAATACATCTGTCAACAAATATTGGTTCTCCGACGCATAGGTACCATTGATTTTATTGTAGGAAGACATCACGGTCCAAGGCTGAGATTTTTGGATGATGATCTCAAACCCCTTGAGGTAAATTTCTCGCAAGGCGCGCTCGGAAACGATGGTGTTGTTGAGAAAGCGATCGGTTTCCTGATTATTGGCAACGTAATGCTTGACGGAGGTGCCGATGCCGTTTGACTCAATCCCGTTGACCATTGCTGCGCCGATGTTTCCAGTCAAAACAGGGTCTTCGGAATAATACTCAAAGTTTCTTCCGCAAAAAGGGTGGCGGTGGATATTGGCGCCCGGGCCGAGAATGACATCCAAACCATATTCCAAGGCTTCTTTTCCCATGCTGCGGCCGACTTCCTGCACCAGCGCCTCATTCCAGGTGGAGGCCAGCATGGTGGCGATCGGGAAGGCGGTACAATAATAGGTGCGCTCTTCTCCTGGTCGAGTGGGTTGTATGCGCAAGCCCGCCGGGCCGTCCGATAAATATACAGTCGGGATTCCCAGGCGTGGGGTCGGTACAATGGTGCCAACGGCCCCCGGAATGCCCTCGCCCGCCTCCAACAAGCCCGCCGCCGATGCGATGCCCGATCCTTTGAGTAGGTGGATTTTTTCTTCGATGGTCATCAATGAAAGTAGATTGGCTACCCGCTTCTCAATGGGCTGTCGGTCGTCTTCATATACATCCAAGGCATTGTTGCCATTGCGATCCCAGAAGGTATGGCCGTCGATGGTGCGTTGTTCCAGTTCCCGCTTTTCGGGATAGTCGCCCTCAAAATCCAGGTACGTTTTGTTGACAAATCGCCAACCGAAAAAGGCTGTCAGACCGACCAGCAAAATCAGCGTTACCAAAGCGATTAATATTATTTTGACTACTTTCATCGTCGATTGTATTATATTTGTGACCTTTCGACACAAATATAATAAATGTTTTGTGACAAAAAGACACAAAAAAGTTTTTTATGAAATACCATGAACTCCTGGAAAGGGGAGAGGGTGCCTTTCTCCCAAACTTATCGATTGATTTGGTCATTATCGGCTATGAAGACAATGTGCTGAAATGCCTGCTGCCGCAGTTTGGAGATAAGTGGCTGCTACCGGGTGGATACATCGGTACCCAGGAGTCTGTTGACGCGGCGGTCCAGCGAATTTTGAAAGAACGCTTGGGCATCGAGCAGTCCCATCTCAAGTTTTTGTCGGTCTTTGGCGATGAAAATCGAGCTTTCAACAGCGAGTTCAAGGCTTTCTTCGACAAGTTGGGTTTGACTTGGAAGCAGGACTTTTGGTTCAACAATCGCTTTGTGACTTTGGCCTACTACAGCCTGGTGCGGATAGCGGATACCCATCCCATCATCGATGAGCTTTACCAGGGATATGACTGGTTTGATTTTGAGGAATTGCCGGACATGTGGATGGATCACAAATCCATTGCCGAGACGGCTAGAGACCATCTGAAGGAATACATACAGCAGGAGTTGGTCGTCTACAATTTGCTGCCCAAGGAGTTTACCATGCCTGAGCTACACCAACTTTACGAGTCCATATTAAACAAGAAGTTGGATCGCAGTCGATTTCAAAAAAAGATGCTGGCAGCGGGATTGTTTGAACGTTTGCCAAAAGTCAAAAAAGATGCACCAGGCAGAAATCCCTACCAATACCGTGTCAAGGAAGCACCTACTCAGCTGCCGTAGTGTATATGCTGCTCCCCGAATTTTAATGGATTCAACTGATTTTACAAAAGAGATGATGCATAGATTTTTTGATTTTTTTAACTAAGAAATAGTTGCAAAAAGTGATTTATTCTTTGTTATTTTGCTGTTGTTATTTTCGACACAAGCGCAGGTCTAATACTTGCCAGTGCAGTCCATAACATTTTTTGTGCGTAAATTTCTTATTGACAAAATTTGGCCAATTCGTTTTACAATTGATTGGCTTCCAGTACATCTCAGCTAATAATTTAGTGTGATGCTCATCTTTGGTAAAATGCCATCATTACAGGAGTGATGATTCACTTTGTGATGATAGCTTACCTTATGAGGTTTCAGTAGGCGCTTAGTTTGTGGCTTACTATCTATCAAGATCAGCGTAAATATTTAATGACTGAAAGATTATCGGGCGTCTAGCCGTCAGATATGGGTATGTAAAAAGAGCGTGTTCGGCATTTCAGGTGGTCCAACTTCCTAACCGAATGGCACTTCCATACCTGATGGTTGGCAATTTCCGATGCGGATGCCTATGGGTTTCGGAGGTCGTATAGCGACCCGGTGGAACGAGGCGCTTCGCAGTATTTACAGATAGAACACTGAGGCTGGTCGGTAGAATGTACGGCAATTTGTATCCTTTATTTTTTAAAAATGTGATTAAGATGTTCCGAAGCTATTTTCTTTTTTGCATGTCTTTGATACTCTCTCAAGGCATATTGGCACAAGACCCGGTATTTTCCCAATTTGGTAAGATCAGAATTTTTACCAATCCTGCCGTTACGGGCATCAATGGTGGTTTGACCATCACCGGTGCGGCGCGGGAGCAGTGGGGGAGCATCCAAGGTACTGCGCCTCTATGGGGAACGTTCAGAACCCAGTTTGCTGCGGTCGATTATTCTTTTTCTTCCAATCGAAATGGCATTGGCTTATTTTTTATGAACGATGTGGAAGGAGATGCAAATCTGAGAACAGAATACGGTGGGTTCAGCTATTCTTTTGTCATTCCCGTAGATCAATGGCATGGCATCCACAATTTTCGCTTGGGCTTTGGACTGTACTATTCCCGAAAAACACTTCAATGGGACGCATTGCTCTTTTCAGATCAACTTCACCCAAAGGGGAACGACTATTTTCTGCCCATCTCCAATCACACCCAATATTTTGATGAGTTTCAAGACAACCCGCCTTTTTGGACTGGGCTTAACCTAGGCTTTATGTATCGCTATTCAGAAAAAGATGCCCTTGGGAAGGGCAAGCAATTTTCCCTTGGGGTTGGGTATACCCACTTGGTCAGTCTCTTGAGTAGTACGGATGTGGAGTCCCTCCAAAGTGCCGGGACGCAACTCGATGGGCGTCTCTCGATCACTGGGAGTGCCGTTTTCCCGAGGATGAAATTTGGTCCCAAGGACAATCGGTTCATCCCCGTCGTGAGTGGCGGTCTCGATTTTCAAGGCAACCTCAGCGCCTTCACCACGGGCATGGACTTGCTCTACAAAAATGTAGGCTTGGGTGTTTACTACAGAAATTCCCTGGCCAATACATTTTTGAATTCTACAGACGCCCTCATTTTTGCCTTTACAATGGAAATATTTTTCAAAGAAAGTCAATCCATCGAATTGGGCCTCAGCTATGATGTCAACATCAATGGCCTAGGTGCCTACACGGGTAGTGTATTTGAGATCGTCACCAAATACCGCATTGGGAAGCTGTCCAATGCCACCGTATGTCCAGCGCTTTGGCGAGTGGACCGCGACTGGAATAAGTTTTCTTTTTACAGGGATTCCAACACTAAAAAATCGAATTGAGTATGAAGACGAATCAATGGTTAATGATCTTATTGGCAGTTTGTGCAATGAGTACAGCATACGCACAAGATTGCGTTTTGACCACCGACTGTGGCGATGACGTGATTGCAGATTGGGGACTGGCCAATGGCAAGACTTTCGTCTGTGAAGGAGAACCCTTCGAAGTGACCGTCAACCCCCAAACGACCATGACGGATATTGATCAAATTGTTTGGATTTGGGACGATGGCTCGGTAACCAATGCGCAAGATTTTTCCAACCAGTCCCACATCTACAACTTACCCGGCGATGGATGCTCGGGACCCAACCAGGAAGTTTATCGCATTACCCTTGAAATCACGCGTAGCTGCGCAGAGGGAACCAGTTGCCACTTCCAGACCGCTCCGGTTGCCGTCCGCTACAAGCCAAGAGCCATTTTTGATGTAGAGCCAGAGGTTTGCGTAAGAGAAGCAGTAGATTTTGACAATAATTCTTGTAATGCAGATGAATATAGCTGGGCATTTGGCGACGGATCAACCAGCAACCTGGAAAACCCTTCCCACACCTATCTACGCGCCGGAGATTATCAGGTGACATTGACGGTTAGCAACGAGTGTGGAGACAATGTCACGGTCCGGGATGTGAAAGTAGTGGAAGAGCCCGATGCTGAGGTAAACGTGATCGCCAATCCTACGACGGGTTGCTTGCCCTTGGAAGTGTTCTTCGAAAATCAGTCGCAAAACATTCTTGGCAATGCCATCAGCAACTACGAATGGTCTGTATCCCCCAGAAATGGATGGTTTTACAAGAACAGGATCATTGGAAACGACACCACCTTTTACAATCAAGCGACTTGGGATACGCAAATACAATTTACAGATACGGGTACCTACATTGTCGAACTCCTAGTGGAAAATGTCTGTGGCCCTGACACCTGGTTGGATACCATTCGCGTCTTTGAAGCGCCCAACATTTTTTTGAACAATCCTGGCTTCCAGTGCTTGGACAACGGCAGCGTGACCGTTGTTTTTGACAACACCCTCGTCGGCTACACCGGCACCAATCAAGGCATCAGTTGGGTATTTACCGATGAGGATGGCATGGTCGTGGCCCGCTCAAATTTGGACAATCCCTCCATTACATTTACCGAAGAAGGGACCATTACAGCTACGGTGACGATCGATGGAGGTCCTTGTATGGAGGATTCGGATGTGGAAGTATTTACCATCCAAGCCCCAGGGCAGGTCGATCTTTCCAACAATCCGACAACCCTTTGCAATACAGACGATCCCATTCAGCTGATGCCGGCCGGAGCCGCCTGGACCGGTTCGCCCCACGTAACCATCAACGGATTGCTCGACCCCTCGGCCGCCTCCGGCACATTGAATTTGACCTATACCCCAGTGAATTCCGACTGCCTCTCGCCAGGAACCCTATCAATAGAAGTACTGGAAGGGCCGGAAGCCGACATCGAGGACATTGATCCGGTATGCGATGAGATTACGATTGCCCATATCACCGCAATCGGAGGTACCTTTGGCAGTGTCAGCTGGGAACACATCCTTCCCGACCGAACCATCGCCCAAACCTTTAATCAAAATACAGCACCGACCATTACTTACACTGGCGAAGGGGAACATCTGCTGGTCGTAAAATTATCCGATGGAGGCTGCGGAGCGCTCACCGACACATCCATCATTGAAATACAACGCTTAGACAGCATCGACATCACTCCCTTACCGACGCCCTTGTGCAGCACCTCTAGTCCGTTTGTGTTGGAGGCCAGCCCCAAGGGCGGGGTCTGGACCGGGGAGGGTGTGGAGCAGGACAGCATCTTTGATCCTTCCGTTCCCTCGACAGGCGTTCCCATTACCCTGACCTACACTTTCGAACGGGAGGTCTGTACGGCTTCTGAATCCATCATTGTCGAAGTACTGGCTTCCCAAGCTGTCAATATTGAAAGCGATGTGGTCCTTTGTACGGACAGTGAGCCTTACGCCTTGACGGCCGATCCGAGCGGCGGACAGTGGAGCGGTACGGGCGTATCTGCCGACGGCGTTTTTGACCCCAGCGGCTTATCGCCAGGAACTTACGATTTGGAATACCTATTTGTCGACAATAATCAGTGTGAGATTTTCAAAAGCAGTGTCGTGACGGTCGAGGGTTTACCCGAACTGGAAATGGACGACGCCATCACCTTTTGTGAAACGGATGAAGACATTGCCCTGCCACTCAATCTGATCGTTTTTGATGTAGACCCCAGTAATGGAACCATTCAATGGAGCGGCCCTGGGATTGTCGACGCACAACAAGGCATTTTCAACAGCAGCCAAGCCGGCGCCAGTGGTCAGGGAACTTATACGGTCTACATCGACTACAGCTTGGTCGCCTGCCAAATCAGAGACAGCTTAATCATTGAGATCATTCCGATTCAGACAGCTGATGCAGGTGTCGACACAACATTGTGCATCAGTGCTGCCACCTACCAATTACAAGGAGATCCCGGCCCGGGCGTTTGGCAAGAAATCAACGGCCCTGGCAACGGCCTGAACACGACAAGTGGTTTGCTCGACCTGAATTTAGCAGGTGGGGGGCAGCATACGTATCAATACATCTTTGGCGAAAATACCTCCTGTGAAGTGCAAGACGAAGTGGTCATAGAAATTATCGACCTGAGCAATGTTAGTGCTGGGAGAGATATAAGAATTTGTGAGGGCGTAGGTTCATTTCAATTGTCTGGAAGTCCCAATAATGGTAGTTGGAGCGGCCCCGGCCTCCTTGATCCAAACGGCCTTTTTGATCCTTCTTTGCTAACAGCCGATAGCACCTACACACTGACCTACTGCATCGAAGACCAAAATATTGACTGTACGGAATGCGATGAGCTCAATATTACCATCGATGCTTTGCCGGTGGCGGATTTTCAAATCAATGGAACGACTTGTATCGGTGAAGAACTCGACATTGAAAATCGATCGATCAATGCTTGCACCTTTTCGTGGAACTTTGGCGATCCGCTCAGTGGGGCTGCCAATACTTCGACCCTGGAAACACCTACCCACGTTTACAATGAAATTGGCAATTACACCATCACGCTGATTGTTGAATCCTGTGCCAATGAAAATTGTGCTGATACGACCCTGTTGTCCATCACTGTTGAAGAGCCTCCTGTTGCTGCCTTCGATACCGATCTGGAAGAAGGGTGCGCACCTTTGGAGGTGGCGTTTAGCAATCAGAGTTCCGGTACGAATATTTCTTACCTCTGGGATTTTGGAAATGGTCAAACCAGCACAGAGCAATCTCCTCCGGCCATTGTTTTTGAACAAGGCAATTTCGATACGACTTACTACATCAACCTAGCTGTCACCAATGCTTGTGGAACTGTAGAGTACTTGGACTCGGTGAAGGTATTTCCACAGCCCATTGCGATCTTTGGGACGGATGCCGATGATTTTTGCTCACCGGCCGAAGTAGAAATTTCCAATGTTTCCCTGGGCAAACCGGAAAGTTATAAATGGTATGTGGATGGGGTTCTGGTAGGAGAGGACAGTACGCTGGTGAATCAAGAATTTACCACTTCGGATACGGCCATCACTGTGTACACCATAACCTTGGTGGCCGAAAACTTTTGTGGTGATGATACCCTTTCCAAGCAAATCACCGTTTTTCCGCCAGATGTGGATGCCTTTTTGTCGGTTGATACCACCTCGGGCTGCCAGCCACTGACGGTCAGGTTTTCAAATTTTTCTACTCCTGGTGCTACCATCAGCTGGGACTTTGGCGATGGCAACGGCTCTTCGGAAGCCAATACGATACATACCTTTGATACGGCGGGCATATTTACCGTTTATCAATTTGCCTCCAACTGTGGGACCGATGTCGATTCCATTCAGATTGAGGTCTTTCCGGCGCCCGAGGTCAGTTTTACGCATGTTGCCTATGTTTGTGTTGGGCAGGATATTCAATTCGAAAATACTTCTGTAGCCATCACGGCCAGCGAGTGGAGCTTTGGAGATGGTGCCACTTCGCTCTTGGATTCGCCCACCCACATTTTCAATGAGGAAGGCGATTATGTGGTGGAGCTTACTGGCTATTCCAGTCTGAACAATTGTCCGGCAAGCTTTCAAAGCATTGTAACGGTCTTGGGCAATCCCGATATTTCTTTCGTTCCATCGAGCTTTAATGGTTGTGCGCCACTTTCCATTGATTTTGAAAATACGAGCGTGGGAGCTACCTTTTTTGAGTGGGATTTTGGAAATGGAGAAGTCAGCTCGGACGTCAGTCCACAAAACCAGGTTTTTAACGATCCGGGTACCTATGAAGTAACGCTGATTGGAAGAGATACGTTTGGCTGTTTTGCAGATACGAGCGTTGTCAACATCATTGTACACGAAGTACCGGAGGCTGGTTTTTTGACCAACGATACAGAATATTGCAGTGGTGTCGACCTGATCGAGACGGTCAATACAAGCGTGGGAGCCAATCAATATTACTGGACCTTTGGGGCGGCGGCGCAGATCGAGTCGTTTGAACCCAGCCAAATGGTGGTCGATACAGGTCGCTTGGCCATTGAGTTGATTGCAGAAAATGGATTTGGTTGTCGGGATACCGTTAGGAATGATGTCTTTATTTTGGCTACGCCCCTTGCTGCCACGCCTACCAGTGTTTACGAAGGATGTATCCCTCTGGAAGTTTCTTTTGGAAATGCTTCTCAATTTGCCGATGAATTTTTCTGGGATTTTGGCGAGAACAACAACACCAGCACAGAAGTCAACCCGACCTACTCCTATGATCTGGCAGGCAATTTTGTGGCTACGTTGGTTGCCATGAATTCCAATGGATGTCCCAGTGATACTACGACCATGGCCATTACAGCCAATCCGCTTCCGGAGAGTGCTTTTTCGTTGAATGAAGAGGAGGTTTGTGGATTTAGGGATTCCATATTTATGAACAACAACTCGATTGGTGCGACAGATTATGTGTGGGCTTTTGGAAATGGTCTGACCTCCACTTTGTTTGAGCCTTTCACTTTGTACAGTGATACCGGCGTCTATACCATTAGTTTGATTGCTCAAAATCAGTTTGGCTGCCTGGATACGGCCCGCCAGAATCTGACGGTCCTGGGACAGCCAGCAGCCAATATTCTTGCCGATGCCACCGATGGCTGCCAGCCTGCCACCTTTAACTTTGTCAATGGCTCCAATTATTCAGACAGCTTTGTATGGAATCTCGGAGATGGAAACGTCAATTCAACATCCTCCAACTTGAATCACACCTACCTCGACGATGGGACCTACACCTTGGTCTTAACAGCCAACAATTCAAACAACTGTCCATCCGATACAGATACCTTGACCATCACCGTACATCCCAAACCATTGAGTAATTTTGATCTTTCCGAAGAGTTGGTTTGTGGATTGCCAGATACGCTTGAAACCTTCAACTTTTCCCAAGGTGCCAATGACTACTTGTGGGACTTCGGCAATGGCATGAGTTCCATTCTGACAGAGCCGTCAATTGTTTATCAAAACCCAGGGGAGTACAATGTATCCTTGATTGTCACAAGTGCTTTTTCCTGCAGAGATACCATGAACCAATTGATCTCCGTCAACTTACAACCGAAGGTCGATTTTGGGCCTCAGCAATATGTAGGCTGCGAACCAGCAACGGTCAACTTTGTCAACAATACCCTCGACGCCAACGGCTGGCTGTGGAACTTTGGCGATACAATCTCAACCGACCTGAACCCTACATATACCTATCCGGCTGCCGGTAACTATGCGGTAGAGTTGATTGCCAACTACAACAACCTCTGCTTTGATACCTTGAGCCTTGCCAATGCTGTGACGGTCTTGCCTTCTCCGATTGCCTCCTTTACCTTCAGGGATTCGACAGATGGAAAAATACAATTCATCAACCGATCGATGGACGCTCGCTTTTACGAGTGGGATTTTGGAAACGGCGATTTTTCAGACGAAGTGTCCCCCTTTTATGAATACGACTTCAAC
>JBCCSZ010000138.1:0-19477 GCA_039199225.1 Bacteroidota bacterium
CTCGTAGTATTCGCCTTTTTACTGGCTTGTGTGCTGAATACGGATGCCCAAAGTTACTGTCCTTCGCAATCTGATTTTCCTTGGGAAGAATGGATCGAAAGCGTTCAAATTGGCGACCTAAGCAATGAAAACAACGGTAAATCCCGTGATTTTAATACGGCGGGCTATTCCAATTTCACAGACTTGAATGCTCCCTCTGTGGCAAAGGGCAATTCGATCGAATTTTCTTTTTCCTCTGGTCGCAGCGGTACCACACCGGCGGGCTTTTGGAGCGTTTTTATTGATTTCAACCAAGACGGTGATTTTACAGATACGGGTGAAAATGTCCTCCGGCAAGAAGTCAATGCGCAGACAGTGGCAGGGCGTTTTGACATTCCGGCGACAGCTGAAAGCGGCACTACCCGGCTACGGATCATTTTGGCCAAAGAAGGCTTCGCCCAAGCCTGTGACGATCCTGACAGAGGGGAGGTGGAGGACTACAGCTTGAACATCGCTGGCAATACACCACAGGATTTACCGGATTTGCTAAGCAGCAATTTCAACCCACCTGCCAGGGGTGTGACCAACAGCATCGTCAACTTTACCGTAGACCTCAAGAACGAAGGGCGAGGGGCGGCTACAGACAATTTTGAAATAGGGCTTTTTTTATCAACCGACCCTAGCCTCAGCGCAGACGACATCGACGTAGGCGAAATTCCAACCGGAAATTTTGCGCCACTGAGCTTTATTAGAAATGTCCCCGGCGCCTTCAATTTGGCAGGTGTTGCCCCTAAAACATACTTTTTACTAATCGTCGTAGACCGTGACAACGACATCACCGAGTCCAACGAAAACAACAACCTCGTTTCCACGCTCTTCACTGTTGAGCCAGCCCCCGCCGGAACAGGAGCAGACCTCGAACTCTCCATCTCTGCCAACAACGCCAATCCCGCCGCCTTCCAAACCATCCGCCTTCAAACGACTGTCACCAACAAGGGGCCGGATAGATTACAAAGTGCCGAGATTCACATTCCTGCCTCTCCCGACTATGTTGTTGCTGGCAATGGCCGCCCGATTTTGAACAATGGCAATCTCGTCATTGAAAACAATGAGCCCAGGTGGCAGTTGAACGGCTTGGAAGTCGGAGAAACGGCCAGCCTGGAAATCGATGTCTTTACCTTGGACCCCGATGCCGACCCTTGCGTACAAGTGGTTTCCGCTCTGCCAGGCGACCCCGATTCGGCCCCCAATAACTACGATTGTGCCTCTGTCCCACAGGAAGACGACGAAGGGAGCTTACGGCAGGGCGTAGGAAGCGGCAGCTCTTTCATCGACTTGCTCATCCCACAATTGTCGGCACCGACTTCTGAAATGACCAACAGCCGGGTAAACTTTACGCTGAGCATCCAAAACGACGGAAACATCAACAGTTCTTTTTTCAATGTCTCTTTATTTTTGTCCGACAATGGGCTCCTCGATCCGGCGGATGAGGAAGTATTTCGGACGCTCTCCATTGCCTTGCAGCCCAGCGAGAGATTCACCTTGCCCGCATCAGAATCCTTTTTTACAACCAATGGCATCGCAGCTGGCAACTATTTTCTAATTGCAAAAATCGACTCCGGTGACAACATCGATGAATCCGACGAAGCAAATAATTTGGTGATTCAGGCTTTTGAAGTAAGTCCCGAAGAACCCGATAGGATCGACTATGCCTTGTCTGACCTTCAAGCCCCAGCCAGTGGCCTTTCCAGCGCCACCATCGACCTGACGGTAGACCTGGCCAAGTTGGGCAATTCTACGGTATTCAGCCAAACCTTTGTAGGTATTTTCCTGTCGACCGACAATGCCATCAGCCCAGATGATTTGGAAGTGGGATTCCTAAAATACAGTACTTCTCTTCCAGATGCCATGCAAGACGACCGGGCTGCTCAGTTCTCGCTAAAGGGCGTCGTACCTGGCGATTACTTTCTCATCTTGAAAATCGACCGAGACGAACTTTTCGCCGAACCCAACGAAGACAACAACATCCTTTCCCAAGCCTTTACCGTTCTGGCAGAGCCGACGCCTGACTGCGCTGTTGCATTGGGTGGTGATAGGATACTTTGCTCGGAAACCATTGGCGATGTTACCCGACTTTTCATTCAGGACGAACAGGAAGCCTTTCAATACGACCTGGCACAAGATGGCAATATTTTAGACATCAGCTCCTTGGGCGCTTACGCCTTTGACAGCACATTGATTGAAAATAGCGAGTTGATTTACCAAGATGCTAGCGGACAAGTGTTGTTTCAAAAAGCCATTCCACAAAACGTATTAGACATCCTCCCAACCATCTCTGCAGCTACTCGACTGAGTGATGGCAACTTCCTTTTGGGTGGCAGATTTCAGACAATCCTCAACTTTCCTTTCACGGTGGAATTAAGGCTGGTCAAAACAGATGGGAATCTCAATTTAATAGATTCGACCGTGATATCCACCAGCTCATCGGTCCCTGCCAATTCCAATAATCAAATCAACTATTTGATCGCATTAGACAATGGAGAGGCTGGTATTGCTTACACCACCTTTGTCAACTTATTGGTTTCCACTCCTACCCTAGTCTTTGCAAAGGTCAGCAATGATTTGACAACAAGTATTTCCAGTTCGTTTGGTGCTACCTCCATTCGAAGCGTTACGGAAACGCCCTGTGGTGATTTACTGGCAGAGGTAAGTCTGGGACGATTTGGACAAAAAGGCAGTACGCGCGGGGAACAATTTTTTCAACTCTCCAAAGATGGTTTTCAACGCAGCCCGAGTTATGGATTCTTTCGAATAGCCGTTGATCGCTTACCGACGGTGCTGTCCAGAAGTTTTCAAGGAATACTTCCAGAACCCTTCCAGATGGGATACAGCTTTGCGTTGCCTTTTGCTTTACAAGACTCTACGCCACCCTTCATCGATGTCGAGTTGTACAATCCTGGGCCGGATACAACCTTCTTGAAAATTCCTTACATCGATTTTAATTATGCGACTCGAAATGGCCAAACGGCCTTGGCTTATGGGATACTAAACGGAGCGCTCACGGCGGTGGGAACCGACTGCCAAGGACCCAGTGGCGTAGACCTTGAAGTCAGTCTTTCTGTGGACGATGAACGGCCAGCCGTTTTCCAGAATGTTCTGTATACTTTGACGGTTCGCAATGCTGGTACGGAAGACGCCACAGGGATCGTCATCGATTTCGACCATGGCGCACAGGAATCTCCCAAGCGACTGGCATTTGTCAGCCAAACCGATCCGACCTACAATTCCTGGGAGGGCAGATGGTATCTGGGAGACCTACCCGCAGGTGGCGCACGTACGATGAACCTCGAATTGTTCGTACTCTCCGCCGCTGCGCCCGAAACCAGCCTGATGGCCTTCGTCGAAAGCCTCGATCAGACAGACGTGAATCCTGCCAACGATCAAGCAAGTGCAAGCATTGATCTGACCAATAGCGCCACGTCCCGACTGGGACTGGCAGACCAGAGATCAAGCAAAACGACAGGAACGGCTTTGCTCCAATTGTTTCCAAGCCCAGCGAGAAATCACTTAACAGTCAGTCTTCAAAGTACGCAGGCACGGAAGCATGTCTTGCAAATTTACGATGCCAAAGGTTTGCTTTTGCGCTCAATACCTTTTCAAGCAGAAGTAGGCTTCCAACAGTTGCAAGTGGATGTAACAGAGCTAGGAGAAGGCATGTATCTTTTGCGGTTGCCAGGAGCCAATGGTCGGCAGCAGGCAAAGCGCTTTGTCAAAATAGAGTAGCAATCGCCTGGTAATGGACAAGGCATAAATGCAGCGTTTTTTCTACAGTGAAACAACGCACAAAAGTAGTTGCTACATATTCAATTTGGAGAGAATTGATTAATTGAGTCGCTGCTTCAGTAGCTCGTTTCTCGATTGGTTCTTACCACCGTCTTTGAGAAAGTAAATATAGTCATTCTGAATTTCGATCTCTTCGTACTGACCTGGATTTGTATCGACTTGAAAGACTGGCATGGTTTGTCCAGACTGCAAGTCAACCCGATGCACTTGAATACCTTTAGTATTTTTAAACAGGGTATAAAGGCTCTTTGTCTTGGCATCCCACAAAACGCGCTTCAACCATTTTTTATCTGTCGGATATTCAATCGCCACCGTTTTGATCAACTCGTTGACATCGTAAAATTCAATACGCTGCTCCGGATTATTCACCAACACAACTTCATTGGAAATGCCATAGAGATAAACGGGTACTTTGGATTTGTAATAGACCTGCAGTAGAAAATCGCTGTCTTGCTGGTGGTGGCGGTAAATGCCGTTTTCAACAAAATTATTGGCCTCCATGCTGCTGACGCGTTGTCCACTTCTCATATATCCGACATCTTCTCTCAGTTGAGCCAAATGTCTTTCATCGGCAATCGTTTTGAGCAACTCAGCAGAGGAAGATGCCAAGTCGTAGCGACTGACTTTTTTGATCATGCCACTCGAACTGCTGAACAGATAATAAATACTGTTGTCCTGCAAAAGCTTACAAGGTTTGATAAAATTTTCGAAGGTATCTACGGATACAAAATCGACAAGGTCCAGCTCACCTTCTGATGATCCAATTTCGTACACTTTGGATTGCGTCTGCAAATAAACGACCTGATTGCAACTCCTATACAAGCCTTGTACTTTTCGCATTTTTTGCAATCGAAAAGAATCCAGTTTCTGTCCTTCTAAATCAGCCTTAACCAAATACTTATCCGAAAAAGTACCATAATGCTCTATCCAGTACAGGTGCTGATCGGTGATTTCAAAATCTAAAATAGAGCATTCTCGCTCGTCCGATAGCGGCGTCGCTTCGCTACTAGATGATACCACGACTTCTTCCAATACGTTGACCTTTGAAACCAAAAAGACCAACTGAAAGGTATCCGTCGGACTACTCAACTCAAGGGTAGAAGATCGATATCCAATATGTGAGATTTGTAATGCCGCTGGAAAAGATGGGATGTTTAGCGTGAACAACCCATTGGCATCGGTGGTCGTTCCCAGTTCACTTCCCAATAAATTGATGTTGACACCTGCGATCGGCTGGCCAGTGCGAAGATCGTTTACCTGCCCCTCTATCAACTGTTGCGCCTGCACACTACCTACCACCGTAAAGCAAAGAATGGTCAGTAAGCACAAATTCGTTTTCATTTTACATGGCTTTTCAGCTACAAGAGCGAAGTCTTGTAAAGGTTAAAAATACCGGGCAGGTATAGGACTACAAAAGTTTGTTTGTATTATTAATGTAACACAAAAAGTGCCACTTCCGTTGCGAAGTTCTACCTTATTTCAGCAAACAGCCGACCATCAAACGACTCAATTGCTCAGCTTTAACAAGCTCCGACTAAAATAACCTTCCGCAGTTTGGACGCGTAAGTAGTACAAGCCATCGGGCAGATGACCTAGTTGAAGGCTTCGCTGCCAGGAACCCTGTCCGCTGTGCTGCTCCTCCAAAAGCGTCCGCCCATGGATATCGACCAACTGCAGGCCAAACCGACGAAATTCCGGCAAGTCCAGCTGCAGATCAAAGCGACCGTTGCTCGGATTCGGCTGTAGGCCCAACAGCACCACACCATCCACCGCATCCACTGAAGTGACAAGCACATTGACCGTTGCCGTTTCGAATGTACAGCCGTTGTCATAGGTAACCACTAAGGTATAATCACCACTGACGGCAGCAGTGTAGCTGGCCATTGTGGCACCTGCGATGGGCGCTCCGTCTTGGTACCATTGGTAGGCACTGAAAGTATCTACGACAGAAAGGATACTGCCGTTTTGGTTGATGTCAGGCACGGCGAGCGCATCGCCCATGGTGAGTCGGTAAATGTCTCCCGTCCGCCAACGAGCTACATACAGCTCTCCCTCGACATCCTCCCCAAAGGTACTGATGTCGTAGTTCAAACGCCGGAAATGCTCGTCGTTGATCCATCCACCACTGCCATCCGGACGAAGTGACCAGATGTAGCCTTGGCAAAACTCAGCATAGAAGTAACGGCCATACATCTCCGGATACCGACAACCTCTATAGACATAGCCGCCAGTAACAGAATTGCAATTGCTGGAAACCTTGTAGGTATGGA
Source organism: Bacteroidota bacterium (assembly GCA_039199225.1). Lineage (GTDB taxonomy): Bacteria > Bacteroidota > Bacteroidia > Chitinophagales > Saprospiraceae > JBCCSZ01. The sequence continues at coordinate 6,093 of JBCCSZ010000138.1, forward strand.
CTGGCTCAATCACCGTTGGCTCATCGGCACACTCATCGGCCGGGCTAGAATAAGGCAACTCTCCTTCTCGGCAATCCCATCCATAATTTTCGCCCCCTGTACTATTGGCCGGTTGAAAATCGATCTCTTCCCGCGCATTCTGCCCAACGTCTGCTATCCACATATCGCCAGTAAGCCGGTCAAAGCTGAAACGCCAAGGATTGCGAAGCCCAAAGGCCCATATCTCGTCCAGCTCAAAGTCGGTTCCCTCAAAGGGATTGTCCGGCGGAATGGCATATGGCTCTTCCGTATCAATGTCAATACGCAGCATCTTACCGTGCCAGATCAGCGGGTCTTGCGCATAGTCGAGTGGATCACCCCGGTCACCACCATCACCAAAGCCAATGTAGAGATAGCCATCCGGTCCAAAGGCTACTCCCCCACCATTGTGGTTCCTAAACGGCTGTGCCAATTCTAAAATAATCTTTTCACTCTCCTTGAGCGCCTTATTAGGGTCTTGGGGATCGGCCTGAAACCGACTGATGCGAGAGGTACCACTGTTGCCAACATCGACAATGTAGTGGACAAAAAAGTATGGATTCGATTCATAATCCGGATGAAAAGCCAGTCCGAGCAACCCTTGTTCCGTACCGCCAACATGGACTCTGTCCCGAAGGTCCAGAAAAGGATCGGCGACCTTGGTTCCATCTGTTTTCAAGATGCGAATAAATCCTTCTTGCTCTACGACAAACAAACGGTCGTCTCCCGCTTCGGCAATATCAACAGGAGATGCGTAGCCCGATGCGACCAGCTCAGGGACGACTTCAGACTGTGCAAATAGCCCATTGCAAAGCAATAAGGAAAACAAAAACAGAAGAATATTTTTTCTGAGGATCATGGCAAATTGGTATTATGGGAATTGTATTTACTTAAAAATATGGAAAATAGCGCAATTACAATTAATCTTTTTGTCAATATGAATAACAATGGCCGAAATATCAAAAAAACATATTATTAATTTCATTTCCATTCGTTTGCCCCTTCACTTAATGCTTAAAATACTGTATCTTTGCCTTCACAGGAGTCACCTCCTACCTGATTGCATCAAAATTTCAAGTAAACAAAACTACATAGTCCTTCTTGTAGAAGCAGACGATGCGATGTCCGCATCCTAGTAGTTCTATAGTCGATCCTGCATCCCTAAAACCATTTAATCGCTAGAGAACCAGGCCCTGTATTTGCTTTGCAACTACATAGCGTCTGATCGCTTGTTGTTTACACGATCCCATGAAATGAAATATCAAAAGAATCACTACTCAGCTTTTGTACTGTTTCTGGCTGCCCTCTTTTTTGGTAGCTGGTCCAATAAAGATGCAACAGAACATTCCCCTTCTCCTTCCTCTTCGGTTGTAGCCTGTCAAACTGTTGACTCCCTGGCACTTATCGAGATTCATCGATCGACGAACGGCCCTTTTTGGACCCGCCAATGGGACCTCAGAACGCCCGTTTGTGATTGGTATGGTATCAACCTGAATGCAGATGGTTACGTGGTTGAAATGCACCTCAACAGCAATGGCCTAGTGGGTACACTACCGCCAGAAATCGGTAACTTCTCCCAACTAGAGTATTTGCAAATCGATAACAATTCACTTTCCGGAAACCTGCCGGAAGAAATCGGCAACCTAACGACGCTCACCATCTTATTTTTGGACGATAATAATTTTACAGGTACCATACCGGATTCCTACTCCAATTTGACGCGCCTGCAAACCGTCTACTTGGACAACAACCAACTCAGTGGTCCCATTCCTCCTGGTTTTGCCAGCTTGAACAACCTTTTTGGTATCGACTTTTTCAACAATGGCATCGACAGTCTGCCCGACCTTTCTGCCCTCAACCTGCAAAGAAATCGCTTCAATATTTACAACAATAAGCTGACCTTTGACGACATCATCCCCAACTTGGGCTTTGCACTCGGTAATAATTACACCCCACAGGATTCTGTCTTCATAGAAAGTGTCGAAACAGTCGCAACGGGTACTTATTATGAAATCGACCTTGGAATTGATGCTGGCATCTCCGACAACGAATATCAATGGTACAAAGACGGCCTACCTTTTGGTCCACCTTCTAATAGCAATACCTTGGTATTTCCGGCCATCGACTGGTCGGACGCTGGGCGGTATACTTGTATCATCACCAATCCACGCGCATCAGCTCTAACCCTCTACAGCCGCGGCCGGACCTTACAGATCGTCTGTGGCACCTCTGTCAATCAGGTAGTGGAGACGCTTTGCGATGGAGACGAAAGAATCATCAATGGCATCACTTACAACGCCACCAATCCCAGCGGTACACAGACCCTCAGCGGCCAAGATCGCTACGGCTGCGACTCTGTCATTCAAGTTGCCTTACAATTTGCACCGAACGCCGACAGCAGCTTGAATTTAACCCTTTGCGAAGGCCAGAGCCTGAGCGTCGGTGGAAGTGTGTTTAATGAAAGTCGTCCCAGCGGTACAGTGGTGCTGTCCAATCAAGCAGCCAGCGGCTGTGATTCTACGGTAGAAGTGAATCTGTTATTTCAGGCAGCCATCCGAGGCAATTTGTCGCTGACGCTTTGCCCCGGTCAAGATATAGATGTACAAGGCCAAATATTTGATGAGGGCCGTCCCAATGGCGAAGTTTTAATATCCAACGGTGCCGTTAGTGGTTGCGATTCTATTGTAGAGGTCAACCTGGGTTTCTACCCGGCTGCCAATGGCCAATTTACAGGTACTTTCTGCGAAGGCAGCAGTTTTGTCATCAATGGCACGACCTACGACCAAAGCAATCCCAACGGCACCGAGACGCTCACGGGCGCCAGTCAATTTGGCTGTGACTCCTTGGTGAGCATCAATCTGCTCTTTGAATCCGCCGTTACCAGCCTATTGGAACAACAGCTTTGTAGTGGTGATTTCCTGCTCGTCAATGGCCAACGCTACGATGAAAGTCAGCCGACCGGCACTGAGCGCATTGCCAACGGAGCCACCAATGGTTGCGATTCCATTGTGCAAGTACAACTATCCTTTGCCACCACAGTCAGCTCCAATGTACAGCAAACCCTTTGCCCGGGAGAAAGCATCCAGGTAAATGGAACAACCTATGATGAAGCGCGCAGCAGCGGTACAGAAGTTTTTCCAGCAGCCACAAAATCAGGTTGCGACTCTACTGTTTTTATTGACCTGTCCTTTCATCCTGCCGCCAACGGCACATTTACGTCCACCTTGTGTGAAGGAGCCTCCATCCAATTAGGTGGTGTGGTCTTCGATCAAAGCAATCCAAGCGGAACAATTGTTTTACCCAACGCCTCTGTCAATGGCTGCGATTCCAGCGTTCAAATTCAACTGTCCTTTGATGCCCTCGTCACCAATGTGCTACAAGCAACTCTTTGCCAAGATGAACAACTCATCGTCAATGGCCGAACGTACAACCAGTCCAATCCAACTGGCAACGAACTATTCAAGGCTGCTACCGCCAATGGTTGCGACTCTTTGGTGCAGATCAACCTTTCTTTTTATCCAGCCGCCGCCGGTATCCTTCAACAAACACTCTGCGAAGGAGAATTTGTGCTGGTCAATGGCCAACGCTACGACGAAAGTCAGCCCAATGGTCAGGAAGTACTTGACAATGCTTCTGTCAACGGCTGTGACTCGACCGTGCAAATCCAGCTGGATTTTAATCGGGCTGTCAACTTCCGCCTTGAGGAGACACTCTGCCCAGGAGAAGTGCGCGTACTCAATGGTACGACCTATGATGAAAATAATTTCAGCGGCACGGAAATCATCAATGGCGGCGCTCAAAATGGTTGTGATTCTATTGTAGACATCATTCTCCACTATCCGCAGATGGTAGCAGGAAACCTCAGCACGACACTTTGCGAAGGTAGTAGGCTGGAAATCAACGGAACGACTTATGATGAAGACAACCCCAGTGGCGTTGAGGTGATTTCAAACGGCAGTATTTTAGGCTGTGATTCGACCGTGATTATTAATCTGAGTTTCCGACAGTCTGTTGTCGAGCAGTTGGAACGAGACCTCTGCAAGGGAAGCAGCCTATTGGTGGGTGGTACCCTTTTCGATGAAAGCAACCCCAATGGACAGGTGCTGCTAACGGGTGGCGCACAAAGCGGTTGCGATTCCATCGTTGAAGTACAATTGCGTTTTCGGGAAGAAGCAGAGGGTACACTGCAACAATTCATCTGCCCGGGCGAAACCATCCAAGTCAATGGACAAACCTATGATGAAAACCGACTGAAGGGATTTGAGACATTGACAAATGCCAGCATATATGGCTGCGATTCTTTTGTCGTGGTAGATTTAGAGCTGTTAGAACCAGCGACCTTTTTGCTAACCGAAACCCTTTGCGCTTCTGAATCGCGGGAAGTCAATGGCAACCTATACAATATTGCTCGTCCGACAGGGACGGAGAGATTGGTCAATGCAGGAAGCAACGGCTGTGACTCGATTGTCCAAATTCAACTGGACTTTCTGCCTAATGCGGCGGCAGACTATTCGCCGGTTCTTTGCCGGGGTGAATCCCTTTTGTTAAATGGCAGCCTATACGATGAAAATCGTCCGTTTGGTCGGGAAATTCTGCGAGGGCAAGCAGCCAATGGTTGTGATTCGGTAATCAACATCAGCCTAGAATTTCGGGAGGCGACCGAAGGCAATTTTGCTAGGACGCTCTGCGACGGTGAAAGCATCGAACTCTTTGGGGAGACCTTCAACGCACAACGGGAGCAAGGCGTGGTCATCTTGGACAATGCCAACCAATGGGGCTGTGATTCCATCGTACAAGTATCTATAGATTTTTATGCACCTGCGACAGCTAGCTTGGAGCAAACCATTTGCGAGGGCGCCCAATGGAGCCTCAACGGGGAGGTGTTCGATCGCTCCCGACCCAGTGGCCGTGTGGTACTTCCCCTGGCCAGCGTTTTTGGCTGCGATTCTACCGTAGCAGTGCAACTCGACTTTTTCCCGGAAGCCTCCAGCGAATTGTCTCAAAGCATTTGCCAGGGCGAAAGCTTCGATTTTCAAGGCGAAAGCTATACCCAAGGCGGCACTTATCGACTGGTATTATCTGCGGCCTCTATGAACGGCTGCGACAGTAGCGTCTATTTGAATTTGGAGGTTGAAGACCCATTCCTATTGGGTTTCGCCGATGCAGGCTTTGAACAGGAAGCTTGTGAATCCGAGGCCCTCTTGGAGGCTAACCTACCCCAAGGAACCCGCGGAAAGTGGCGTTTCGCCCCCAATCAGGATTATCAACTCAGCCAGGATGATGTACCCGAGGCAGTGGTCAGTGGCTTGGCATATGGCTCCAACCTACTCTATTGGACGCTGTCCACCGACATCTGCCCCAACTACGATACGGACACCTTGGAGATTGTTCGATTGGAAGCACCTCAAGCAGAAGACGATCGCTTTTCATACGATCAGGAAATCCATGGACAGGTTTTCCAGTTCGATGTATTGCAAAATGACCTTCTACCGTCCTCCAACCATCAGATTCAGATTGTTCAGCAGCCCGATACGGGGCTGGTGCGCACCAACGGTCCAGACCGACTGCTGTATGTACCACCGGCACAGTTCAACGGCTTGGTATCTTTTCAATATGAGGTTTGCCTGAGTGAATGCCAGGAGCTTTGCGACACTGCCACCGTCCAGCTCAATGTCCGCATTCCAGAAGGTCCCGTCGATCCATTAGCCGACATTCCAAATGGCATTACCCCCAACCAAGATGGTGTCAACGATGCCTTTGTCATCCCCTACCTACTGGACCATCCGGATAGTTTTCCAGATCGAGAACTGGTCGTCTTCAACCGATGGGGCGACATTATCTACCGCGCCAAGCCTTATCAAAACGATTGGGAAGGGACCGATGGCAGCGGAAAACAATTGGTAGAAGGCACGTACTATTTCATCCTGCGCCTCGATGTAGCCGATGGACTCAACTACAAAGGAGATATTACCATCATCCGCTAAAAATAAGCAAGTCCTAATCTACAGCAACCTTCATTTCCTGACTTCGTTACAAGTGCAGTAACCACTTTATTTCTTTCAAGCATTTGGACAAATCAGCATATGAAATACACCACAATCTTAGTGTTGGCCCTACTGCTCTTCTCCTGTGATGGAGAGCAAAAGCCGGCATCCGCTCCAACAGATACAGACACCACCGCAGTAAAAACGCCTCTGACAAAAGAGGAAGAAGTGTACAAGAACATTTGCTGGGTTGGTCACATAGACAATAGGATTCCCATTTTCGTACATTATCAACTACAAGAAGAGATCGCTGTTGGAAGCATTACTTATTTGAATACAGATGCCCGAAAACCCATTCGTCTTATTGGAGAAATAGGAGCAGGATTGGTTTTTCTGACAGAATACGATGAAGCAGGAAACATCACCGGCACATTACTGGGAAAGATAAACGAACAAAGGATTGAGGGCTCGTGGAATCCACCAAATACAGGATCGGATGAGTCTTTGGACTTGGTTTTAGAAAGAAAAGATACCACCATCCTATCCAATTCCATCGAGGTCGATCCGGCCGATGTCTTTGGCACATACAGCTATCAATATGGCGAGGCTGGCTATCAAGGAGAATTTAGCTTTACAAAAAAAGAAGGAGGTTATGCGGCCTTGGAATTGATCTCTGTCACACAGGAACCCGCCAGGAATATTGCCGACTTGCAAATAGACTCCCTACGGCTGTCAGGTACCAGCTACAGCTACACAGTGCCGGAGGCGGAGAACTGTGCCATCGAGTTACAATTTTACAAAGACTTTGCCCGGATCGTTCATCCCGACGGCATGAGTTGTATGGGCTACTTTGGCCACAACGCCACTGCGGCGGGCATCTTTGTCAAGGTCAAATAGTAAAAAAAGCAAACCCTCTCTACCTTTGTAAAGAGGGTTCCCATTCCTAATAAAACTGATCTATAAGAATCTCTAAACTATACAATTTGGGTAGTCCCGGCTCTCATGCTTTTCCATCTTCGGCAAATTCAAAAGGATAGCAGGTGTGGTATTCCGGGGAGGAATACCACCAACGTCAGCGGTTGGTACACAGGCATGAGAGAGAGTAGATCCGGCCGTTGGTCGATGGCCTAATTTCTTTGCTGTCATGGGACTATAATACAACAACAAAAGACGATCTGATAGTGCTGCGTCGTTGTCTGCTATCGAGTAAGGACTAAAGGCTATTCTTGAGCTTTGCGAGTAAGACTCATCAAAGGAAAGTATGCAGTTTCCATACTGTTGGCTGCGGTCATCACACAACCTTTTGTTCGGTTCGTTTATACGGATATGTTTATGCGAAGTATTTAACCTTCTCATGGGATTATGCTGTAAATGGGATATACAATATATGGAAACCAATCAATTACGGTCCTTCCAATGATGGGTTAAGATCAATGGATTTTCGGCTGTACGAGTATACGAAAGCTCAGAAGGTTCTAGTAACCTGAGTATATAATATCGAGTGAATGGTACGGTAGGAATCTATCTGTAGGAACGTCTGTGACAAGACGTAGATATGCATTGAAAGGGTAGAGATGTTTTTTCATGGGATATTAATTTCGGTCTACGGGAAATCAATTTACTAACATTGATAGCACAAATATAAGTTAAGTATTACGGTCAACCATACCCCAAATATGGTATTTTTCATATCTATAAAAAACGTATGAAAATTTATTATCTGACAGTGCTGTTTTTAGTTATTCCAGAAGCTACGTCCGGGCATTGTTCAAAAACGGAACGCCACGCGAAATACGACACAACAAGGAATAGATGATTAGCGAAGAATCGTTATATCCCCCTTTATGACTTCCCCATCTGCCAAATTCAACTTCAGTACATAGTAGTAGGTACCTTCTGGAAGATCCTCACCAGCGTCATTTTTTCCATTCCAATCATTCAGGTATGGGATGACATGGTAGACGATGTTGCCCCAGCGATTAAAAACCATCAACTCCGTGTTTTCATAATCTTGTGGGTTGTCTCTCAATTGATCGATGATGAAAAAGTCATTCACCCCATCGCCATTTGGCGTAATCGCATTGGAGACCAGTGTGGTCGTATCGAGGTTTTCCCGTACTTCAAAAAACACCTTGGCCGTATCGCAAAAATCTGGACAGATAGCGTTGCAAATCTCGTAATCAAATTGGCCAATACCAGAGAAGTTCGAAGGAAACTCCCAGTCGTAGGTTCCTCGGACTGCGCCCTCTTTGAGGCTCCCTGAAGGCACATCGTTCAAAAAGCGGATGTTCCAATCCGTTTGCGTCAAAATGCCATCATTGGCCACCAAATCCATGTTGACAGCGCCAATGCCGTAAGGAATATCGTAGAAATCGTCGTTGGCGGTCGGATCGGTTTCCAAGTTAATCAAAACGGTGTCCCGACTGTAGTCCGGACATCTATCCGTGGAAGTGGTCCAGACGAAAAAGTTCTGTCCGCCTTCCAGCTCCGTAGCCAAGCTCATAACATCTGTTGGATTCTCTGTAATGGCCGTCGACAAACTGGTCCACACGCCCGTCAGCCCCGCCTGCGGCTCTGCCTCTAGCAAAGTCTCCGGCGCACAGACCGACTGGTCAGCCCCAGCATTGGCCACTGGCGGAAAATTATTGGCCACCATCACTTCAGATACCGACTCACAACTGTTGACCGTATCGCGAACGCGCAACTCATACACTCCTGCCAAATCAACCAGTGCATTGATGCTGTTGGCCCCACTGAGGATTTGGCCATCGGCCGTTGTCCACTCGTAAATAATATCTCCACCCACAGCAGTCGCGCTCCCCCCCAACAGGATGGATGGTGCATAGCAGGTCAAACTCGTATCTATTCCAGCATCCGAGACCGGCACTTCGTCATCCAGCTGAATCAGCGCATTGACAGTGGAAGAACAACCATTGGATTGATTGATGACAGCAAAGGTGTAAGTTCCCGGCCGATCAACCTGAACGTTCGCCTCGGTTGCTCCGGATACAATGTTTCCATCTTGTGTGGTCCACTCAAAACGAAAATCAGGTCCGGTAGATGTATTGCTGCCCCCTACTGTCAGAACCGGATTGGCGCAGTCGATGGTCAAGGACGTTCCCACATCGGCAATCGGCGCAATAGTGTCGGCCACGACCGGCACCTCCAATGTACTGTTACAACCGTTGTTTGTATTCGTAACCATCAACTGATAGGTTCCACCTGCATCCACCGTGGGTGTCGGGCCGTTGGCACCACTGACGATGTTGCCATCAAGCGTTTGCCAATTGTAGGTAAATTCACTTCCGGAAGAAGAACCAGAACCGTCGAGGGTGATGCTTGATAAAAGGCAATTCAAACTTTGATTTACAGCAACATCAACCAAAGGTGCAAGCGTATCTTGTTGGACCAATACGACCGACTCGGCCGTACAACCATTTGCTAGGTCAGTTACAACCAAGGTATAATTTCCACCTCCTTCGACGGTAGGTGTCAAGGTATTCACACCACTGACCACCCGGCCATCCGCTGGAATCCACTCATAGGTGATGTTGGTGCCCATGGTCGAACGAATGCCATTGAGGGTGACGGTCAAGTTGTTGCAATCCAGAATTTCGGAAACCGTTCCCGCATCGGAAACAGGGGTGTCGAAATCGCCTGTAATTTCAAAATCAAAGGTATCGCGCAAAGGCGGCTGAGAGCTATCAGTCAGGATGAGACGGTATCTACCGGCGCCCCCATTTTGAACGTCTTCTTGGGTAGAGGTAAAGCTATTCGGACCGCTCCAATCGAAGTTGTAGGGAGGAAGGCCACCCACTGGATTGATGTCGATAACGCCTTCCAGCACATTGTAACAATTGACGTTTGTGATGGATGTGAGCGGTAAGTTGTAGGGAAGTACGATATTGACTGTACCGTTTTGTGCCACCAGACCGATGTCTTCTCCGGCAGAAGCAACACTAACGATTTCTGCGTTCAATGGCGTACTAGCAATCTCCACTGGTGTGCTGGAAATGGGTGTTCCAACGGCGGTATAACAAGCCTTAAAAAGGCTCATATCATCCGGCATGGTGACACCTGCGCCAGTAGGATCGATCCAAATGATGGGAATAAAACCACCCGGTGCCAGGGCCATATTGGTATTGAAAAAATCTATGAAAGGCAGGTTGATCTCCGACAAGGAATCCAGTCGAATCACCATGGGGTCCCACCGAAGGGTAAATTGAAAATTGGTGATCTCCCGGAAGTCACTAGCTCTAAATTCTTCACAAAAATGCGTTCCCGGAACGACCGTTGTATCTTGCAAAGCAAGCGTTACTTCGTCTTGTGCTTGCGAACGTCCGCAATAAAAGAAAACAGCAATAAAAAGGAGCAACTTCAAACAGCGGGAAGTATTTATTGGATGTGGTGAAACAGTGTGCATAGTTCTCTGGTTATCCGAATTTTAGGGATTATTGGCCAATAGAATAGGATACGTTCAATTCATGTGTACCTCCTGCAGAGGGTCCAAAGTCGCTGAAAGAGTAATCAAAGCCGTAGCCGATTTTGAAGTTGTTGTCTGCTCCGACGTTCTCGCCCAACAAAAAGCCCAGCTCAAGGTGCAAGGTCTTGGCAGAAGAACCACCTGCCCCCAGCCAGAATCCCTCTGTCATCATATAACGCAGGTTAAAGTCTATATTGAGTGGAACATTTTCAGCATACTTAACCCATACGGAAGGCTCCAAAAAGCCGCCATTGTCAAAGTGCTTCATCATACCAGCCATGGCGTAGTAATGCTGAATCCGCTTGGTACCAAATTTTCCTGCCTCATCTTCAAATTCTAGGTCGAGTCCAAAAATTTGTGGAACAGAAATTCCACCATATACATGAGAGTCGTCAAAAAAGCCACCAGAGATCAGATGGTAATAATAAATACCCAATCCAACATCCGGAAATATTTGCGATTGATCTTGCCCGGACAAAACATCGTTGAGCTCGCGCAGGCGAATCTCTGAGCTTTTCACCCGGTACTGAACCATACCAAAAGTCAAGGCTGCCGAAAAGCCGCCGTAGTAAGGATCGTCTGTCAGCATGCCACCGATTCGACCGTATACGCCAGTAAATCCAGTAGGGCCGGTTTGATCGTTGATGATGTGTCCACCTGTGATGAGGCTGAAGGCGTTGCCATCTGAATAGACGTAATCGCCACGCAGCGTCTGGGTCCGCGGGCTATTTTCCAGATCGGCCCATTGAACGCGATAGGAAGCACCAAAAGTCAGTGGATGTTCATACAATAAGTAGTCTGTCGGAAGAGCAGCTGGATTGAGGATACCTATGTTTTCGCGGTATTGTGTAAAGAGGGGAAGCTGCTGGGCGTCTACCCAAAATGCTGATAGCACCAGCAAGGTGAAGAGTATGCGTATTTTCATGGGACCTGATTGATTTAACGGCACAAAGATAATAAAGAATCTATTTTCCCTCCTCCAAAGCGTGTGGCATTTTAAAGAATAGTTCCCCTTCCAGCGAGAAGGAAGGGGAACCGTACCGAAAGGCCGTCCATAAACATTTTCAGCCTTTGGCACTGATAACCAAATACAATCAATCGTTCTTGATTCACCTGGTTTTTTTAAAAAACAGGGGGCGAACCCGCCGAAGCGGTAAAATGCCTTTTATGTAGTTTTCAAATAGGATGTGGTACAATAAAGTACCAGCCGATACAATCAGGTATTTGAGCGGTAAGGGATTGGTTCCGGTCTGGTTACCCGGGATTGAGTCGGTCGTTGGGAGAAATTGTCGTTAAGACTTATGACACAAAAATACAGACATTTCCATTCCCGACCTATACCCTATAAGTGGTAAAATCTGTATCGACCATTTCTCATCAGTCTTTTCAAAAGACCAAGAAAGTTTTTAGAGCATTAAAACAGGCTGGAAAATCAAAGCATCCGGAGAAAATCCATTTGAATTTTCTCCGGACCAGTACATGTATTTTATTGCAATAAGACCATGCGTTTGGTCAGTTGCTCATCTTTCGTATGAAGGCTGTAAAACAGTACTCCTTGTGCAGAAAGTTCGGCAGGGTTGAGCTGCACTTCGTGGTACCCCTTGGCGTAGTTGCCATTGATTTGTTTGAGTACTTTACCACTCACATCGGTAATGGTCAGGCTGACCGCTCCTGCTTCAGATAGCTCAAAGCCAATAGTGGTTTGTTCTTTGAAAGGATTCGGCTGGTTTTGATACAATACTGTTTTGCCAGTATGCTGCTCCAAACGCAATTGCACGTCGAGGAATTGATCGTCCTGGGTATATGCCTCCGCGTCGATGGCAGCAGAGTTTAACGACAGCCAGTCGGAAAGGCGACCACTTTGCAAAGCACGGAAATTCAAACGATACAGCGGCGTTGCTTGGCCGTCTGTAGCAACAGATTCCAGATTGTGCCAGCTTGTTGTAAGCTTTCCTTCTGCCAATTGCGATAAGCCAAAGTTGTCTTCGTTGATGGAGGCCAACATGGATTCCATACCATCGTAAGCCAAGGCCGCAGGATCGAATTCCAGGGTGTACTGATAACCCACGATTCTGGCAAAATCTTCCGCAGAAACTTCCAGGCTCAGCTGCTCGCCGGCGCGGACCATGCGATCCTCTGCCCGCAAGACCAACTCGCCACTCTTACCGCGCCCCGAAGCCGTCGTACCAAGGACACCCAAGGGAACACTGTTGTTTAAGTCTCCCAACTTTACACCAATAAAGTCGGTCATGATGTGGCCTACAGGGTCAGTGATCGAGTAAACCTCCGGAAAAGCAGTGGAAAACGGCCCCTCAGAAGGGAATACATAATCTTTCAGCACAAAGCGCCAAGACTTTTTACAGCCAAACTCTTCGATTCTACCCAACACCATTCGGCGAATATCAACCATGTCAAAGGCAGAAATACTTCCCGAACAATTGACATCGGCAGCAATCAGCTTGTAAGGCGATGTCAGTTGGTGAAACCCGAGAATGTGTCTACTCATCAGCACTAGGTCGTAAGTACTAACGCCAGCCAATGGATTGTCGTTTTTCTCAAGTATGATGGTGCTTTGTCCAGTCATCCAAACATTCTGGAAAAAGTAACTGCCATCATCAGGCGTGTACATATCGTGACTGAGGACACCTTCCAACCGCACGCGTACTTCCTTGATGGGCTTGTCTTCCTCAGAAGCAATTCGCCCAGATAGGATGGGCCTCGGATCTACGTTACATTGCTGCAGAACTATGCTCACCACACAAGTTGCAAAGTTGCCTGCCTCATCAAACACATAAATGGTTAATTGCTCTGCCAATCCAGTCACCTCAGCACACGTACGGCGAATGGTACGATCGTTGGGGTCTTCTGAAAAAGCATAAACCAAATTGGAATCGGCCGTA
>JBCCSZ010000139.1:0-19407 GCA_039199225.1 Bacteroidota bacterium
CAAGAGTTTACACAGCATTGTTATCGACAATTAGAAACTTTTTGACATACATTTAACCTAAATAACCGTGAATTTTGACCATATCCAAAAGATTTACTTCGTCGGGATCGGCGGCATTGGAATGAGTGCATTGGCGAGGTATTTCAACGGTATTGGAAAAGAAGTTCACGGGTATGACAAAACAGAAACGGGCCTGACCAGAAAGCTGGTCGAAGAAGGCATGACAATTCACTACGACGAGAATGTCGAGGCTATCCCAAGCGGTGTTGACTTGGTGGTGTACACCCCTGCCGTTCCGGACAGCCACGCCGAGCTACAGTATTTTCGGACCCATGATTTTCCCCTCAAGAAACGGGCGGAGGTCCTGGGTATCATCAGTCGCAATCGCAAGTGCATCGGAGTGGCTGGAACCCATGGCAAAACGACAACGAGTAGCTTGCTGACCTACCTGCTACGCAGTGGAGGGCTTGACTGCTCTGCTTTTTTGGGCGGTGTTGCTCGAAATTTTGCTTCCAATTTTGTGGAAGGACAGAGCGAATGGGTGGTTGTGGAGGCAGATGAATACGATCGTTCGTTTTTACATCTTCGTCCGGAAATGGCCATTGTATTATCTATGGATGCCGACCATTTGGACATTTATGGAGATGTAGCAAAGATTCACGAAGGATTCAACCAGTATGTCTCCGGAGTGGCTGAAGGTGGCAGCATCATTCACAAAGTAGGTCTGCCATTGGTCGTTCCCGACAAGCGCCAAGCGATGACTTTTGGCTTTGAAAAAGGAGACCTTCGGGCGGAGAATATCCGAGTGGTGAATGGTTATTTTGAATTTGACTTGAAGAGTCCTTTCGGGGACATTGATCAGATAAAGATGAGCCTTCCGGGGCATCACAATATTGAAAATGCTTTGGCCGCGATTGGCATTGCACAACAATTGAAGATTGATTCGGAAGCCATCAAAAAGGCACTCGCTTCTTTCAAAGGAATCAAGCGAAGATTTGAAATTGTTTATCGGGATGAGCAAGTCGTTTACATCGACGATTATGCACATCATCCTTCGGAACTAAAGGCGGCCATTCACGCTGCCCGAACCTTGTTCCCAAAACGAAAAATCACTGGTATTTTTCAACCGCACCTTTATTCTCGAACACAAGATTTTGCGGATGGATTTGCCGAAGCATTGGATCAATTGGACAAAGCTTTTTTGCTGGATATTTATCCGGCTAGAGAGTTGCCAATTCCCGGAGTTAGCTCCGAGATGATCCTGAAAAAAATGAAAAACCCGGATAAGCAACTGATTCAAAAAGATGCTTTTCCAGATGCCATGAAATACATTCAACCAGATGTTCTCCTGACGATGGGGGCCGGTAATATCGACACCCTCGTAGAGCCCATCAAAACCTTTTTGTCATCATGAACAAACAGCTTAGTGCGTCTTTGAAAAGACTTACCTGGATTGGAGGCTTGCTGTTGCTGGCTGCTTTCATTATCTCTGCTGCCAAACACAAACGCAGCAAGGATGCTCGTGATGTCGAAATTGATGTTGCCAACTTACCCAATGGCCGTTCCCTCATCAGTAAGGAAGATATTTTATTAACGCTGGAACGCAGTTTTGGCCATACCTTAGCTGGTGTACCGGTAGGCGAATTGAATGTCGAAAGGGTAGAGCGCGTTTTGGAGTCGGACCCTTTTATCGCAGATGCAGACATTTACATTGATGCTGAAAACAAAGTACACATCGGTGTCCAACAGCGCCAACCCATTCTCCGGGTGATCGATCGCAATGGCTTGAATTATTACTTGGATGGAGAGGGTAAAAAGATGCCTTTGTCAAAGCACTTCACTGCCCGGGTTTTGGTTGCAACTGGAAATATTGCACCGCATGTTCCAGATTTTTTAACCCGAAAAAAGAAACACGTTTTACAGGAATTATTTAAGCTGACAGAACGTATTCGGAAAGACGAATTTCTGCAACCTTTGATCGAACAGATTCACGTCAATAAAAACAAAGAGTTTGTCTTGACGCCCAAAGTTGGTAAACAATTGATCGAACTTGGGTCGCTAGAAGACTTAGAAAATAAAATATTCAGATTAAAAACATTCTACAAGGAGGGGATGCCTTATGCAGGATGGAATAGATACAAAAGCATTAGTTTAAAATTTAAGGGACAAGTCGTCTGTAAAAAAGGTTAATCATACATTCGCACAAAACCAAATATACTATGGATAACGTAAGCACGAATAAAAATGAAATAGTTGTTGCTCTCGACATCGGAACGACTAAAGTATGCGCTATCGCCGGTCATAAAAATGAACATGGTAAACTGGAAATATTGGGTGTAGGGAAGGTTGATTCCAATGGCGTTTCCCGAGGTGTTGTTTCCAATATCGAAAAAACAGTTAGAGCCATCTCCGATGCCATCGCATCTGTTGAAAAACAAATTGGTCAAAAGGTCGATAAGGTTTTTGTCGGGATTGCTGGGCAACACATCAAAAGTCTTCAACACCGAGGCATCCTGACGCGGGACGATGTTCTCACGGAAATCAATATGGAAGATATTGAGAAGTTGATTCGCGATATGTATAAATTGGTTTTGCCTCCGGGAGATAAAATCCTTCACGTTATTCCACAAGAATATACGGTAGATAACGAACAAGGTATCACCGATCCGATCGGTATGTCGGGTGTTCGTTTGGAAGCCAACTTCCATATTATTACGGGCCAGATTACGGCTTCCAACAACATCAGCCGTTGTGTGGAGCGGGTCGGTCTTGGCGTTCACAATATTACCCTGGAACCCATCGCTTCTGCCGAAGCGGTGCTGAGCGAAGAGGAAAAAGAGGCGGGTGTGGCACTGGTGGATATAGGTGGCGGAACAACGGACATTACCATTTTCCAGGAAGGCATCATTCGCCATACGGCTGTCATTCCTTTTGGTGGAAATGTCATCACGGCTGATATTAAAGAAGGCTGTACGGTGATGCACCAACAGGCCGAAAAGCTAAAGATAAAATTTGGTTCTGCTCTGACCGATGAAGTATACGACAATCGAATCATTACCATCCCTGGTCTGAAGGGCAGAGAGCCAAAGGAAATATCCGAAAAGAATCTTGCGCGAATTATTCAGGCTCGTATTGAGGAAATTTTCGACTACGTACTCTGGGAAATTCGCCGCTCTGGCTACGAGCGAAAGTTGATTGGCGGGATCGTCCTGACAGGTGGTGGCGCACTGCTCGACCACTTGGATAAATTGGTTGCTTTCCACACGGGGATGAGTACCCGGGTAGGTATGCCGATCGAGCATCTTGCACATGGTTACAACGAAAGAGTTTGTAGCCCGATCTACGCCACAGCCATTGGACTGTTGCTAAAAGGCATCCGAACAACGGAACTGATGAAGCTTCGTCAGCCTGCCAAACCAGTTGAAATCAAAGAGGAAAAAGTCGAGGAGATTGAAGAACCGAAAATGGAGACACAGCCCACAGAGACGAAGAATGGGACTTGGTACGACTCTCTTTTCCGCAAAACCAAAGAGTGGTTTGAAACCCAACCAGATGCAGAATTTTAACAAGCAATTAAATATTTCAAGTTGTACATAGCATGCAACTTTGTACAGTTAGGTCAACAAAAGGTGGGTGAAAGCCCAGACTATGAGCAAAATTTTTTAAAAACTTAAATCATCAAATTATGCAATTTGCTTTGCCACAAGAAGAAGGTTCAATCATCAAAGTTATTGGTGTTGGTGGTGGCGGTAGTAATGCTGTCAATCACATGTTCAAAACAGGCATAGAAGGTGTAGACTTTGCCATTTGCAATACAGATAATCAGGCGATGGAAATGAGTAAGGTGCCGACGAAAATTCAGCTCGGACCTGCACTCACCGACGGTCGCGGAGCTGGCTCCAAACCCAATGTCGGTCGCCAGGCTTGCCTGGAATCCATCGAAGAAGTTCGCAGCTTTTTGGCGGCGGATACAAAGATGCTGTTTGTCACCGCTGGAATGGGTGGTGGAACAGGAACAGGTGCTGCGCCCATCATTGCTAAGACCGCTCAGGAGATGGAAATCCTCACAGTGGGTATCGTAACGCTGCCTTTTACTTTTGAAGGTCGCCGCCGGAAAGGCCATGCGGTCGAAGGTTTGGAAGAACTGAAAAAGAATGTCGATACTTTGATCGTCATTTCCAATGATAAGCTTCGCCAAATTCATGGCAACCTATCCCTGTCCGATGCTTTCTCTGAAGCAGATGACATCCTGGCAACGGCTGCCAAAGGGATCGCTGAAATCATTACCGTTGGTGGTTATGTCAACGTGGATTTTGAGGATGTCAACACTGTCATGCGCGACAGCGGAGTTGCCATCATGGGGACTGCCAGCGCCGAAGGAGAAGATCGCGCTAAGCGCGCAGTAGATGAGGCTTTGAATTCTCCACTCTTGGAAGACAACAACATCAAAGGTGCACAACACATCTTATTAAATATTACTTCTGGTACTCGCGAAGTGACCATGGACGAAATTTTTGAAATTACGGAATTTGTCCAGGAAGAAGCAGGTTATGGTACAGATTTGATCTGGGGTAATTGCTTCGACGAAGGTCTGGGAGACAAGGTCTCTGTTACCATTATTGCCACGGGCTTCGAGCATCGCAACCACAAGGAAGAAAAAACAGGGGAAGAGAAAATCGTCGTTTCTTTGGATGATGAGCAACAAGCAAAAAAAAACAGCCTGTACGACTTAGGTCATTCTGAGGAAAAACAACCTTCCAACGCACAGACGGTAGAATTTGACGACATTCGCTCAAATATTTCTCGCTACCAAAGCCACTACTCTTACGATGAACCTTATGTCAAGCAAGAGGATAAGGAGCGCATGGAGCAAGAGCGTCGTCGCCGTTATGAATATGAAATGATTCGCCGGGAAAGAGAACGTTCCCGCATCAATACCCAAAAGCTAAACAATCCGAAAACTGTTATTGACCTGGAAAGCCAGCCTGCTTATCTGCGTCGTAGAGTACATCTCGATGATGTGCCGCATTCTGCAGATCCAAGCATGTCCAAATGGACCATTTCCGATGAAGAAGAACCGGAAATTCGCGCAGGCAATTCCTTTTTGCACGATAATGTTGATTAACCTTCTTATTATTTAAATTGCTTTTTTGGTGGTGAGCATAAGTGCCGTAAGGCGCTTATGCTGCTTTTTTTTAGCCATTGTCTCCTGTATGGAGGCAATGGCTAAATCATTTGTGGACGGCTGTTACAGATTCATGCTTTTTGTGAAAAAAAATGATATGTGACAGCTTTTATCCCTCTAACTTGTAGGAATTACAGCAACCAATAGTTTTATTTTTATTGATTTACTCTGTCACAATTGCTCTGATTGCTGCTTAAAAATAGCCTAATATTTGCAACTTCTCTTTGAAACCTAGGTATACTTTCAGTACAACCTAATCGGTCTCCTCCTATTCCATCAGCGCTTTTCCGAAGACTAATCTGATTCGGTCAGGCATTTTTTTAAAAAGTACTTAAGGTTCAGACGCATATTATTTTCAGCATGCTTTTGAACGAATGTATTGCCTGTGATTGATTTTTGATCGGGCAGTTATCCAACAATAAACACAAAACAAAATGCAGTATCTCACCTGCTCGGCAGTAGAGGGTATGGCTCTGTCATATCGTCTATTAAGAAGGCTCAGTCATGTCCTTTTGTGCTCAACTTTATTGTTTTTATCTACGAATACCTATGCCCAGTTTGGTTTTCGGGGAGTGATGACGAATCCGGGGGCCGCATCCATTTCTATTTGTGATCCAGACCCAAGTGGTGCCTTTTACACCATTGATTGGAATGCCTTTAATACAGGGGCTACCAATGCGCGCATCGACATTGATTTGCCCAATGGCGTCAGTTACCTTAGTGGGTCTTATTCCGACCTGGTCGCACCAGGGGGAGGAGCCAGTTCCGCAGCTGTGGTCTCTGGTAATACACTGCGCATTTCTTTTCCCAATTTGGATACCTTGGAGTCAGGCTCCGTACAGTTTAAATTGATCTATGACTGTGACATCATCAGTGGGCTAAGTGGATTGGTGCAATTGGAAATTGAAGCGATTGCAGATGAGGGAACAAATACCAGTTCTTCCAATCCCATTAACAATACAGTGAGTGAGCCTCGGGTCGTGATCAGTCCAGGTGCCAACAACGCCATTGCCAATGCCGAAGTGGCCGATACCTATACCCGAACCTTCAGCATCAAACAAACCGGCCTCGACCCAGTCAACCTTTTTGAATTTGAACTTTGCATGACCTATGAGTCGGACATCAATGCCTCCAATCAGACTTTGGGTGGTGTCAATGTATCTTCTTTGTTGTCCTCTACCGGTGGTTGCATCACTGTCAACAGCAGCTTGCTTCCTACGGCCTTCCCGATGAATGAAGGAGATTCCCTCATTTGGAGTGAAGATGTTACCATCGACGGATGTGACAATTTGGGAACAACCGCGACAGCTAATTTTGGTTGCAATGGAAACGACTGTCAAAGCGATGAGCAACTCAATCTGACTGTAACATTGGAAAACAATTCGCCTTCGGTCAGTGGCGTCCTGAATACCCGAACGTTTAACAGCTGTATTGAAGATGGCGCCGATATAGAGGCCACTTGGCGGATCAACAGCGGAAAGGCTTACAATCTGCGACTTCGACTGCAGACACGAAATGCTTACACCTTTATTGATACCAGTAGCATTCAAGTGGACTATGGTGCTGGCTATGTCGATTACAATGGTGGTATCAGCTCTGTTTCTACATCGACAACTGGCTCCTCTTGTATCTCTTCGGGAGAAGAATTCACAAGTTTAAACTTGGATGCTGTATCCGGACCCTTCGATGCCTCTTCCTCAACCATTACGATTGGTGTGCGCTACAACATAAGAGCCTGCTGCCCGACAGGCGCTTGCAACACAGTCAGCAACTCTATCTTGGGGACCCATACGACCCTCAGCTGGGAGGATATGTGTGGCAATGGATCGAACAATCGACGCAGCGTTTCACCGGAAAATATGACCACTACTACGGCCGATCAGATACCGACCTATCTGGGGGATGGGCAAACGGGGACTTGGCAATACGACATCATTGATATGGCCAACATTGGAGATTTTGCGGACCAAGGGCAGGTCTGCATGGAATTTACCCTGGACAGCCGATTGAATTTTGACAATAGCTCGATCAGGTGGGTGGATGCCGGTGGCGCCAATCCTCTGACTCCCGTGACCGTAGATGTTTCCGGCTATCCCACGGTCTTGGCCTGCTTTGCACAAGATGATTACCAGGGAGATGGCTCCCGGATTACCTTCGAAGCATCCTATACCTGTTCTCCTGCTAATTGTAATTTGACTGCTACCACGAATATGGAAATGGGTTTTCGCTTCGGGACGGGCTCCTGTTCGGACAACTGCCTCTTTACCTTTTTGTGTGAAGATGGAACGACCATCCTTGGTGGAGAATGTTGTCCGGGCGTATGCGACGGCATTTCCCATACCGGGCTTTCTGTCGAACGGGTGTGCTTTGGCGAACCGGACAGCGACAATGATGGCTGTGCAGATGTCGGCGGGTCGATCAACACCAGCCTCGTCAGAACGGAAAGAGCGATGAAAGGAGACGAGTTGCAGCTAACGGCCAATGCTCGTGTCGAGCTCATCAATGCTACTGATAGTTTTAATTATGTTTATCTCGAATTGTTATTTCCCTCTAAGCACGATATTGGAACAACAGCCTCTCTGCAAATTACCGATGTGTCGGCAGGCAGTGCCACCTATACTTGCAATACCATCAACGTCTTCAATGTAGGCGATACCCTCATAACCTATTACCTGACAACAGACCTGCTGCGCAACTGTGGAACAGTACCAGCTGATTTCATTTTTGAAGATGGTGATTTATTGACCTTGACGGCCAACTTTGTGAACATCGATAACCCAGGATGTACCGTGGATCAATTGATCTTTGATGCCAATTGGTTTGCCGACCGCTCTGCTGCCCCCGTAGGTGGCGACCGCCTGCAGTGCAACCCACAGATTCCTGGAACTTACTCACAAGTCGGCTATGACCTCACCTTGATTCGCCGCAACAATTCTTCCTATGGTTGTGGTGGGGCAGAGTTTGAATACGAGGTAGATTTTTGTATTGGAGGAGGAAGTTATCGGACGGTCCCGTTTCCCTATGAAATCAGGAATTTTATGCTGCCTGTTGAATCGGGGCTGAAAATACCGGATGGGCTGGTGTTGGATCAATTGGTATTGGAAGACATCCGCTTCGCCAAGTTTTTTGGTTCGGGCCACCCAGGTGTGGTCAGCAGTCTTGATGTGACCTCCATTGCTCAAATCTCCAATGGATATGTTGTATTGGATTGGGCCAATTACTTTGACAATTGCAACAATCAGTACATGCCAAATGGCGGTTACTCTTTTGAGATTAAAGGCCGCTTTGAAGGAAGTTGTAGTTCGCAGACTTCCTTGCCCGAATGGTACTACGAAGCAGAAATGGATTTTTGCTCTCCGGCCGTATTGGACGAAGTGGTCCGGGTGGATTCTTTCCACGGCAGCAATTTGAACATTGTCATCCCCGAACTGGCACTCAGCACGACTGGCTCAACCATTTTTCCATTCAACGAAACAGCCCAGTGGACTTTTTCCCTCCGAGAAACCAACGGTAGTGCTGCCAGAAATACTTGGCTGATGTTTCGAAGCCCAAGCGGGAACATCGTCCCAGTGACGGTTCAAAGGGGAAGTACGACCTACACTGCTACCAACGGAATTTATCAATTGGGCAATGTTCCGGCAAATCAAATTTACAATTACACCATCAGTGCCAGCTACGACGATTGCTCGCTGGATTCTCTCGTGGTGACAGCTGGCTGGGATTGCTCCGGCTATCCGATCAGCGACCAGCAGGTGATCCAGGGAGGATTGGCTTGCCCAGTGGATGAATTAAGTCTTTTCTTAGAACCCGAAGACCCAGCCATTCAGCAACAAATTATTTCAGAGCCGGATACCATCACACCTTGCGACACCTTCACCTTCGAGTTGGAAATCAAGAACGTTGACAATGCGGTTGTTTACGAACCCAAGTTTGAATTTTATGTCCCTTATACTTCTGGTTTGACCTTGATTCCTGGTACAGAAACGGCTTGCTATCCTTGTAATCAGAACGCTCCTTTTACCTTTAATTACAATCTGTTCAACCCAACGGAGATTGTTTACACGCCATTGGGCATCAAATACATTTGGGACTTAGAACTACTCATTGCAGAGTTTGACTGGAACAATGGTGTAAACCCGGGTGGTTGGGAAGGGGAGGCCCAATCCGATGAAACCCTCAAGCGCTTCCGCATCCGATTCAATGCCACGACAGATTGCGATTTTATTGCAGGGGACTATCTGAATTTCCGAACAACTGGCCACACTTTTTGCGGCGCTGGTGTAGAAACCATCCTGCGAAATGGCCTCCCAATATTATACAATACCCCGGCGCCTTCCTACAATGCCTTCATGACCTTGACAACGGAGCAACCCATCAACGGTTGTTCGCAGGGCAATGGAATCAACATCGATGGCACCGTGGTATTCTTTGGCAACACCGATGGACTGGATACGCTCATCATCGCCATTCCCTCTGCACTTGAGTACAACAGCCTCGTTTTTAATCCTTCTCAGGTAAGCTCCACGCCGACTGTTCGAACGGTAGGGCCGGGAGCTGGCAACCAAAGCTTTGAAGAAATACGAGTGAACATCGACCCGGGGATTCCCCTAGGTACTCCCATCAATTTTCGCCTGAATGCCAGTACGAGTTCCGACGGTGTACTCTGCGACGAACCCAATGCGATCAACATCAGAACGGTGCGAACATCTTCCTTTGTTTGCAAGGGCGTCCTCTGCGATGGCCTGACAGCCACCGGAAGCATTTATCCCCTGCCAATTTTGGATTTGGTCAAAGACAGCTTTGAACTGAAGGATTTTGTCGTTTCCACCAATTGTGGGATGGATGCCATCACGATCGAGAACCTAAGCGTTGAAAACCTCGGGCGATTCCTCATTGATAAAGACTTCAATGTCGACTTTTACCACGATGCCGATAACAGTGGTGATCTGTCATCTGGCGATCCACTTTTGGGTTCTACCATTTTGACCGCCGATGTAGATACGAATGCAACCGTCTCTTTTTCTGCTGGTCCTTATTTTGTTGATCCTGCTCGATCTTGCCAGGTGATTGCTGTGGCCAGTGGCTGTAATTGCGATCCCGTTGAAATCGTTACAAATTCTATTTTAACCGATAATGCGGGCAACAACCAGGCGGGCTGTAGCTCGGATTCTTTTACCCTGGGTTGTACCGAAGATTTGCGATCAAGCGGTTTTACCTACCAGTGGTTTGGCCTCAACGGCGCCCCCTTGGACTCCCTGGCCGATGCCAACGATCCCAATACCAGCATCTCTTATACCCACTTTAATGATACGGAAGAGGTCTTGCAGTATGTACTTCTGACGACCCATCCCGGTGGTGGTTGCAACAGCGTGGATACCATTACCTTGACCTTCG
Source organism: Bacteroidota bacterium (assembly GCA_039199225.1). Classification (GTDB taxonomy): domain Bacteria; phylum Bacteroidota; class Bacteroidia; order Chitinophagales; family Saprospiraceae; genus JBCCSZ01. The sequence continues at coordinate 10,580 of JBCCSZ010000139.1, forward strand.
ACGGCGTGTCGCCGACACAGGGGCCGCTCATCAAAGTCTGTTCGGATTCCCTGACGAATTTTACTGGACCTACCGGATTTTTTGATTACCAATGGAGTCCTACGACGGGTGTTGTCGATACCCTCGATCCAATGTCGGCAGTCATCTCTCCAATCGGTAATGTTGAATATACCCTGACCTACAAAGATTTGAGTGGTTGTGTACAGGCTTTCAAGCAGATCATCAGCGGTGTAACCTGTACCGATTTGGAATTGGATAAATCGGTTTCGCCATCGACTGCATCCATCGGAGATGTTTTGACCTACGAGTTGGTACTCATCAACCAAGGTCCGAATGGTGCCTCTGGTGTGGAAATAGTCGATACCTTGGCAAGTGGTCTGAATTTTTTATCTTCCAATCCCACAACTGCTTATGATCCGGTGACTTCTGTCTGGACCATTCCGGGTGTTATGCTGCCTGGTGACACGGCCAGGCTGCTCATTTATGCCCAAGTGACGGAAGGCGGCCCGATGTACAACAAGGCCGAAGTAAGTACCATGAATGAAGGAGACTTGGACTCGACACCTGGCAATGACAATCCCAATGAAGACGATCAAGATGGGGTTTGTACGGGCATACCGGTGAGCTTGAGTTGTCGGGAAGTCAAACGCCTGGGCATCGGCAATGAATTTTCATCTTATCAATGGTATTTAAACGGTGTGGCCATCAGTGGAGCGACCTCCGACTCTATCGATGTGGCCGAAAGTGGGACTTATCAGGTGTTGGTGAATGGCAGCCAATGTCCTTACAATCAATGCTGCCCTTTCGTTGTGACAGAAGAGCCTTGTGCAGCTATTGGCGACTTCGTGTGGCAGGACTTGGACAATGACGGCATACAAGATGGTGGCGAAACAGGCATTCAAAATGTGACGGTTATTTTATACGACGGAACAACCGGTCTTCCCATCGACACAACCACAACAGACTCCATCGGCGCTTATCGATTTGAGGAACTCCCAAGTGGAACTTACTATGTCGACTTTGACATTACAACCAACACAAGTGGTATCAACTACACTCCAACCAGTCAAAATGCAGGCAGTAACGATGCTCTAGACAGTGATGCCAGTCCAAGCAATGGACAAACCAATCCTTTTGTTTTTGATGCCAGTACAGGTGACGACCTGAGTGTGGATGCGGGCTTTGTCCCTGTTGCGAATATCGGTAACTATGTATGGGTTGATGAAAATCAAAATGGCCTGCAAGACTTTGGCGAGCGAGACGTTAGTGGCGTTACAGTGACCCTGTACGATGTCAGTACGGGGCTGGCTGTCGGTACAACGACGACCGATAGCAACGGAGAATATTTATTTCAAAATATACCATTTGGAGATTATTATGTCCAATTCAACCTCAGTACGGCCAGTGGCTTTGAAACCTACGAATTCATTGCATCCGCTGCTGGTGATGGGACCAATGACAGCGAGGCGGATGCTACAGGAAGAGGTTCCAACTTTAGCTTCGATCCTCGCATGGGCAATGATTTGACACATGATGCAGGGATTCGCCCAGTAGCAGATATTGGGGATTTTGTCTGGATCGATACAGATGGCGATGGCATACAAGATGGTAGTGAGACCGGCCTGGACAATGCAAGGGTCATCCTTTACGATGCCAACACCAATGCACCCATTGATACGGTTTTCACCGATGCGACTGGCCAATACCTTTTCGAAGATGTTCCGAATGGCCGTTACTACCTAGATTTTGATTACACCACCAGCCCAGGTGCGCAAGACTATGTATGGTCGCCTGCAGGGCAGGGGACAGGCAGCAACGACAGCGAAGCAAACACACAGACTGGACAAACACCTTCCTTTACATTTGATGCGACAATGGGCGATGACCTGACCCATGACGCTGGTGTGATTCCCGTTGCCGACATTGGTGACTTTGTTTGGAATGATACAGATCGGGATGGTATTCAGGATGCATCGGAATCCGGTATAGAAAATATCATGGTGATTCTATACAACAGCGGTGGAACGGCCATTGATACGGCTTTTACGGATGCTTCCGGTGCCTACGTTTTCGAAGATGTCCCAGCAGGGAACTACTACCTGGAGTTTGACCCATCCACCAATTCGAATGGATACGACTATACATTTACACAAAGTGGAACAGGCAACGGCGCCAACGATAGTGAGGCCAATGCTATGGGCCAAGGCCCGACATTTGCCTTTGATCCGACCACAGGCAATGACCTCAGTCACGATGCAGGACTTTACCCCACAGCCGATATTGGAGATTATGTTTGGGTGGATGCAGATGAGGATGGCATTCAAGATACTGGTGAATCTGGCTTGAACAATGTCCAGGTGATTTTATTTGATGCAGGTACGGGAACACCTTTAGACACGGTTTTTACCGGCGTGGATGGAAGATATTTATTTGAGGATGTTCCGCCGGGTAGTTACTACATTGGTTTTGACCCAAGTACGAGCCCAGATGTTATGGGTTTTAGTTTTACCGAAGCTGGACAAGGCAATGGTGCCAACGACAGTGACGCAGATACTGGATCGGGCTTTACGGCCGTTCTCAATTTTGATCCCACAACAGGCAACGATCTGACCTTTGATGCGGGGGTCATTCCTGCAGCGGGCATTGGAGATTATGTCTGGATCGATACGGATGGTGATGGCCTACAGGATGTTGGCGAATCTGGTGTTGAAAATGTAATGGTGATCCTCTATGATGCCAATACCAACACGCCGGTAGATACTGTCTTTACAGATGCCAATGGCGCCTACCGCTTTCCAAACGTTGCTTCCGGTGATTACTACATCGATTTTGATCCAAGTACGGTATCCGGTACAACGGAATATGAATTTACCACCCAAGATGTTGTGGCCGGAGGGGATGTCACGGATAGCGATGTGGGGAGCAATGGCCAAACAGCAACTTTTACCTTCGATGCAACCAGTGGTGATGACTTGACCATCGATGCCGGTCTGTTGCCGAGAGCTGATATTGGCGACTATGTTTGGATAGACTCAGACCGAGATGGCATCCAGGACAGTGGGGAAGCTGGCTTAGAAAATGTCAGGGTGATTCTTTACAATGCCGATACCAGTACTCCTCTGGATACGGTCTTTACAGACAATGCTGGTGCCTACAAATTTGAGAATGTAGGGGTAGGAAATTATTATGTACAATTTGACATTGGTACGGCCAGTGGTGATTTTGAGTTTTCACCCACCGGCGCGGGCAATGGCAGCAACGACAGCGAGGCCAGTACGACCGGCCAAGGTAGTACCTTTGCCTTTGACCCATTGAGTGGAGACGATTTGACGCACGATGCTGGCGTATATCCTGTAGCCGATATTGGAGATTATGTTTGGATAGATACGGACGGCGATGGCATCCAAGATGTTGGAGAGTCGGGAGCCGATAGCGTAACCGTCATTCTCTACGATGCCAATACGGGTACTCCACTAGATACAGTTTTGACGGACAGCGATGGTTCCTACACCTTCGAAGATGTTCCAGAAGGTGACTACTACATCAGCTTTGATCCGAGTACAAGCCCGGATGTGATGTCGACCGGTTTTTCTCCGGCAGCTACTGGGAACGGCTCAAATGACAGCGATCCCGGTCCGACGGGCTTTACCCCAACTTTCAGTTTTGACCCATCGACGGGCGATGACCTAAATCGGGATGCTGGATTGGTGCCAGGAGCAGACATCGGTGATTATGTCTGGGTCGATACAGATGGCGACGGCATCCAAGATGTCGGAGAACCATCCGTCTCTGGCGCAACGGTTATTCTTTACGATAATGATACTGGACAGGCCATCGATACAGTCGTAACAGATGGAAATGGGGCATACCGCTTTGAGAATGTGCCATCGGGAGATTATTACATCGTATTTGATGCTTCCACAAGTTCCTATGGTTCTGAGTATGAATTTACACAACAAGGAGCTGGTGGCGACCCTGCCTTGGATTCGGATGCTTCTGCGACCGGCCAGACAGCCGTCTTTACATTTGATGCAACCGGCCCGGATAAATTGACTTGTGATGCAGGTATCCAACCTCTGCCAGTAATTGGTAATGTAAAAGCAATCGCCAGCTCAACAACTTTGGCCGATGGCAACATCGATATTGCCTTTACCATTGGTGTGCGCAATACGGGTCTAGTCGATTTGACAAATATATCTTTACTCGACAGCTTGCAGGCTCAGATGGGCAGCGCTTTTGTGGCTTTGTCAACCACTACCAGCCCGAATGTTTCCATCCTGTCTTCGACGGCCACCAATACACCAACTCTGAATACAGCTTACAATGGTGTAGACGACAACGACATTTTCACTGGCGCTGCCACCGACTTGTTGGAGCCAGGTCAGGAAATTAGGATTCAACTGATTGTAGAAATCGATCCGACTGTGGCTATTTGGCCACTAACCAATCAAAGCATTGCCTCGGCAAATGGACTGGATGAACTCGGCAACATACTTGGAAATGGGATAGGTGGTTTTGCTGTAACAGCCGATAATTCTGATTCTGGTACGACTTACAATTCGACCAACCCAGGTCAGCCGGGAGATGCTGGTACACCTGATGATCCGACCGCCATTATTTGTACACCTGCGAATGTCATCATTACCGGACAGCCAGCTGGTGTTTGTCCAGGGGATGATGTCCAACTGACAGTGAGCAGCAATGTACCGGGGGCGTCCTACCAATGGCGATATGCCGGTAGCTCTACTGTTTTGGCAGTATCCCCAAGTCCGACTTTCTCGAACTTACGCGTAGATACACTTTTTGAAGTAACTGTTGTAGATAATTCTGGTGGCTGCTACTACGACCTGCTCGATTCGGTAGCCATTAGTGTGTACGATGCGCCGACAGTCAACCCACTTGCCAACTACACCTTGAATCCCGATTGTACCCCTGCGGATTTGAGCCTGTTGGCAAATGCGACTGCAGGAAGTGCCAGTATTGCGAGCTATGCTTGGACCGGCCCCAACGGCTTCACATCTTCTGTCGCCAATCCAGTTATTCCAAGTGCATCGACCAGCAGCAATGGAACTTACAATCTTACCATTACGGATGCCAACGGCTGCCAAGCCACAGGAAGTGTTCAAGTCACCACCGTTGTAAATCCACAGCTACAACCCGTTGTCAGTAGTACAGGCCCTGCCTGTGATGGCGAACAAGTTATACTTACAGTACCCGTTTACTCTGCTGCAGTGCTTAGCTACAATTGGACCACACCGGGAGGAACCACAACAGGTATTTCCGGAAGTAACACCAATCAACTCATCATTGATCCTGTAGATGGCAGTATCCACAATGGGACCTACACGGTAAATATCAATGTTGACGGCTGCGCCTTGCAAGCCACCTACGATTTAACAACCTTTGCAACCCCCACCGCTTCTTTGACTGTAAACTATGTGGATACTTGTAACAATGGCTCAATTCAAATAATCGGATCCGCTACTGGTACTGCTCCCCTGAGCTATCAGTGGACGGGGCCAAATGGGGTGTCTTCGGATCAGGCTTCTTTATTTTTGAGCAACATCGATGAATCCTACAATGGCTTGTATACGCTTGAAGTGACCAGTGCGTCTGGTTGTACGATAAGTGTCGATACGGTCATTTCAAATATACTTCCCGCGCCAATACCACCATCTATTGATGCCAATAGTTTAGTAATCTGTCGGGGTGATACCCTTTTCTTATCGACCAGTGCAGTAGGGGTTCAATATGAGTGGATTCGGAACAGCGATAGCCCGTCCAGTTTGGCCCAACCGGGTATGACAACAACAGTAGATAGTACCATCATTCCACCCGATCATCCGGAGTATACAGATGGTCCTTGGCGCGTTCGGGTAACAGATGCAAATGGTTGTCAGACAGAATCTGAAGTCATTCAAATAAGTATTTTGGACAATGCGATTGCAGTTCCCACCAATTCTGCTCCGGTCTGTGAAGGGGAGGATGTGGTCCTCATGGCCAATACAATCAGTGGAGCAAATTACCGCTGGTACGATGGCGATCCTTCAACGACCGGTACGCTCATTGCAACAGATCAAAACTTCACACTGAGCAATCTTTCTGCAGGTACTTATACGTATTTTCTGCAAATAGATGAACAAGGTTGCAGTGCTGGAGCCGTCTCTACGACTTTTACCATCAATAGCCCCCCCAGTATCAGTCCGATTGCCAACTATATCTTGGCAGCAGACTGTTCTCCACAGGATTTAAGCCTCCAAGCCAACCAACTGACAGGAGCTACTTTGACAACTTATGCCTGGACAGGTCCCAATAGTTTTAGCTCGACCTTGGCCAATCCAAGCATCCCAAATGTTACCACGGCTAATAATGGAACATATAGCTTGACGGTGACCGATGTCAATGGTTGTACAGCTACAGGTAATGTACAAGTGATAAGCATCGAAGACCCTGTGTCGGTTCCCGTCATTGGCAGCAGTGGGCCGGCCTGCGATGGAGGAAGCATTACCTTGAGCATTCCAGTTTATCAGGGTTCCTCCGTAAACTATACTTGGTCAACCCCCGCCAATACAACCACAAATATATTTGGACTGAATACCAATCAAATCATCATCAATCCAGTGGATAAGGCCATTCACGATGGCGATTACTCTGTAACGGTGATAGTGGATGGATGTACTTTGACATCAGCCACATACACCATTGATGCTTTTGAACTGCCAAGTGTTTCGCCTACTGTGACGGTGGAGGATTCTTGTGTTGGAGGCAGCATCGAATTGTTTGCCAATGCGACGGGAGCAGGTATCCTTTCTTACAAATGGTCTGGTCCAAATGGATTTACGGCTACCTTGGCCAATCCCATCATCACAAACGCTGGCTTGGCAAGCAATGGTCAGTACAGCGTGACAGTAACGAGTGCCAACAATTGTTCATCAGTGGCCTCTATTACAGTGGATGAAATCGAAGCTCCCGGCCCCATACCTACCATTGCGGTCAATAGTTTTGATATATGTGAAGGTGATACCATTTTCTTATCCTCTAGTTCTGTAGGTACACAATTCGAGTGGATTTCCACCAGCGACAGTCCATCCAGCTTGGCAGAGCCCGGAATGACAACCACCGTTGACAATACGGCCATTCCGCCAGGGCATCCATTTTATGGAACAGGTCCTTGGAAAGTACGCGTGACAGACAGTAATGGCTGTACTTTAGAATCCGAAACCATTCAAGTGACGGTGTATCCGGTGCCGGATGCTGTGGCCGGCAATGATGGGCCACATTGTGAAGGAACAGACCTCCGCTTACTTGGAAGTGCGACCATTTCAGGTGCTACTTTCAGATGGTATGATGGCAATCCGAATACAGGTGGCGTATTGATTTCCACCCAACAAAGTCCAACCATCTCCAATCTTACAGCGGGCTCATACACATATTTCTTACAAGTTGTCAGCAATGGTTGTATTTCTAGTGCTGTTTCGACAACTGCTACTATTTATGCAGCACCTAGTGTGAGTATCAGTTCTTCCTATGACTTATCTGCAGACTGTTCGGCAGATACTTTAGGACTCTCCGCAACGGCTGTTGGTACCGCACCATTTCTTTACAATTGGACAGGTCCGAATGGTTTTGTTTCCAGTAGGCAAAATCCAGTTATTTTCAATCCATCCACAGCCAGCAATGGTTCTTACATTCTCCAATTGACAGATGCCAATGGATGTACAGCGTCTGCGACCATTCAGGTTTCGGGGATTGTAGATGGTGTATCACAACCCATTATTGATGCCTCTGGTCAGGCTTGTGAAGGAGAAGCCATCAGCTTATCTGTACCGAGTTATTCAGGAGCCTCTGTTGATTATGTTTGGACAACACCAAGTGGAACAACAAGCGACATTAGTGGTTTGAATACCCGTACCATCATCATCGATCCTGCAAATGCTGCAGTGCATAATGGCAACTATTCTGTTGTTGTTACAGTGGATGGCTGTGTATTGGAATCAGATACTTTCGCCGTCAATGTTTTCGATCAACCTACTTTGACACCCACCGCTACTGCTGGAAGAATCTGCGAAGGAGAATCTTTGACATTGACAGCTAATGCGACTGCTGCTTCGACTTATGCCTGGACAGGTCCCAACGACTTTACTTCCAATGCGCAAAATCCAACCATCTCCAATGTGACGGTCAACAATAATGGTACCTACACTTTGATGGTGTCGAATAGCAATGGTTGTGTTGCAACAGCAAGCGTTGTGGTTAACAATATTGCATTGACACCTGTACAACCAACCATCACAGCCCCCTTAAGTCTTTGTGCTACAGACAACATCAGTTTATCGATCCAGGAATCTTACACTGGAACAGTTGTAACTTATAACTGGACCAATGGCAATGGATCAACCATTAGTACAGCTAGTAACTTTACGATTGCCGCAAGTGATGCCAATGCAGTATCCCCTTACCGAGTATCTGTAACAGTAGACGGCTGCACCTCTCCAATCTCGGCAGCTACAGCGGTACAGGTAGACAGCCTACCAGCCGCCATAGCCACCAACGGTGGCAACATCTGCTTAGGCGAAGCGGCCCAACTATTTGCCAATACGATCCCAGGTGCGATGTACGAATGGCGCATCTCTGGCAGCCCCGCAATTATCTCGACAGCCCAAAATCCAACGATCAATGGCCAATTGACAGACGTAACCTACGAGCTAACGGTGATTGTAACTGGCTGTATCTCCACTCCAGTGGCCCTAACAACCATAGCGATCAACGATGCACCCACAGCCGCTCCGAACTATACTTACACTTTGAATGCCGACTGTTCCCCAGCG
>JBCCSZ010000140.1:0-19311 GCA_039199225.1 Bacteroidota bacterium
GGAGGAGCAGCACTAAAGAAGATTTGAGTAGTTTTTTCATTTTAACACCCGAGTTTTCCTTCATTTTAAGAGTAATGCCCAAAAAAGCAAACATTTAATTTATAGGCTTAATTTTTGATTTAAATCTTAAACGGACTATATTTACGTTCGCTTTTTTGGGCATTACTCTTAAAATGAAGGAAAACTCGGGTGTTAAAATGAAAAAACTACTCAAATCTTCTTTAGTGCTGCTCCTCCTAACATTGGTGGCGGCTTCGTGCGGTACTCGCCAGGATGGTCAGCTTCTAGGTGTTCTGGACCGCCCTACTTGGAAAGGAATTAATCCTTACGGAATGGTGTACGTACCTTCTGGTACTTTGCACATAGGTGTGGCAGATCAGGACATTACCAACACATTCGTCCAGAGACCGAAATCTATTTCTATTCAGGGATTCTACATGGATGATACAGAAATCACCAACAACGAGTACAGACAGTTTGTCTACTGGGTACGGGATTCTGTTGCGCACTCCCTTTTGGAACATTATTACACTGACGATTTTGACAATGAATACATCGACTGGGAGATGGACATCGACTGGACCGATGAGACACTGGAAGATATGTACTTTCAGGGGGACGAAAAATTTGCCGGAAAGCGCGAATTGGACGTAACCAAGCTGGAGTACAACTACGAGTGGTACGATTGGCAGAGAGCAGCCCACGACCGAGTGTCTAAGCGTACTGCCCACATCAAAAGAGAAAAAGCGCTGATCTATCCAGATACACTGGTTTGGATTCGCGACTTCGCATATTCTTACAATGAGCCGATGACCAGAAACTATTTCTGGCACCCTGCTTTTGACGATTATCCTGTAGTGGGTGTCAACTGGGATATGGCTCGTGCTTTCTCCTATTGGAGAACCAATCTTTGGAATTCCTACCAAGCTAAGCGTAAGGATGGCATCAACTCTGAAGATTTCAGACTTCCCACAGAACACGAATGGGAATATGCTGCCAGAGGTGGACATGAAATGGCTCCGTTCCCATGGGGTGGATACTATGTCCGAAATGCCAAGGGATGTTTGTTGGCCAACTTCAAGCCCGGCCGTGGTAACTATCCCGAGGATGGTGGTTTATACACTGTAAAAGCTGACGCGTACTTCCCGAACGATTATGGCCTGTTTAATATGGCTGGAAACGTGGCGGAATGGACCAGTTCTGCTTACTACGAAAACTCTTATTCTTTCCTCCACGATTTGAACCCCGACCTTCGTTATGATGCGGCTGAAGACGAAAGCGAAACGCAAAAGAGAAAGGTCATCCGCGGCGGGTCTTGGAAAGACATCATGTGGTTTATGCAAACGCATGCAAGACATTGGGAATACCAGGACACAACCAAGTCGTATATTGGTTTCCGTTGTGCCTTGACCTTCTTGGGACGCTCAATCAATGACTTCTAAAAAAGCAAGATAAACGACAAATGGAATGAGAAAATAACCGCTCATTCCATTTGTTTTGAGTCTTTCCCTGTACATGACAAAGCCGATTAAACTCCTACCTACACAGTTAATAAAAATATTATACTCTGCTTTGTAACTTTTTTTCTGTTCGGCGTTATTCTCTAGGGGATGCCTTACGAACTATATATTGGTAATAACCCGCTTTGTGCTATATAATTAATTTAACCTATTAAAAAAAAGTAAGATGAGTTTCTTAAAGACAAAAGGATTTAAGTACCTTAAGAACCTGATCATTGGTGTTGGTGCTGCAATCGTATTGCTGGGTGCATTGTTCAAGTTGGAGAGCTGGGAATATGCCAGTACAATGCTAACCATCGGCCTATGTACGGAGGCGTTTATTTTCTTGTTCTTGGGTTTGATCGGGCCTGACAAAGATTATTATTGGGAAAAACTATATCCTGGTTTGGATGATTATAGTTCACGCATCGCTCCTTTGACGGAAGGCGACATCACTGGTCAGACACCTGCTCTGAACGGCGAGGTTGTCGAGCAGCAATTGGGTGGTATGTTGACAGAACTTCAAACCATGTCCAAGAGCTTAGGCTCTTTGAAAGCGTTGCAGGAAGTTGATTTTTCTGGTACTGGTGACCAGTTGAAGACGATGAGCAACTTTTACACTCGCATGAACGATGCGATGGCCAATTTGAACGACACTTTGGAGGACACAAAGGTTTACAAAGACCAATTGAAGTCTTTGAACAACAACCTTGGTTCTTTGAACTCTGTTTATGGCAACGTACTGTCTGCTATGGCCGGTATGGGTGGTAAAAACAACTGATCATTTTCATCGCAATCAATTTCCTAAACCTCTTAAATTAAAGGGATATGTCTATACCAAAGGAGCCGCGGCAGTTGATGATCAACTTGATGTACCTGGTACTCACTGCCCTTCTGGCCCTGAATGTTTCTGCGGAAATTTTCAATGCATTCAAACTGGTTGACAAGGGTCTGCAAAAGTCCAATGCTGTATTGGATGCTGCCAATGAGCCGATTCCGGCACAGGTAGCTAAATTGGCCAAGAAGAAGCCAGAACTACAAACATATGCTGATCGGGCGAATCCAGTTCGTCAGCTTTCTAAAGAATTCAATAGCTACGTCGACGAAATCGTTACAGAACTGATCGATAAGTCTGGTAACAAAAACGGTGAAATCGACGATGGTGATTATAAAATCAAAGGCAATACGAAAAAGCTGAAAGGCGTCAAAAACAAAGACGTTACTACTAAGTACCTCGTAATGGGGGGCAAAGGTGAAGAACTCAAGCAGAAGATCATCGATACTAGAGCTAAGTTTCTGGAATACATCGACGATAGCGAAAGAGAAGCCTTTTTTAGCAATATCGCACTTGAAGTAGACGACGAAAGCTGGAAGCTGAGCAAGGACAAAAAGTCTTGGGCTGATTTCAACTTCCGCCAGATGCCGGTCGGTGCTTTGTTGCCAATGTTTTCCAAGTTTAAAAATGATGCTAAAGCAACAGAATCTGCCGTTCTTAACTATTTGTTGAGTAAGGTAGGGGGTGAAGACATCGTTCTGGATAAATTCCAGGTTGTTTCTTCTCCAAAGAAAACTTATGTCATCAAGGGGGAATCCTTTGAAACAGAGGTTTTCTTGAGTGCTTCTGCTTCTCAGGCTTCCAACACAGGGGTTTCCATCTCTGTTAACGGAAGAAGTCTTCCTGTAAAAGATGGTGTTGCTACCTTTAAGGAGTCCGCCGGTTCTACAGGTATCCGTAAGTATACAGCTTCCATCACCGTTACCAACCCTGTAACAGGAGAAAAGAACACTTACAAGAACAACTTCGAGTATGAAGTAGGTCTTCGTTCTGCCAACGTTTCTGCCGATAAGATGAACGTTTTCTACATCGGTGTAAGCAACCCGGTTTCTGTAACAGCTGCCGGTGTTTCTACCAACGACCTCAAAGTCAACGGTTCAGGTGGTGGTATCAAAATGAAGCCAGCTGGAAAAGGTAAGTATGATGTTACTGTGAACAAGCCAGGTGAAGCAAGCATTACTGTTGCTGGTGGTGGTTTGCAATCTACCAAGTTCCCATTCCGTGTCAAGCGTATTCCTGATCCGGTTCCTGTACTCGGTGCAGGTCCTAACAAGAAAGGTGGTGCGATGGGTAATGGTGAATTCAAGGCGCAAGGTGGTCTGGCGACAATCTTGGAAAACTTTGATTTCGATGCCAAGTGTAAAGTGATGGGATATGAGTTGACACGCGTTGCAAAGCGTCAAGACCCTGTATCTTCTAACAATGCCGGAGCTCGTTACAATCAAAAGTCCAAGCGTTTGGTCAACGCAGCCAAGCCTGGTGATACTTACTACTTCGACAACGTTAAATCAAAATGTCCTGGCGATGCTGCCGGACGTAGATTGCCTTCTATTGTCTTTAAGATTAGATAAATTTGCAATATAAATTAGAAGTCATGAAGATCTCATTGAAATTATTATGCCTGTGTTTGGTCGCAATGTTTTTCGCAGCCAACCCTCTTATGGCTCAAATTCCAGAGACTGTTAAAACGGAGGCCAGTGAGCCTGATGGAGATGGACCAGTGGATGACATTGTTGAAAAAAGAATGATTGACGAACGTCGTGTACTACCTTATCAACCGCTGCGCGAAGCAGACATCTTCTGGGAGAAGCGCATTTGGAGGGTAATCGACATTCGCGAGAAAATGAACCTGCCGTTCGCCTATCCTGAAATGCCGTTCTTTACCATCTTGATGGATGCTGCCATCAATGGAGACATCAGCGTATTCAGTACGGAAGACGATAAGTTCTCTAGTAAGATCGAACCAAATGAGGTAGCTTCAATGGGTGCTACAGTAGATACGGTTATCACCTTTGATCCGGAAACCTACGAAGAACAGATTCAGGTGGTTCGAAACGAACTCAACCCGGAAGATGTTAAGCGTTTCCGCCTCAAGGAAGTGTGGTTCTTCGACGAGGAGACCTCTACCTTACAGGTGCGTATCCTGGGGATTGCCCCACTGATCGATGTAAAAGACGATAACGGTAACTTCAAGTATGAAAAGCCGATGTTTTGGGTGTACTACCCGGAGTGCCGCGAGATCATGGCTAGACACAAGGTGTTCATGGCTGGTAACGATGCCAGTTTGATTACCTGGGAAGACCTTTTTGAAATGCGGTTCTTCTCTAGCTACATCTACAAGGAGTCCAACGTTCACAACATCCGCTTGCAGGATTACCTATCAGGGGTGGACCTGCTGCTGGAAGCTGATAAGATCAAGAGAGAAATCTTCAACTTCGAACACGATCTGTGGTCCTTCTAATCTGGACCATCGATTGATATAAGAACTAAAGACCCGGTTGGCGCCAAGCCTGCCGGGTTTTTTACTTTATTGCATAAACTCCCAGGCGCTTTTGTAGGCATCCAACCGCTCGCAATATTCCAAAAAGGCCGCATAAAATTCATCAGTACCTACTGTTGCACTGTCTCCAACCATAATGAGCTTCTTTCTCGCTCGGGTCATAGCCACATTCATTCTTCGGTAGTCGCTCAAAAAACCGATTTCACTTTTATTATTGGATCGTACCAAGGACAAATAAATCACATCGCGCTCCTGACCCTGAAATCCGTCGATGGTCCCAACATGCAGGTCAATGGCTTGTAAGCTCTCATCTTCTTCTATTTGCTGTCGAATATGAATGACTTGCTCTTTGTAGGGAGAGATGATAGCGATGGAAGGTGGCTCATGGCCATTGATGGTATTCATCAATTGTAACAAATGCTCCCGGAGAATATTGAACTCTCCAGGATTGTATCGGCTCATCGACTGTGGGTTGAGTGTTTCTTCAAAGCCACAGCCGGCTGTATCAATAAACAAGATGGATTCTGTGTCTTCTATCGTAAGTTGCCATTGAGCAACGGAAGCATCTGCCAGCAATCGTCCTTCGTAGAATTGTTGATTGGAGAAGCCCATGATGTCCCGATGCATTCGGTACTGGGTCCGCAAAAAGCTGGAATCCAAAGCCTTTTCCAAACATTTTTCCAGCAAGCTGATGTGTAATCCTCCTTTGCGAGCTTCTACAGACTTGACGGTTGGCGGCAGCTGGAAGGGATCACCGGTAAGGACCACCTTTGACGCCTTGGTGATGGGAATCCAACTAGCAGGCTCGAGAGCTTGCGCTGCCTCGTCGATGACCACTGTCCGAAATCGCCGGTTCTGCAAAGCTGGATTAGACGCACTAACCAAGGTGCAAGTGATGACTTCGGCACTATCGAGGATGGCATTCAACAACCGATCCTCCAACTGGTTGACCCAGGCGGTCAGGTCTTTGGCCTCCTGATAATATTGCTGGCGTTCTGCACGCTCTTTACGGCCAAAGTTTCGCTTGTATCGCTGTGCCTTTCGGCGAGCCTCTGCTGCCTGCAGCTTGACTTTTTTTATGTTCTTGCTTTCCGGATGCTTACTCATCCTGACCTCCAAAGAATGCCGAATGATGCTCTCGTCCACTCTGGAAACATTGCCCACCCGAACGACATTCAGTGCCATATCTGCCAGACGTTCCGTCAGCACATCCACCGCCGCATTGGATGGCGCACAGACAAGCACCGTTTTTTCCGTTTTACAAAGTTGCCGGATCGCCTGGACCAGGGTTGTCGTCTTCCCAGTTCCCGGAGGGCCGTGGATAATGGCTACGTCCCTAGAGGCGATGATGTCTTTAACAGCTGAGAGTTGGTGTTCGTTGAGGGACGGAATCTGTAGGTGGGCTGGAACTTCGTGGTATTTGGGAACCAACTTATTGAGAAAGATGTCTCGTATCTCTGCCAGCCGATCTCCCTTGGCATTCATAACCATCTTGAGGGCCTTCTCCATTTCCTTGTAACTGCGTTCGTCAAACAGCAGATCAACACCCAACAAGCCGCCATTGAGCCACTCGGGGGCATCGGTAGAATTGAGGATGATTTTCATTTTGTTCTTGTCCACATAATTGACTACGCCGGATCGCGCCGGACGAGTAGCACCAGGTTGCTCTGTGAATAAGCTGACGGTTTTTCCGGCACTAAACTGATGAGGCGATACATCCCCTTCTTTTCGGGCCACCACAATGAAGACCCTTTCACCATAGGTAAAACCCCGTTTGATAGCCTGAACAGGATACCAGCTCAGGCCCTTTTCTTTCCTTTTGCTGATGGGAAGTTTCTGCACCTTTCGTTTGTACTGCTCAAAGTCTTCTTCCTTTTCCTTCTGAAGCAGTACTTGCAACCGCTTTAACTCATCTGTTTTTTCTGCCATTGTTCAGGTCGTGGTTGATGGACACAAAATATTTGTTCATTTAATTTTACGAACTGCTTATTACCCTTATGCAATAAGGCTGAAAAACTCGTGTACAATTGCAAAGTATTGGGTTATTTCATCCCTTGTAGATCGAATAAACCAGTACGCAGACAGTTCTGTCAGCCAATTATGAAAGCTTTTTAGAAGAATATTGTTGTGAAACTTGCAGCTTTTTTGGTCCACCCCAAACAAGCTACGCTTGTCTATTGGTAGGGAGAAATTCTCCTTAAAACTTTATCATTCCTCTCAACTTAAGCTATATTTATCACATTCTACTTAAATTTGGCAAAAGAGGAGCTTTTTACCTATGATATTCAAACGTTTTCCATTTTATCGGCAGTTGGACCAAATGGACTGTGGGCCAACCTGCATGCGCATGATTGCCGAACACTATGGAAAAGTGTACAGCCTGCAGCAGATGCGGGACCTTTGCCATGTTGATCGGGAAGGGGTCTCCTTCGAAGGGATGAGCTATGCGGCGGAAGCCATTGGCATGCGAACCCTGGCGGTCAAATTACCATATGAAGCGGAAGATGAAGAATCTGCCGGTCTAATGGATGTGCCAGTACCTTGTATCGTCCATTGGAAACAGCGGCATTTCATCGTCGTCTACAAAATCAATGAAAAGCATGTATGGGTCGCCGACCCTGCCAAATCAAGGTTAAAACTGACCCGAAAAGAATTTGAAAAGCATTGGGTCAGCGATGGGAATATGGGCCTGGCTTTGTTGATGGAGCCCATGCCGGAGTTTTATCAGGAAGAAGGGGAAGAGCCGATAAAAAAGACAGGCTTTGGTTTTTTACGGCATTATTTTAAGCCCTTTAGAAAGCTAATCGTTCAGTTGTTTGTTGGCTTGATCGTCGTCAGTTTGATTCAGTTGGTCTTCCCGTTTTTGACCCAGGCCATTGTCGATGTCGGAATTGAAAACCAAGACATCGACTTCATCTACCTGATCCTGGTAGCACAATTGATGATTTTCCTAGGGCAGATTTCCATTCGATTTATTCAAAGTTGGATATTGCTACAGGTTGGTACCCGCGTGAACGTGAGTTTGATTGCCGACTTTCTGATAAAGCTCATGCGTTTGCCCATTGGCTTTTTTGATACCAAGATGATAGGGGATTTGCTCCAACGCATTACAGACCACGATCGGATCGAACGTTTTTTGACCAACTCAACCCTTTTAACGCTCTTTTCCTTCTTCAATCTGGTGGTATTTAGCATCGTCTTGTTGATCTACGATGTGACCATATTTTCCATCTTTTTGTTTGCCAGCATATTGTATATCCTTTGGATTCTGATCTTTTTGCGGAAAAGGAAACAGGTCGATTATCAGAACTTTGAACAACTTTCTGAAAATCGTTCTGCTTTGATTGAGTTGATCCAAGGAATGCAAGAAATCAAATTGCAAAACAGCGAACGCAAACGTCGGGCGCAATGGACAGGTATACAGGCGCGATTGTTTCGGGTTAGAATGCGGGCCTTGAGTATCTCACAATCGCAGGACATTGGCGCTGGATTCATCAACCAACTAAAAGACATCCTCATTTCCTTTATTGCCGCCAAAGCAGTCATTGATGGACAGTTGACCTTGGGAATGATGCTGGCAGTTCAATACATCATAGGCCAAATGAACGGCCCTTTGCAACAGATGGTCGAATTCATTCGAAGTGCGCAAGATGCAAAAATTAGCTTGGAGCGGCTAGGCGAAATTCACAACCAAGAAGAGGAATATGCCGATGATGACCAAGAGGTAGACATCATCCCAGAGGGAGAATCCATCTTTATCGAAAATGTCAGCTTTCGCTACAACGCCCTGTCCGACGATGTTTTAAAAGACATCAACTTGGAAATACCAAGAGGAAAGGTTACAGCCATCGTCGGAACCAGCGGCAGTGGAAAAACCACGCTTGTCAAGTTGCTACTGGGTTTTTACAAACCACAACAGGGTAACATTCGCATCGGAGGCGTTCACCTGTGGAATATCCGTAAAAAGCTTTGGCGATCCATTTGCGGGGCTGTGATGCAGGATGGTTATATTTTCTCGGATACGATCGCTAACAACATTTCTGAAAGTGATGACCTTGTCGATCGGGTGCGATTGCTCAATGCCGTTCAGCTGGCCAACATACAGCCCTTCATCGAATCTTTGCCTTTGGGATACAATACGATGGTTGGCGCCAGGGGCAATGGGGTCAGTCAAGGCCAGCGCCAGCGCTTACTGATTGCACGGGCGGTGTACAAAGACCCAGATTATCTGTTCTTTGACGAGGCGACGAATGCATTGGATGCAGAGAATGAAAAGGTCATTATGAACAATTTGGAAGAATTTTACAAAGGCCGAACCGTTATTGTAGTAGCGCATCGTTTGAGTACTGTCCGAAATGCCGATCAAATCATTGTCTTGGAGCGTGGAAGGCTGATCGAAAAGGGAACACATGAAGAATTGGTCAAAGAGAAGGGAGCCTACTTTAATTTGGTGAAAAATCAATTGGAGTTGGGGTCCTAAAAATAGGTTTATGTTATGGCAGACGATCCATCTTATATCACCGAACCGGAAGACATTCAGCTCAATGAGCAAGATGAAGTGCGGCAGATACTGGGCAAACCACCCGGCTGGATTCTCCATTTTGGCATCACCTTCATAGCCATCGCAATGATCCTGCTGGGCATCATTGCTCAAATCATCAAGTATCCGGATACCATCCCGACCCGCGTTGAGATAACAACGGAGAACCCTCCGATCCAAGTTGTCAGCCGGGTCGATGGCAAGTTAGAAGAACTATTGGTAGTTGATCGGCAAAAGGTGGCAAAGGGTGATCTGATCGCTGTGATGGAAAGTACCGCCAATCGGCAGCACGTGCAGCAGCTATTGGATTTTTTGGATAAACAGCCAGCGGACATCATCGAATGGGAGGAGGACGATCTGCCCAGCGGCCTGCAGTTGGATTTTATGCAAGAAGCCTACGCGCGCTTTTCCAAACGCTTCGATGCCTATCATTACGAGCGTTCTACCAATACCTTGAGTAAACAAAAAAGAGCACTTAAAAAACAAATCAAGGAGACGAAAAGGTTAAACGGGTCCTTGGACAATCAGATTAAAACCTTGCAAGGGGTTGAAGACCTCAAAAAAAGCAATTGGAATCGGAACAAGGGTTTGAATGGAGATGGTGCCAGCAGTGATTTGGCCGTCGAAAATGCAAAGGCGGAGTACCTTGATGCAAAAAGACAGAAAGAGAGCCTGGAAAGTTCGAAGATCAACAATCGCGTTCGCATTACTGAATTGGAGATGAGAATTACGGAGATTCGCAAAGAGCTAAAAGACCGCCTGCAAAACTTTTTGCTCGAATTGGCCGAAGAACGAGATAAGCTATACAGCCAACTGCGCAGCTGGCAACAAAACTATTTGGTGAAAGCACCCATTGACGGTGAGGTGTCTTTGACCAAGGTTTGGAGTGTCCAGCAACACGTCAAGATCAATGAAGACATCTTGATGATCGTGCCACAGCAAAAGGCTGGGAAGCTCCTGGCCAAGGGGCGTTTGCCGGGCATAAGGGCAGGTAAAGTTGGCATAGGGACGCGGGTCAATATTCGCTTGGATGGCTATCCTTATCAGGAATTTGGCATTGTTCAATCAGCCATTGAAGACATCGCCCCAGTCTCCGAAGATGGCAGCTATCAGATTTTCCTCGAAATGTCAGATACCCTTCAAACCACCTATAAAAAGCCAATTGTCTTTCGTCAGAAAATGCAAGGTACCGGTTTGGTTATCACCGAGAACCGAAGCATTTTGGAACGTTTACTAGATCGTATCCTGAGTGTTTTTCGAAACTAGCCATTGGAACATATTATCCATCTAGCTTGTTTTGGCATAAAGATTTAGAATGAATGGCGAGAAGAAAACAAGATACGCAATCCTTCAAAGAACAGTTTGAAGCTCTTAGGCACCTTCCCAGATTTTTTCAATTGATTTGGGAGACCAACAAATATATGACCCTAGGCAATATAGTCCTTCGGGTCGTCAAAGCATCCATCCCACTTTCTATGTTGTGGGTCGGCAAGGAAATCATAGACGAAGTATTGGCACTCATCAACAAGGGGGAGCCGGATATGGACTACCTATGGCTTATGGTCGGCTTAGAGCTGGGCCTGGCCGTGGTATCCGAGATTACCAATCGAAGTATTGCACTACTGGACAGCCTGTTGGGAGACCTGTTTTCCAATAAAACATCTGTCGAGCTGATCCGACATGCGGCCCGCTTGGACCTCTACCAATTTGAAGACCCTGATTTTTATGATAAGCTCGAAAGAGCCCGGCGACAAACCACCAGCCGTACTGTCCTCATGTCGATGGTGTTGGAACAGTTCCAGGATGCCATCACCATCCTGTTTTTGGGCGCAGGGCTGGTTGCTTTCAACCCCTGGCTCATCCTCATCCTCATCCTGGCCGTGATCCCATCCTTCTTGGGTGAAACCCACTTCAATCAACGAACGTACTCTCTCACCCGGAGTTGGACCCCCGAGCGCCGGGAATTGGACTACCTACGCTACATCGGTGCCAGCGATGAAACGGCAAAGGAGGTAAAAATCTTTGGTTTGGATGGCTTCCTAGCAGATCGCTTTCGCATACTGGCCGATAAATACTACAACGCCAACAGAAAAATTGCCACCAAAAGGGCGATTGTAGGAACCTTACTGTCGTCCTTCGGAACCCTGTCCTACTACGGAGCTTACGTGTTTATCCTGATACAAACCGTAGGTGGCATCATCACTGTAGGAACACTTACCTTCCTGGCCGGCTCCTTCAACCGGATGCGCAACATGCTACAAGGGATTATGAACCGCTTTTCGCGCATCGCAGAGAGCGCCTTGTATCTGCAAGACCTCTTCGATTTTCTGGCCCTTCAGCCTTCCATCGTCGCGGCCAAAAAAGGGCTCAAAGTCCCCGACCCAATCCAACAAGGCTATGTTTTTGAGAATGTCAGCTTCAAATACCTCAACAGCAAGAGATGGGCGATTCGCAATCTTTCTTTCGAGCTGAAGGCCGGCGAAAAATTGGCTTTGGTAGGAGAGAATGGGGCAGGCAAAACGACCCTCGTAAAGCTATTAGCCCGTTTGTATGAACCAACGGAGGGCCGTATTCTGCTGGATGGGGTTGATCTGAAGGAATACGATTTGGACGACCTGCGGAAAAACATCGGCATCATTTTCCAGGATTACATTCGCTTCCAATTTACAGCATCCGACAACATCGCCATCGGTAACATTGGCTTTCGGGAAGAAATAGAGCAGATCGAAGAGGCGGCCAATAAGAGTTTGGCAGATACAGTGGTGGAAAACCTGCCACACAAATACGAGCAGGTGCTGGGTAAACGCTTTCAGGGCGGTGTGGAATTATCTGGAGGGCAGTGGCAGAAAGTCGCCTTGGCCAGGGCCTACATGCGAGACTCTCAATTGCTGATTTTAGATGAACCAACCTCCGCGCTCGACGCTCGGGCCGAACACGAAGTATTTCTGAGATTTGCAGACCTCATCAGCGGCAAATCGGCTGTATTGATTTCTCACCGCTTTTCCACCGTCAGGATGGCCGATCGGATTCTTTTTCTCGAAAATGGCCAGCTATTGGAATTGGGAACCCATGAGGAGCTGCTTGCCAAAGATGGAAAATACAGCGAGCTGTTTGAGCTGCAAGCTAGGGGTTACGCTTGACCCGTTCCCAAATAAAATAGCAAATCACCAAGCTGTATTCCAAGCCCACAATCCACAGATTTTCGTGGTAGGGTTCGTAGCTGTAGTTGATGTACGTCAGGCCGATGAGTGCGGACCAAACGATGGGATAGCGGTAGGGGGTGAAAAGGCAAAGTACGACTGGCAGACTGACGTACCAGGGGTGAATGGTGGTGGCGGAAAATAAATAGATTGTGATGGCATAAAGCATAAATTCCGGAAGCTTTGATAAGCTTGTATCAGCAACCCTTCGAAAGCTCAACCAGAGAATGCTCAGAAAGACAGCTGCTGCTAATGTCGGGCCGATGAAGGCGATGAGGTTGTAGCCAGAGGCTTGAAAACCAATCCAACGCAATAGGTAATACAAACTGGCATTGAATTCAAATTTGCGAAAATACAAGTCCAGGCTGTCGCCAAAATTGCTCAAAAAAGCACCGTTGAATAAGGGAATAAAAAGAGCGAGCACAATCAGGCCAGTAATAAAATAGTAGCGGATGCTTTTTTTCCAGCCGAGGTGCCGCAACAAAAGCGGTAAAAATAAAAGCGGCAACAACTTCGAGGCAATAGAGAGCGCCATGGCCGCTGCCGACCAATCCAACCGATCTTTGATCATCCACCACAAAGCCAATAATAGAAAAAAGACCATCGCTCCTTCGAAATGTAGATTGCCGCTGATTTCAAGGATGATCAATGGATTGAGGGCATAAAACAACACATTTCGAGCGGGTAGGTGTAGTGCTTGCAACAGGCGTCCAATCAATAGAATCGAGCCGATTTCCATAGCGATCAAGGCTGCTTTCATTACTAAGGCAGCCCCCGAAATACTACTGGGATACATCCAGCAAGCCGTTGCAAATACACCCTGACAGACTGGAGGATAAATCGTAAAGTATTCGGGAGAGTTGAGTTTGTCGAACAATGCCTGATTCAATCCTGTGGGTGGTACATCTTGCTGCATATAATCCGCTGGAAGTAGGTCGAATGGATTGATGCCTTGAATTAAAAGTCGCCCATCCCAAATGAAGCGGTACAAATCGTCCGACAGTAAGGGCATGGAAAACAACAGCATCAGCCGAAGTACGATTCCCAAAACAGTGTAAAAGCGGATGGAGGAATCGTCCTGATCTTGTCGAAAGCACAGCCAAAGATACAATGCGAAGAAGGGACCCTGACAAGCAAGCAGGCGATAGAATTCGTTTTGATGGATGTCGTAAGCCTGCCAGCCATTTAGCGCCAGCAGAAGGGCGGCGAATACATAGTGAATAGGGGATAGCTTGTTCATAGCAACCTGGGTTACTTATACCCCAAATGTCTTACGCTGTAGTAGAAAATGGTCCCAAAGCCGATGGCCAGTAGGAAGTGGAACATCAGAAATGGATTGCTTTGCAGGTATAGTCCATAGATGAAACCTCCGGCGAAATAAACAGCCAGCAAGCCTTCGCAAACCGTCGTCCAGGAAAGCTTGGCGGCGATGTAGCTTCGCTTGCGGAAGGTATCGCGGATTGTTTGAATATTGAACTTGGGCGTGCGCACAAAGGGCGACTTCTTGCCTCGGTAGCCTTGTAAAACGGCAATGGTGTTGTGCAGCGACAAGCCCATCGACAAGGCGAGAAAAAGTGGGAATAGGAAAACAAATTTAAAAAGCAATTTCCCGTAGGATTCCTCCTTGAGCTCGGCTTGAACATTGGCCACATAGTAAACCGAGATGATGCAGAGGAGGCTGACCATAAAGATGGCGAAAAAACTAGGTGGAATACCCAATTGGTGCAAAGCGAAGAGCAGTGGTACGCTGAACACGCCGGATATAAATACGAAAATGAACACCCCACTGGCCATAAGGTGAGCGCTGGCGTGCAGCTTTTGGGAAAAACGCAGCTTGGAGCCCCAAACGGCTGGTAGTAGCTTTCGGGCATTTTCAGCACCCCCTTTCATCCAGCGGTACTGCTGTGACTTCAGGCTGTACATTTCTGCTGGTAGCTCCGCCGGAGAAGGGAATTTCTCCAAATACACAATCCGCCAGCCTTTCAACTGAGCGCGATAGCTCAGGTCGAGGTCTTCGGTCAGCGTGTCGGCCTCCCAGCCGCCTGCATCCTCAATGGTTTTGCGCCGCCAAATACCTGCCGTCCCATTGAACTGCAGCAGGCAGTTGCCAGCACTGCGCCCCTGCTGCTCCACCGTAAAGTGTACATTGAGCTGCATGGCCTGCAGGCGCGTGATGAGGGAATAGTCTTCATTGATGTGTACCCAACGGGTTTGAACCAAGCCGATGTCTGGGTTGATAAAGTGGGGGATGGTGCTCAATAGGAAATCCCGACGCGGCAAAAAGTCGGCATCAAATATAGCGATGTATTCTCCTTTGGCATGAACAGTGGCCGCCTTCAAAGCACCGGCCTTGTAACCGCTGCGGTCTTTGCGGTGGAAAAGCTTGATGTCAAAACCCTTGGATTGGTATTCTTCGACCTTTTTGCGGGAAATCTCTACGGTTTCATCGATGGAGTCGTCGAGTACTTGGACCTCCAACTTGTCTTTGGGATAGTCAAATTGCATGATTTTGTCAATCAAGCGTTCGACGACATATTTTTCATTGAATATGGGCAGCTGTATGGTCACCAAGGGCAGTTGGCCTTCTTTGCTAGCGAGTAGGCGTTTGGGCTCTTTACCTTGCCGTTGGTTTCTTTTGTAGTAGTACAACAGGTGAAGTTGCAGCAAGCAATAAATCGTAATATAGGCCAGCGCCAGGGTGTAGATTCCTAGTAGTATGTAAGCCAAAATTCCCATTTTGCAAGCGGTTTACAGTAGTTTGAAAATAGTCCATAAAATTTTGTGTCCAGCCAAAATGGTTCCTCTGACCGTCCCGGATACCTTGGATACGCCGATGCGGCGGCGGTAGCGGACGGGGACCTCCGTACATTTGAGGCCATATTTGGCTGCTTTGACCTGCATCTCGACTGTCCAGCCAAAGTCGGGGTCTTGCATATCGATCTCAATCAGTTTGTCGTAGCGAATGGCTCGAAAGGGGCCGAGATCGGTGAATTCGTATTTGTAGAAAAGGCGAATGAGGTTGGTTGCCAACCAATTGCCAAAAATCTGCTGTGGTTGCATCGCCCCCCGCTCCATGTCTCCCAATGCCCTGGAACCGATGACCATATCGACCTGGTCTTCCAAAATGGGCTGTACGAGAGATGTCATTTCCTCTGGATAATCCGAATAATCACCATCGATAAAAACGACAATGTCCGGCTGTTCGGCTGCTGGCCGCTGTTGGAGGTGTTCAATTCCCTTGAGACAGGCACTGCCATAGCCTTTGCGCGGCTGAAGTAAAACGGTGGCTCCTGCTTGTTGGGCAGCCTCAGCGGTATTGTCGGTACTGGCGTTGTTGCATACCAGAATGTCCCGAACGAAAGATTTGGGGATGTCCCGAATGACTTTGGGGATGGACTCTTCCTCATTGTAAGCCGGGATGATAACGTCTATTACAGGTTTGGGCATGAATGATGCATCGTAAGTAGTAAGGCTAAAAAATTGACATGCATTCGGTTTTCGCATTTGCCAAAAACTGCCTACATCCTCTTTGGATGTTCCGTTTTTAGGTTGAGCAGCTCACTGTTGAAGCAATTTTTACAGCCATTTAAAACAACAAAGGTAGCATTTCGGCTCACTTTTGATTGTAAAAGCAGGGACACTTTACACAAACATAAAGCAGACTGTTCGCTGCAAATGTAAACTATGGACGGTTTTTGCGTTATAAGTATGTTCCGAATCCCTTACTTTTGTCTTCGGATCATTAAAATTCGTTCGATGATACGTTATATTACTGGTTTCGCCCTACTGTTGCTCTTGATTTTTGCTTGCAATCCGGAGGATGATTTCATTACGGATAGTGGTGCAGGCTTGGAATTCTCCCTGGATACGCTTCGCTTTGATACCGTTTTTACCCGTTTGGGCTCTGCTACCCGCATCTTAAAAGTCTACAACAGACACTCTCAATCCATCAAGATTGATCGCATCATGCTGGGGGCCGGTGAAAACTCCTTCTTTAGGATCAATGTAGATGGCTTACCAACCCGTGATATTGCCGATGTTGAAATTGCGGCCCGAGATAGCTTATACATCTTTGGCGAAGTGACGGTTGATCCGGATCAGGATTTCTCCATCAGTCCTTATGTAATCGAGGATGAAATTGTTTTTGAAACAAATGGCAATACCCAGACGGTGTTGCTGGAAGCATGGGGTCAAAATGCCAATTATGTTCCCAATCGCTTTGGAAATGGAGGGGTTGCTGCCGTGACGAATTGCCAGGGGGACTGGGTGTGGGACGATCCGCGGCCTTATGTCATTTTCGGCATCTTGGTGGTGGACGACTGTACCTTGCGGATTCCGGCCGGAACACAAATCTATGTACATGGCGGTTTGGCGCGAGCAACGATTGATTCTGTTACCCAGCTGTACAACGATGGGCGATTGTTGATTGGGCCAAATGGTCAACTGATCATAGAAGGAACACCCGAAAATCCTGTTGTCATACAGGGCGATCGCCTGGAGGATTCCTTTTCGGATGTGTCTGGCCAGTGGTTTGGCATCATACTGACCGCCGGGAGTCGGGGCAATGAAATCCGCCATGCTGAAATCAAAAATTCTGTATTTGGTGTTTATGTAGATTCTTCTGCCAACTTGAAGGTCGAATCGACACAGTTTTACAACACACTTTCTAGTGGCTTGATTGGTGTACACTCCTCGATCAATGCCACCAATTGCTTGTTTTACAACAATGGCTCGGGCTCTTTCCGTGCGATATATGGTGGGGATTACAGTTTTGATTACTGCACAATGGCCAGCTATGGGGTAGATGCATCGGCGCTCAGCCTTTCCAATGTCCTTTGCCTGGACGATCTATGTTCTGAATTTCGGGCCTATCGCCTAAACGCCCGCCTGCGCAATTCCATTATTTTTGGCTCCCGTCGAGATGAAATCTCCTTAGCACAAACAGATTTTGTTCCTTTCAACTATAACTTTGAAAATTGCGTCGTTCGAGTAGATGAGTTGGACGATGAAGCGCCCTACGAAGATTTCTTTGACGCCCATTGCAACAATTGCATCAATGGCGATCGCGGAGATGCCCTTTTTGCCGATATAGATGAGGACGATTATCATCTGGATACCCTGTCCATCGCCGAGGGGCAAGCCCGACCGATTTTAAACATTCAAGTCGACTTGGACAACCAGCCCCGCGATGCTTCGGAGCCAGATGTGGGCTGCTACGAGTACATTTATCAGTAGGTAGAATCGTGAAGCGTCCCATTGAATTATCAACCAAAAGAACCTTTTTACGGTTGATAGAAGCATCAGACCTAGGCGATATTCACCAACTTCACGCACTGCCCGAAGTGGATGAATTCAATACCCTGGGGATTCCCGAGAGCATAGAAGAGACCAAAGCCGTCATCACTCCTTGGGTGGCTGATAACCAATCGGCCATCATTAAAAATTACACTTTTAAAATTCAACGTAAGTCAGACAGCTGCTTCCTGGGCTTGTTTGGTTTGAAGCAGGGGAGCCCAAAGTACAGTAGGGCAGAGGTATGGTATAAATTGCATCCGGATTATTGGAGGCAAGGCTATGCGACAGAAGTTCTATCTGCTTTGCTGGATTTCGGTTTCGACCGCCTACATCTACACCGGATCGAGGCAGGTTGTGCCGTCGACAACATTGGCTCTATTAGGGTACTGGAAAAGGTAGGCATGGTTCGAGAAGGTCGCAGAAGGCAGATTTTACCGCTGAAATCCGGCTGGTCCGACAATTTTGAATATGCCATTCTTGAGACAGATGAACGAAAAAAAGTGTGAGGCAAATTATTCCCTTCAAAGTTTTCTATATTAGAGAATTACCTATTGATACACCAATCCAGATCGAATGAACAGCTTTAAATTACTCTTTTCGCTTTTGTTGGTCCTTGCCTTTGCCTCCTGTGATAAGAAAGACTGTGAATACAAGAGCAAATACATTTACGAGCCCATCGTATTTGATGAATCCTGTAATTGCATTGTATCGGGGAAAGTAAAGTACCTCCACGACTGTCAGACCGTTGCCCTGCTGGATTATGGTAGGGGAGCCTGCGACAATGTGGCTACCAAAACTGTGTGCAAAAATGGGAAGTGTGAAACAAGCGCAGGTGCCTACACCGAAGTGTTTGAAATAGATTGCCAAAAAGCTGTTGTCGAAGGCCCTATCAGCGAAGAAGAGGCTCTGAAGATGGGTATTTAGCCATAGGTCGATTCAACATGAGAAGAACTGGCAGACATAGATCAAGCATTGATTGGAAATACATCCTAACGGAGCTTGTACTCATTGTTGTTGGCATCCTACTGGCCATCAATTTGAATACCTGGGCGACCAATCAAAAGATTAAAAAGCAAACCAAATCATCAATAGTACAAATTAAGGAAGAGATAGAGCTGAATATTGTGGAGCTGAGCGAAGTGGTCGAAGCAAATGGAAAATTAAGTGAATTCTTTGCGGAAATCACCCCACTGAGTGGGCGAGAGATCAACATCATTAACTGCCCTGTTGATAGAATGAATGAATTGAGAAAAACATTCAGCGAACAGTTTGATATTGAAGACTCCACGAGCATTGGTACGAGCGATTATGCCTATACCCTGGGCATCAACTTTGAATTGGAGTTTGGAGAACTCAACGATATTGCCTGGAATACTGCCCAGCTTTCAAATAATGTCAGTCAATACAAGTACGATTGCCTAAAAAATATTTTAGCTGTTTAC
>JBCCSZ010000141.1:0-19267 GCA_039199225.1 Bacteroidota bacterium
CACCAGTGCGCAGCACAATCACCAGTGCGCAGCACAATCACCAGTGCGCAGCACAATCACCAGTGCGCAGCACAATCACCAGTGCGCAGCACAATCACCAGTGCGCAGCACAATCACCAAATCACAATCAGCCCCGCTGAAATCACCAAATCACTCCTCACTCCATCACCCCACAAAATCAAAAACCACTGGTGCATTGACCAATTGATAGCGGAGGTTGAGGACGCTGGCGTTGATGAAAGTCGTACCATTTTGCTCCAACTGACCGTAGGCTTCGTGGATGTGGCCGAAGATGTTGTATTTCGGGCGGATGGCTTCGATTTTTGCAGCCAGCATCTCGCAGCCGACAGATTGCATTCGAAAGGTCGTATCCAGGATGTTTTTGGGTGGACCGTGGGTGAGGAGAATGTCGGTGTCTTCGGGGATGAGTTGCCAGTGGCGGTCGATGTCGGCACCTCTTTGGCGGTTGAAGGCCCAGTCCAGGAACCAGGGTTGCACTGGGGAGCCGTGTATTTTAATCCCTTCGATGAGGGTGCTGCTGTCGTTGAGGTAGTGGATGGTATCGGGAATCAGAGTAGTAATCTCAGATTCGGGGGCTCTTTCGAAATAAAAATCGTGGTTGCCAGCAATGAAAACCTTGTGGGTATGGGGCTGCTCGGCAAACCAATAGAGGAAGTCCTTTATTTCATTGACGCCTCCTGCCTTGGCCACATCACCGGCGTGAATGAGCAAATCACCTGGCGGTAGTTGGAGGCTGCTATGCTGGCCGTGGGTATCCGAAATGGCGACACATCTCATAAAAACTCTGGCTTATCCTGCTTGCGGGAAATGGTAAAAGCTGCATTGATCAATCCGACATGGCTGTAGGTTTGCGGAAAATTTCCCCACTGACTACCGGTTTTTTCATGCACATCCTCACTCAGTAAGCCCAGGTGGTTGCCATGTGC
This sequence comes from Bacteroidota bacterium, assembly GCA_039199225.1. GTDB lineage: Bacteria > Bacteroidota > Bacteroidia > Chitinophagales > Saprospiraceae > JBCCSZ01. The sequence continues at coordinate 948 of JBCCSZ010000141.1, forward strand.
TTGCAGCCGCTCAAAAATCTCGATGGCCTCGTCTACCCTACCGATGCGCGCCAGTGCCTCCACATACCAAAAAGCGCAAATCAGGAAGGTCGACTCGGGCTCTCCAAAATCATCGACGTGCTTGTAGCGATAAAACAGGCCCGACGGAGCCCGAAGGTTTTCTTCCAACACTTTGAGGTGACGGTGGGTTTTTTCGCTATTCGGATCGAGGTAGCCCATATTGATTAATTGCAACAAGCTGGCGTCGAGGTTGGCAGAGCCAACAGCCTGGGTATACACCCCTCTTTCTGGATCGTAGCAAGACTCGATCATCTCCTGGGAACGCTCGATCATCTTTTCGGCCAACTCCTTCATGGAATCATTGCCGATTCGAATGGCAATCTTGCGGGCTGCCTGCGCCCCTGCCCAATGGAAAAGGAAGGTGTAGCAGTGCAGCTGAGTAATCCCGCGAAATTCCCACAGACCGTTATCGGGCTCCTCCATCGTTACCTCGATCATCTTGAGACAGTCCATCGCCAAATTACCGAGGGTGACGTTGTGCTGGTCCGTCCGCAGGCGTTGATCCGAAAAAATTGGCAATAGAGTCACCAGCACCTGACCGTAAACATCGTTTTGGATGTGTTCATATGCCTGGTTGCCGATGCGGACTGGCCGCTCCCCTCGATAACCGCTCAGGGGAATAATTTTCTCGACTGGCTTCCGATCGATGGTAATCGGATAAAGGGGATGGAAGCGTTGATCTTCTCCCAAGACGATATTCTGAATGAAAGTCGCATAAGTTTCCAGGATGCCAAAATGGCTGAGGTCATTGAGCGCCTTGATGGTGTAGTGGGCATCTCGCAACCAGCAAAATCGGTAGTCCCAGTTGCGAGAGCTACCCGGAAACTCGGGCAAACTGGTCGTTGCAGCAGCGATAATGGCTCCGGTATCCTGGTATTGATGTAGTTTCAAAGCCAGCGCAGAGCGGATGACACGGTGCTGATAAAAACGCTCGGTCGAAGTATTTTTAACCCACTTTTGCCAGTATTTGATGGTCTTGTCTAAAAAGATTTCAGCCGTACTTTCCAAGCTTGATTCCAGAGGTACCCCCCAGGTGAGAATGAGGTACTTGGGTTCGTTGAGTACAAAGGCTTGTTCTTTTTCAACGTAGCTCAAAGGTACATTGGTCGTCAGACGCACGTTGGATTGTAGATCACTGTAACGGATGTGGTTGCTTCCAAAACTGAGCGTCGGGATGGTTTCTCCATAATCGCCTACCGGCTGGCAACGCACTCGGATGCGGGGCGTTCCCTGGGTGGGAATCACTTTGCGAACCAACATCAAGGGCTTGTAAAAACGTTCATTTTGCCAAAAACGGGGCGCAAAATCAATGACTTTAAAGCTGCCTTCCTCGCATTCAAAATGCGTCTCGATTACATTGGTATTGTGTATATAAGACTGCGTAGATTCGTATTCGTCCCACTCGGGCTGTACGGAAAATTGTCCTCCGCTATCCTCATCCAGTAGCGTTCCAAAAATAAAAGAGCTATCGAATCTAGGCCAGCACATCCAGCCTATGTTTGCTTGGTCGTCTACTAAAGCCAGGTAAGAACAGTTTCCGATAATGCCATAGTTATACTTGTGCGTCATAAAACTTGTATTCAAATAAGTTGGTAAATGGGGTTATAGTATCTCTCATCCTTGAGATTACAGCCCAAATTTAGATAAATTGAGGAATTTTCAGCTCTTTTGGACATTTCCTTTTTCATTCAAAAATCGCTACATTTGGACCTTGAAAAAAATGAATGTTATGAGCGCAAGAATGTTTAGTGGTACAAGCGTGTTTTCTCTGTTGCTGTTGCTGATTTTAGGGGCTACGGCTTGTCAGAATGATGCGACTGTACAAGGAGAAAAGGTTCAGGAGATCATCCCTTCCAAAGAAGCTACGAATGCCGAAATCATTCGCAATCCTGTCAGTGCCGATGAAGTGGTCGATAAAGACAAGGTGGCCATTATGACTTTTAAGGAAACGGAGTACGATTTTGGGACCATCAAGGAAGGTGAGGTAGTTAAGCATACCTTCTCATTTGTCAACACCGGGAAAGTCCCCCTTTTGATCAGCAATGCCCGTTCTACCTGTGGATGTACGGTTCCCAAATGGCCCAAAGAGCCCATCGCTCCGGGTGAAAGCGGAAAGATCAAGGTGCGCTTCAACAGCACCAATAAACGCGATCGCCAGAATAAACCGGTCACCATCACCGCGAATACCTATCCAAACAATACGGTTGTACACATCAAGGGCTTCGTCCAATCCGATAAGTCCACTGCAGAAAAACAATAAACCAACTTAATACTATGTCGAAACTGTCTATCAACGAATCATTCGAAATGATCTTATTGCAAGCTGGCGGTGCAGGGGATTTGCTTTCCCAATTCGGTCCCCTCATTCTCATCGTCGCTGTTTTTTACTTCTTTTTCATTCGTCCTCAAAACCAGAAAAACAAAGCGCAAAAGACCTTTGTCGACAACCTTCAAAAGGGAGACGATGTCGTAACCGCTAGTGGAATCTTTGGAAAGGTCAATAAGATCGAAGACGATATTGTTACTTTGCAGGTCGACACCAAGACCTTCATCCGCTTCACTAGAGGAGCCATTTCGAAGGATTTGACCGAAGGAGCCAATGCCTCAAGCACCAATGAAAGCACCAACAAGAGCTAGCCTTCAGGGGGTTTTTGGTACCGATCGATCCATTTTGCTGATTTGCATCGGCATTGCCCTGATTTTTTGGCTGCTGCTCAAGCTCTCCCAGCCTTTCAAATCTCAATCGACTTTCAGTATCACCTATGAATTGCCGGAGGGACGGGTATTCAAAAGTACACCGCCACAAAAGATTCTGGCAACCATCGAAGGCAGAGGGTGGGTATTGCTCTCCCATTTTTTGGGGCGGAACGATCTAAATATACGGTTGAGCCTGGCACGTACGGCCCAGCAGACCTTCAACAGCTCCATCCTGAAAGATAAGATACAGCAGGGCCTCAACGCCATCGAAGTCAAAGACATCAATCTGGACTACATCCAAATTCAGCTCGACGAGGCCAATCGCCGACAGCTCCCCGTAAAGCTCGAATCTCAGATAGATTTCAAACCAGGCTTTCAACTCAAAGACTCCATTCGAATACAGCCAGACAGCATTTGGTTGTCCGGACCAACCAGCGTTCTAGCAGAATACGACGCCTGGCCCACAGAAATGCTCGTCCTGGACCGCCTCACTACCAGCCAACAACAACTCGTCAACTTTGTCCAACCAGAGGACCCCGTCGTTCGCATTGATCCCGTCAGATGTACTGTCACCATTCCTGTCGAACAGTACACCGAAAAGTCAGCCCTTTTTGTGCCACTAAGCATCCGGAATGCTTCGGACAGTATCAAAATATTTCCAGATCGGATTGAGGTGAGTTGCATCGTCGGATTGAGCCGGTTCAATGATTTGAAATCCAATCAGTTTGAATTGATGGTAGACCTAAAAAATGTCCGCCTAGATACGGAAAATAATACCCTCCCGATCATTTTGACCAAAGCTCCAGACTACGTGAGCAATGTCAAGTACACCCCACAGTCTGTCGAATTTTTCTTCGTAAAAACTCAGGTAGATCCACAGTAAAAGGTGCCTTCCAATATTCCAGCAAGCCATCGATCACACAGCAACCAAAGGGACAATAAAGACTATGGTGACTAAAGCAGCATGTATAAAAGGGAAGTTGAAAGCGCTCGAAGCATGACTCTCCTGTCAATTTCTTAACTGCAGTTTTTACAGTTCACAATGCCCCCAATCAGCGCAGGATGGTTACATTGCCTTTGCGGACAAACTCATCTCCTCCGACACAACGGACCATCAGATAGTAGCCATAAGCTTCCGCGCTCAAGGGTTGGCCATTCAAAGTGCCGTCCCAAAAATTATCTTGAGAACGAGACTCAAAAACCTTTTGTCCCCAACGATTGTAGATGATCAAATGCATCTCTTCGATAAAGTTGCCATACACCCGGAAGTCGTCATTTTCGCCGTCGGCATTGGGTGTAAAGGCATTCGGGACAAATAAGTTGGGCTCTATACAGGAGGGGTCCAGCACGATGATGCGCAGCGTGGCGCGGTTGGGGCAACCATTTTCATCGCTTATTTCCAGAAAATAATCAGTTGTTTCGGTTGGACTGGCGATTGGGTTGAAGATGCTGGGGTCGGACAGACTTTCTGAAGGCAACCAGCTGTAAGTGTAGCCAGGGTCCTCTGTAGCAAGCAACTGTACGGAGCTTGTTCTACCTACAAAAATGGTATCGATCAAAGGAGAAACCGTCAAGAATGGCACATCGCCCAGTATGGAAACTTGGAGGGTATCCGCTGCAACGCAGTCAAACTGGTTGGTGACGGTAACGGCAAAAGAAGCCGATGAAATACCATCGGGAATAAAGACCTCTGGCATCGCAACATCTGCCTGAGGAACCACCACCTCATCCAAGCCTTCCCATTGGTAAACGAAAGGGTCGGGATCTTCGCCTAGTAGATTCTCTACAGATAAGCGAATGGTATCTCCCCTGCAAAAGGATTGATCCATCACAGCAATCTGTGGAGACAAATTGCTCAATACAGTACTACGCTCTTGCACGCATCCAAAAGAGTCAACCGCACGGAGAAAATAGTCTGTCTGACGATCTGGATAGAAGACCACCGTTGATCCCTCAGCAATAATGCTGTCAAACAAAATGGACTCCGACCAAAGAAATTGCAAAGGCTGGTCGTGAATGGCCGTAATGCTAATGGAATCGTCGCAACTGGACTGTGATATCGGAATGCTGACATCAAATACTGGTGGGACTTGCACAAATATCTGTCGGCTCACCTGGCAAGTATCCGGCTCGAAACTGCTGACCTGCACACTGTAAGTTGTAGATTCTACAGGACTGGCCTGCGGATTGGGCGAGTTCGGATCGTCCAGGCCATCGGCAGGAAACCATTGATAGACTAAACTGGTATCGGCCCCTGGATTCAAGAAGGCCGCGTCGCCCGGACAAATAGTCAAAGAATCTAAGATGTTCACCTCTATCAAGCGGATGGGAACCGGCTGTGTCAGGGTATCGATGCAACCATCATCCGATTCTATAATGAGCGTTGCCTCCAAGTCGATGTTTTCCCGAATGATGAGCTGTGGATTTTGGACTGTCGAGCTAGAATCATTGTTGAAAAACCACTCCCAGGAGGTAAAATTACTTTGGCTGTTGGTTGATAGATCATTGAATTGTAAAACGATGCTGTCACCACATTCTTCGTAATCCCAATTAAAATCCAGCTCGATCTGAGGAACTGTCAGACTTATTTCTTTAAAGACCGTATCAGCGCAATCGGCATCCGCTGTCAAAAAGACAACATAAGTACCTGCCTCCGAATAAGTATAAGTCGGATTCAATTCATTAGAGGTAGCGTTGGGCTGGTTGGGATCGCCAAAATGCCAGGTGTAAAAGGGCGCATTCACCCCAGTATTGATGAACTGTACCTGGAAGCTTCCACATTGTTGCTCCACAACAAATCCTTCCTGCGGCAAGGTATCCAAAACATTCACGGGTACCGTATCTATGCGTTCGCAACCAAACTGATTGCTCATTTCTACCGTAAAATCAATGGTACCAGGAACACTCGGCTCTACCTGTGGATTGCTGGTATCTGCACCGGATGCAATGTAAATCCCAGGCGACCAATTATAGGTCAAAGTATCATTGGGGTCCAAATTCAACACTTGCAAAGTCACAGACTGACCAAGACACAACAAAGGCACAGAATCAGGCTGAGTATTGATCGAATTTCCTTCGATGGTTACCTGCCCGGATTCGAAACAGCCAAAGGCATCCGTCATCTGGATATAAAAGGTTTGCGGACCCACGGGCGCCACTTCCAGCATGGGGTCCTGCCCAAGCGTATCGCTGAAATCAGGTACTGAAGACCACAAATAATCCACAGACTCCAAACTCGAAGCTGTCAATACAATGGCAGGCGCACAAATGGCCGTATCTGGAGGTATCACGGGTAAAATGGGCGGAGGTACCTCCACCATCACTTGCCGCCGGATGCGACAAAAACCAACATTATCTGTTATCTCTACTGCATAAAGCGTACTATTCCCCGGCTGTGCCGTCGGATTGGCGATGGTTGAATCATTGAGCGAAAGCCCGGGCGTCCAATTATAGTTGAAAAACAAATTGGGATTTGGATTCAGCTCGACAGAATCGCCAATGCAAATCTGCAACGTGTCGGCCGGCAACTCCAATTCGATCAAACTGACGAAAAATTGTTGCTCGAATGTCTTGATGCACCCATTGGCCGCAAAAGCTGTCAGTTGAATGTTTACCAACTGCGATGTCTGTACGACGAAGGTCGGATTGCGTTCGTTGGATACGGCCAGGGTATCAAAACCAGAAGTCATCACCCAATCCAAGCGAGTGACCTCAGAGATGGAATCGGTCGTCAGGTCAGTCACTTCGATGACCATACTATCTGAACATTCAACAAACTGAAAATTGAACTCTGGCGTCAAAGAAGGAAACTGAAGATAAACTTCCCGAAAAGAAGTATCTACGCAAACTGTATTTGGATCGGCAATCAACATCACCGTATACCGGCCCGTATCCGAAAAGGTAAAGGTCGGGTTGGGATCGGAAGACACCAAACCTGGCTGCCCAGGGTCGTTGAAGTACCATTCGTAGCTGTTGGCGTTTTCACTTTGGTTCTCAAAAGAAACGGTCAGGCTATCGCATTGAATCAAGGGCGCAAAAAAGCTGGAAACCGTTTTGTTACACAGACCAACATTGTATTGAAAATCTCGTCGAGTAGTAGAGATCAAGCTTCCATCCCGATATTCTTCCAGGCAAATGCCCACCACAAACTGGCCCACCGTATTCGGGATTCCCGTCAGAAAACCCGTTTCTGGATTGATGCGCAGCACTTCTCCGGTGCTGGGATCGCTGTTCAGCATGTTGGATAAACCATAGGGGGGACTGTTCCAAACGACAGAGTCGTACGGAGGATTGTTCGGCGGTTGTGGCCGGGGATTGACTTGGTCGGCCCCAAGTAAAGGCGTACAAAGTTTGTAGACAATAGAATCCCCATCCGGATCAATGGCTCCCTGGTCAAAGTCAATCGGCTCAAAGGAACAGATGTATATGGGGGGCCATTCGGTAAATTTGGCGCTGGAATTACACTCATTGAGGGCTTGCTCGGTGATGCGCACACTGAAGGTTGCACCAGAGGCCAATGGATTGACGATATTGAGGATGGTCCGATTCCGACAACAGCGTTGATAAGCCAGCAAGTAGCCGCCCTGGCGGAACGGCAAAGTGATGGTATCCAAGTAAAAAGTCGTATGGACACAAACCGTTGGCGGGACCACCAAGCAAGGATTGGACAGGACCGGGTCGAGCGTGTCGTTGAGCAGGGTATCGAAAGGGATCAAAAGCTGACCGTTGGTCCCGAGGTTGGTTAGTAGGTTGTTGTTTTGATCGAAAATACCAATGGAAGCCGGCTGGTCGAAGAAGGCATTGGGATTTCCATTGAAGCAATCCCTAAAAATGGTCATTTGCACTTCAAAATTGGAAGACCCATCGGCATTTTGCCCCAAGCAGGTGTAAGTTACTTCTCCTCCAACGATGTGCGTAGCAGACAGTCGGGATGGTGCCAGGCTTAGGATACAGAGCAGAATCGTCCACAGGGCAAAACCAAAAAAGGGAGTATTTAGTGCTTTTTGTTTCAATTGGCGATTAACTAACCTACGATGCAATAAATGAGAAAGCACATATAAAGGCAGCTTTTCTCACTTGCTAAAGAACGATAAATTTCTCACTAAGTTAAGTCTATTTCACAAAATAGGAAAATAGCTTACAATAACAAAGGGATTCACTCGATCTGAAAGGCCACTGTGCGCACCCGACGGCTGACATACCCCTCCCCTTCCTGTTGTTCCAAAATCATTCTCTGTGCCTGCGGCAATTCAAAAACCTCCTGCATGTTGCGAATGCTCCCTGCCGGCACTCCCTCAGCCTGAAAAGCAGCCATCAATGCCCGACGATCGAAGTGCTGAAAAGCAGGCCGCAAGCACTCCCGCAAAGCTTCCCGATGGCGAACGCGACTGGCATTATCCACAAACCTTGGATCGTCTTTTAAGCCTTCCAGCCCCAAACAACGGCACAGCCCCTCAAATTGTCGCTCCGTCCCTGCCGCCAAGACAACCGGTCGTCCGTCCTTGCTATAAAACACATCGCCATAGGGTGCAATGTTGGGATGCTGACTGCCCATCCGCCCCGGCAAATGCCCCGCCATCAACCAATTGGTCGCCTGGTTGGCCAAAGAAGCAATGGCGGCTTCCAGCAAGGAGGTAGAAACATAACTACCTCGCCCGCTTTGCTGCCGCTTGAGCAAGGCCAGCAAAATACCTTCCTTGAGCTGATGCGCTGCCAACAAATCGATCAAAGCCACTGGCATCCGCACCGGATCGCGATCGGCCTCTCCGGTCATATACATAAATCCGGCCTCGGCCTGTAAGACAATATCAAATGCCGGACGGTCGTTTCCCTCCCCAAAAGCATGCAATTGGGCGTAGATGAGGCGAGGGTTTTCTGCCCGCAAACTTTCAGGGTCCATGCCAAGCTTGATGGCCGAGCTGGTTTTGAAATTGCTGATGACAATATCGGCCTCCCGGATGAGTGCCTTGACCTCCGCCCGATCGCTAGGGTCACGCAAATCTTTCTGCCAGACGGTTTTGTGGTAGTTTACACTGTGGTAGTAGGCCGAGGCGGCAGCCTGTGGGTCCTCGCCCGGTGCCTTCCAACAACGGGTCACGTCTCCACCGGTCGTTCGATTTTCTACCTTGGTAACGGATGCGCCCAACTCGGCAAAAAACATCCCGACGGCTGGTCCGGCCAACACACTGGCCAATTCTACAACTTTAAGATTTTCCACCACTTTTGTATTAAATGAAAAAGAGACATATTTTTGTGCATCAAAAACAATCTATCCATGAAGTTACATAAAACCATTTGTCCTATGAGAACTCTGACTCTTTTTGTGCTAGCCGCACTGCTCACCGCCTGTCAATCTGAAAAACCAGTCGTAGATCAGGCCAAGATCATCGAAGGGCTTGAAACAGCCTACCAACAGTCTGCCTCTGCTGAAAACCAGCAAAAACTCCTCGATGCTTACATGGCTTACCCCACGACCTTTACGGCTGCTGATACCATCAATGCCAATGATACGGCCCGGATTGGTCAGTATTACTTCAAGGCAGCCAAAATTCACCAGCAAAAGGGGGAAAACGACCAGGCGCTCTCCCTCATTCCCAAGGCGACTGACATGCTGGCAGCTGGTCTGTATGACCCAAGCTCTTTCCGCCCCAACGCCATAGTGGCCAATGATTTTGTCTCTGCCTGTGAGTTGTATGCCAGCATTAGCCCGCAAGATGCCAATGCCCCTACTTACTTGTTCCGGGCAGCTGAAACGGCGCGCTCCACGCAAAATTTCTCTAAAGCGCTGAGCTTGTACGATGTCATTTATCAGAAGTATCCCGACTATGAAAAGGCGCCACAAGCCCTATTCCTCAAAGGATTTACGCTTGACAATGATCTCAAGCAGCACGAGCAAGCGAAGGAAATCTACGAATCATTCCTGGAAAAACATCCTGACAATGAGTTTGCCGATGATACCAAATTCCTCATCAGCAACATCGGCAAATCCGATGATGAGATCATCAAAAGCTTCGAGTCAGAAGAAACGAAGTAGTAGCACTTGTTGGACCATCAATGTGGGTCACGGGAAATACCAGCCGGCACTGCCCGAAGCGTATTTCCCATAGCTCATGTTTTGGGCTGCTCCCCTTCTATGGAAGGCTGTCTGGGCTTCATCTTAATAATCAGTCGCAAAGATTGGTCGTAGGTAAAATAGTTCCAGACCCAGTTGAGGAAGACAAAAATGCGATTTTTTACGCCGACCAAAGCAAAGAGGTGTACAAAGAGCCAAACGGTCCAGGCGAAGAATCCCTGAAATTTGAAATTGGGCAAATCCACTACGGCTTTATTGCGACCGATGGTGGCCATCGAACCCAAATCTTTGTATTGAAAGTCTTCCCAATTTTTTCCTTTCTGCTCGGCTTTTAGGTTTTCCGCCAATTGCTTGGCTTGTTGAATGGCGACCTGTGCAACTTGCGGATGCCCTCTGGGATAGTCAGGCTCCTCCATGTAGGCGATGTCGCCCAATGCAAAGACATTTTCCATGCCCTCCACCCGATTGTGGCGGTCTACCTTCAGCCGGTTACCATAGGTTTTACTATCGGCCGGGATGCCCTCGATGCTGTTGCCCGTGATGCCAGCCGCCCAAATCATTTTCTGAGTCGGAATACTCGATCCATCGTTCATATAGACATTCTTGCCATCAAAGTCTGTGACCCGCTTGTTGAAGATGATCTTGACGTCGAGTTCTTCCAAAAATCGGCGAGCAGCCTCGGCAGCTTCCTCCGACATGCCATTCAGCAGCCGGTCACCGCTCTGGACGAGATAAATGTCGATTTCATCGCAATTCAGCTCTTTATAATCCTTCGGTAAGATGTACTTTTTCATTTCTGCCAGCGCCCCGGCCACCTCTACCCCCGTCGGTCCACCTCCTACAATTACAATATCAATCAATTCCTGGCGAGCATCATAGTCGATGGTCGATAAAGCCTTTTCATAGTCCTGCAGAATGACGTTGCGCAAATACAGGGCTTCTCCAACAGACTTCATCGGAATGGCATTGCGCTGGATTTTATCATTGCCAAAGAAGTTGGTATCTGCACCAATGGCCAGCACCAAATAGTCGTAATTGACCTGTCCCAGGGGCGTGTGCAAACATTTGGCCGCTGTATCGATCTGCTGTACCTCCGTTACCCGGATGAAGACATTTTTGCGCTTTTGAAAGACCTTCCGCAAAGGAAAAGAAATCGAGCTGGGCTCTAGACCAGACATCGCAACTTGGTAAAACAGGGGTTGGAATTGATGGAAGTTGTTCTTATCAATCAGCACCACCTGATAATTGCTATTCGATAACTTTCGGGCCAATTGCAAACCGGCAAAGCCACCGCCGACAATGACGACCCTTTTCTGTCCAGTTTCAGGAATGTTTATCTTAATCATACGATCGTTTCTAAGTTGCAATTTACAGAAGTTGTTAAAAACATGTCGGTATACTTAGCGGAAAATCATTGCTGATAAATGCTCATTGGTTCAAAAGAAATTGTCGAATCTCTGGACGATAAGGGATGGAAGGCATGGCTCCCATTCGGCCCACACAAATGGCAGAGGCAGCGGAGGCAAAACGCAGGGCTTCTTCCAGAGATTGCTTCTCTAGATAGGCTACCGCAAAAGTGCCACAGAAAACATCCCCGGCCGCAGTCGTATCCAAGGCAGCTACTTTGAATGCTGGAACAGCGATTTGCTGATCGGGCAACAACAAAACGGCTCCATCACTTCCAAGGGTAAGCAAAACCATCCGAGTACCGAGTGATAGTAAAGATTGAGCCGCCGCCAATGCGCTCTCCCAGTCGGAGACTGTTTGATTGGCTAGAAAGGACGCTTCCACTTGATTGACAACGAGTATTTCAACTTTTCCCAAGTAGGAAGGGTCAAAAGGAATGGTTGGCGCAAAGTTCCACAACACGGGAATGTTTAGCTCATCGGCCAAGTCAATCACCCGCTTGATGGTTGGTTCCGGAATCTCACATTGTAGCAATATCAGCCCTGCCGATTCGAAAGCGGGGCGGGCTTGATCGATTTGGTCCGGCGTTAATTTCGCATTGGCACCGCGAGCTACAGAGATGTAGTTTTCGCCCTCTTTTCCAATCATAATCAGCGCCATCCCCGTAGGCTCATTGGGTTCTTTGAAAATATGTGTGGTATCGATTTGGCTGTCCTCAAATTTTTGCATCAACGATCGAGTGTAAGCGCCTTCTCCAATACAGGAGACAAAGGCTACTTCTCCCCCTGCTCGGGCCGCGGCCACAGCCTGGTTGGCTCCCTTGCCACCAAAAACCTGTCGAAAAAGTCCATCCGTTACGGTTTCTCCTTTTTCCGGAAGGCGATCCATTTTCATAATCAGGTCGATATTGGTACTGCCAACAACAAGAATTTTCCGACTCATAAAGGCTCTTTTCAGTAGAATTTACCAATTTAGATCATTCATCAATACAGCCAAGTCAGCCACTGGCTGCCACTCTAGCCCAACAGGTATTTGGCCGATTGCGCACTCACCCAATCTGCGCTACGCACGGCCCCATCCATGTAGCCAGGATGGGCGTCAGCCGTTTCAGCGCCTGCGAGGAAGAGCCGCCCATCCCAGTAAGGCTTCCGGTACAACTCATGTCCATTGTTTTGGTGCGGTAAGATGTGGTCATCGTAAGGAGAAAAGGTAAAAGGCTCGCTGCGCCAAACACACTCTTCATAAGTTGAAAAATTGCGGGCGACAGAACCGTAGTATTTGGATAATTGCCGTAAAACCATTTCGAGCCGTTCTCCTTTGCTCACCGAGAAGTAGTTGCCGTTCAGAAAGCCTTTCAATGCAAAGCGATCATCCGCTTCGTTGGAGTGGTCGTACATCTCTGGAATCGGACCAACATTGCTGACAATCGTACCAGAGCTATTTGCCGACCGCCAGAACGGCTGCGCATAAGTCAGGCCCACTTTGATGGAGTCGCCCATCCAGGTGTGGGTTTGCAAAGCGATTTTGGTCAACCCCTCTGGCAAAGCAGGTGTCAGGTCAATAGATTTCATCAGCAAATACGGCGGCAAAGTGCTGACTACGACTGAGGCATGGAAGGACTCCGCATCGGTTTTGACCACAACTCCTTCGGATTCCCGTTGAATGGAACGGACGACCGTAGAATAGTGGATGTCTTGCTCCTCAAGTCCATCCACCAGGCATTTGATCAAGTGGGAGCTGCCACCAGAGATGCGGTAACTGGGATCGGTGTTGGGCGGCAGAATGGCCAATTGAGGTGGACTGGTAGAAATCGGCTCGTAGATCGCTCGCTCCCCCATTTTCTGCTCAAAAACACCAATGTCCAATTCCTGGAGAAGGGCCATCAATCGAGTGTGCTTTTTACCCAACCAAGTAGCTCCCATCTCGACAGAAGCCCTGGTCTCGTCTTCCAGGGTATGAATTCGCCCACCAGGTCTGGACCGGGCCTCCACGATGGCCACTTTAATGTGTCGTTGTTTTAATCGACGGGCCGTCAACAAGCCGGTCAAGCCTGCACCAATCACTAAAACGTCGGTTTGAATGGATTTCATAAACTCGTATTTTCGAACATTTTTGAGGCTGTAACAATCTTTTAGATCATCTGAATACCCAATGGCAATCCATCTGATTTTCAAAAAGATTGGAAAGTTAAAAATAAAACGGCTACCTTTACATACCAAACGTTCAGTATAATGCCTTTACAAAAAACCACCCCACAGGAAATCATCCGCCAAAGCATCCTGGTCTTTCGCCGGAAGGGTTACTACCGAACCAACATGAGCGATCTGGCTCGAGCGACGGGTTTGACCAAGGGGGCCTTTTATCATCATTTTTCCAGCAAGGAAGATGTGATGCGCAAGGCGTTACAGGCATCTACGCAATGGTTTTGCGAAAAGGTCTTTTGCATTGCAGATGTCGAACAACTCAGCCCTGGCGAGAGATTGGATCAAATGGCGGAACTTTCCTTCAAGGCTTTCACCTCCGGGGAGGGAGGCTGCTTTTTTGCCAATACGGTTTTGGAGACTGCCCATGTGGAGGATACCTTCCTAGCTGAAATCACGCTGTTTTTCGACAGTTGGAAATTGGCCATTCAAAAAATCTATCAACACAAGTATTCGGCCGAACAGTTGGAAGAAGTCGTTGAGCAAACCATAGCTGATATTGAAGGCTCCATTGTTTTGATGCAGCTCTACAAGACCCCTCATTTGTTGCAAAAAGCCTTGGACAGAAGCAGACAGCGATTGGCTGATAAAAATGATCTACCATGATCCACAAAGAATCTTTCGAAGTCCGTTGCGCCGATGGTGTCCGCCTGAGCGGCCTGCTGATCATTCCGGAATCGCCCAAGGCTGTTGTCCAGTTCAATGGTGGTACGGCTGCCAAAAAGGAGTTCTATTTACCGTTTTTGGAGTACCTGGCAGCGCATGACTATTTGTGCTGTCTGTGGGATTACCGCGGCAGTGGCGCATCGGCCCCAGAAAACTTGTCTACCTGCACCTACGAACTGATGGACTATGGCTTACAGGACATGCCTGCCATCAAATCTTATTTGCGCGGACGATTTCCCCATCTGCCCTTCCTATTCTTGTGCCACAGCGTTGGTGGACAACAAGTCGGTTTCATCGATGAGCTAGAGGATGTGACAGGCATGGTGGGCTTTGCGGTGTCGACCGGCTATTTGAGGCATATGCCCTGGTCCTTTTTTGCCTCTTCGATTTTCTTTTTCTACCTTTTCACACCCATCAGCATTGCCCTTAGAGGCTTCCTGGCTGCCAAGCGCTTTGGAATCATGGAGAACCTCCCTAGGGGAGTGGTTACACAATGGCGGGATTGGTGCGAACGAAAGGATTACTTTTTCGATCCTCGCTTTTATGGCAAGAGTGTCCCTAAAGGCCAATTCGACCGCTTGGATTTTCCCATTCACATTTTTTGGACCACAGATGATCCCATCTCCAATAAGCAATCCGTTCCTACCTTTTGGAGTCACATCAAAAGCCGAAAAGGAATTGATTTTACACAAATCGAACCGAAGCAAATTAAAGAGAAAGAAATTGGTCACTTTGGTTTTTTCAAAAAGCGGATGCGTTCCAAATTGTGGCCCCTGGCACTTACTAAGCTGGAAGAATTCCTCCAACGAACTGACTCTAAGAAGAATGCGCCCCTTGAATCCTTGGATTGAGCAAGGACTTCGAGGGAAAGTCGAAATATTCTCGAACAAGTTCTCTGCTTAATTTCTACCAAATAATGCCACAGCCTATTATATTTGGTCTTTCAAAATAATAGACTACCATGCCTCAACCAAGCATTGCCCATACAGCTGTAGACAGATTTCTCAAATACGTCACCATTGATACCCAATCTGACGCCTCCTCGACGACCTTTCCTTCGACAGAGAAGCAAAAGGACCTTGCCAAGGTGTTAGTCGAAGAGCTACTCGCTATGGGGATTTCAGATGCGGCAATGGACGAGCATGGTTATGTCTATGCCACCATCCCTTCCAATGTGTCCAAGGAAGTACCTGTGATTTGTTTTTGCTCGCATATGGATACTTCCCCCGATAGCAGCGGTAAGAACGTCAAGCCCATCATCCACAAAGACTACGATGGCTCCGACTTGTTGCTGCCCAATAATCCCGAAGTGATCATTCGCCTGTCGGAACATCCCGGGCTGCAAGAGCAAATGGGAAATGACATCATTACAGCCAGCGGCAATACGCTTTTGGGAGCGGACAATAAGGCGGGCGTTGCCGAAATCATGGATGCGGCCCATCACCTGATGACCCATCCGGAAATCCCACATGGCACCATTAAAATTTTGTTCACGCCCGACGAAGAGATTGGTCGTGGAGTGGATAAGGTCGATTTGGAACGCTTGGGAGCTGATTTTGGATATACGGTAGACGGAGAAGCCTTGGGGAGCCTGGAAGACGAGACTTTTTCTGCCGATGCCATGACGATTGTCGTGCATGGAGTCAGCGCACATCCGGGTTTTGCAAAGGGGAAAATGGAAAGTGCCATTAAAATAGCTGGCGAAATACTGGCTGCATTGCCCAAAGATCGCTTATCACCTGAGAGTACGGAAGGAAAAGAAGGTTTTGTACATCCTGTCAAGGTAGAAGGCATTGCCGAAAAAGCAAGCATTCAATTCATCATCCGCGATTTCACCGATGAAAAGCTTGAGGCACACGAAAACTTTCTGAAAGAACTCACCAACAAAGTCCTGGAAAGCTACCCCAATTCCAAAGCAGAATTCATCATAAAGGAACAATACCGGAATATGAAGAAGGTATTAGACGAACATCCAGAAATTGTAAGTATTGCCGAGGAAGCCATTCGCCGAACGGGCCTCGATCCCAAGCGGTCCAGTATTCGGGGCGGCACAGACGGCTCCCGTCTTTCCTACATGGGCCTACCCTGCCCCAACATCTTTGCCGGAGAACACGCCTTTCATTCCAAGCAAGAGTGGGTCTCCGTACAAGACATGCACAAAGCCGTCGAAACCATCGTCAACATAGCGACGATATGGGCAGAGCGGGCTTCATAACAAAAAATTTACCACATAAAACAAAGCGCATACACTGGGTATTCCCCAAGCGCAATCCCTCCAATTGGACCGGCATTGATCAATCAAATGCCCACTTACCTGATGGCATCCTCTCCAACGCCTAAGAGATGCTCCTAAAAGTGCTGATTCTCTGAAAAAGAATCCAGTATATATTGAACATTCTTTTTATTTGTCCGTAGAACTAGCACATCGAGTAATCTCCCTTGTCTTGTCAGTATTTGTATGTACACGGAATGTACTCCCTGGGTTTTAATTTATTTGCAATGAACCTCATAAAAAACCTCGTATAATGCGACTTTATTGGTTATCGGCGTTGGTTCTGACTGCCTCCCTTTCCAGTCTTTCGCTCAACGCACAAACAGCTACACTCAGCGGCCAGCTCAAGGAAACAGATGGCCGCGGCGCTTTGCGCAACGTAAAAATTACGGTACTGAAAAATACTACACAAGAAATATTTGCAGAAGGGCTTTCGGCTAAGGACGGAAGCTTCAGCGTGGAACTCCCTACAGATATTGCCTACCGGATCGTCGCAGAAAAGAAACACTTTTTCTCCACCGATACCTTGCTGACCATCCCCGCATCGGATAGCTTATGCAACGTCCAATTGGAATTGGAGCGCAAACCTGGCTACGTATTCGACGTAACCATATCGGAGGCCACCCACAACGAAGCCAATATTACAGCGGTCAAAGGCGCACGCATCGAAGTTTTCAACAACACCACCGGCAAAGAAGAATTGACGCTCAACGATTATCCACACGCTAATTTTAAATTCAACTTTGAAAAGGGAAATCACTATACCCTGATGATTCGCCGAGATGGGTACCTCAACAAGCGCATCGAGGCATACATCAACGTGGAAGGATGCATTCTTTGCTTTGATGGACTAGGCATCATCGACCCGGGCGTCACAGACGTCTTGTCCAACAACAACGACATTGGAACTTTTCTGGCCAATATCCAACTGGAACCGGCTCTGATCAACAAGACCTTCGAAATCGACAACATCTACTACGATTTCAACAAGTGGAACATCCGTCCCGATGCTGCCACCGAATTGGACAAGCTCATCGGCGTTCTACAAGACAATCCTGCCATCATCGTCGAAATGGGGTCTCATACCGATGCGCGCGGAAGAGATGCCTACAATATGAGCCTCTCTCAGCGTCGCGCCAGGGCGGCAGTCGAATACCTCATTACCAAGGGCATCAAGGGGGATCGGCTGACCTGGAAGGGATACGGGGAGACCCAATTGGCCAACCATTGCGAAGATGGTACCGTCTGCGATGAAAACAGCCACCAACGCAACCGCCGCACAGAACTGAAGATTGTTGGATTCCAACAAGAAGATCCACTGGAAAAACAGAGCTTGAAGGACATCATTGCCAGAGAACGAGTGATGGACGAACTATCAGGAGAAGACGTGATTCAGGTGGAAAAAGAAAGCAAAAAGGAACAAAAGGATCAAGAGAAATAAGAAATTACCAATAGCGCTATAAATCCGAATGCTCGCTTAAGAACATTCGGATTTTTTTTGTCCGAACGAGCGCACTTAAGCCGTTGTGACCCTAAGCGACCAACTTACCGCCGCCCGGAAGGGACAGCTTGCCGGTTCGCAACTTGGTTTGTTGGGTAAACTTTTTCTTAAAGGTATCGATGAGGATTTCTTTCAACCAGTCTTTAAAGTTTTCTTCACCCCGGAGCTGGGTTCTTTTTTTAGAAGCCTGGAAGCTGGCTTCTCTGTAAAGGTGTCTGGCTTCAGAAGGATCGTTGGTCAAGTGGCGGGCAAAACGTTGAAGTAGCACCGCGTTTGCTTCTAGCTTTTGATAAAATTTAGGCGTTTCCATGACATAGGGGAATTGTTTGTTTAACATTATAACCTAAAAATAGTCAATCTGTTCAACAAAACCAAGCGAAAGTTAAACAAAATCGCCTGCATCCATCTTTTTTTCAATAGCTCCATTTCGCACCTAAAAATACA
>JBCCSZ010000142.1:0-19025 GCA_039199225.1 Bacteroidota bacterium
ACACCATTGACAGCCAATAGCTGAAGGGCTGCCTCTAATATATCCGATTTTTTGTTCACCATACAAATATAGTCGGTTGGAATGAACATTCCAAGTTTGCTATTAAAAAAGCCGAATGGAGAATGACATCTCCATCCGGCTCTTTATTTTTTAGTCTAATTTATTTTTAGAAATTATTGTAGATCATTTTCAACTGATCGTTGGTCTCTGCATCTTTGATGCCAATAATGTAATTGTTGATCATCTGAACGCCGCCTTCCAACTCGGTTTTATCTGTCGGAGGAGCTGTACTGGCCGCTGAGCGATAATGTTCTCGAAGGTCGTGCATGGTCTTGGTAGCAGAAAAGCGCTTCCAAGGAGAAATGCCTTGATTGAGTGCCAGCTTATTGAGTTTTTGGAGCGCTATTTTGGCATCTGCAAAATCTGCATAGCGCAGCACCTTTCCGTATTGTTCGAAAAAGGCAATGGCATCGAAGCCATCGACATTGGCAAAATTACTTTCGAAAAAGTTGCGATTGGCCGTCTGAGGTTTACTGCCGTACACTTCTGCAACAGCTGCCAGGATTTTTGGCTCTTGCTCTTTTTCGAGCTTGGCAGCGTATTGCATGGCAGCGGCCTCATCCAGATTGGTCAATGCCTTGAGTGCGGCAGAGACGACATTGTAAGCCTGGTCGCTTTCAATGGCCTTTTTGGCAGCTTCTGTATATTTGACATCACCTGTTTCAGATAAAGTTTGAATGGCTGAGGCTCTGGTCTCGGAATGTTTGTCTTTGGTAGCCATTTCTTCAATACGTGCCAAAACGCCTGCATCATCCTTGGCAACAGACATAGCTCCAATTTTCCGGATCACCCAAAATGGATCATTCAGCGCTACTTTAAAACTCTCATTGGTATTTTCGGATGCATTATTCTTGAGGTCTTGGATGGCTTCATAACGATCAATCAGCTTGGGGGCGTTGGCCAATTGAAAGGCCATTTCTTCGGTACTCTTGGAGTAGTTGACCTCAGCCAAAAGGATGCGGTCGGCATCGAAGTTGATCAGTTTTGGTGCTGCTTCCGCCTGGAATGTAAAAGTTTGAACGCGCTGATTGATTTCAATGTCGTGGCGGACTTTCTTTCCGCCAGGCAAATAAACATCGACAGCAACTGGTAAGATAAAAATGGGAGGATAGTCCCTGTCGGGGTCTTGCGTTTGCTGAACGGTCAGCGTTACTTCCTTGGTATCTGCATCATAAGAAGTCTCGACATCGAGCATTGGGTGGCCTGTACTGAAATACCACTGATTGAAAAACCAGTTGAGGTCTTGACCGGTCACTGACTCAAAAGCCAATCGCAGGTTGTGTGCTTCAACAGCCGTGTAAGCATTATCCGTCAAGTATTTATTGAGAGCAGCCCAGAAAGCGTCGTCTCCTACATAGTTGCGAAGCATGTGAAGAACCAATCCCCCTTTGTTGTAACTGTGGGCATCGAACATATCCTCTTTGTCTCTGTAGCCGAAATAGATGAGCGGATGCGCTCCTCCTTGGCGGGTCTGGCCGATGTAACCGCTCATCTGATTGATGCGGTGGAAATCGGCAAAGTCGACGCCATGCTTATATTCAAACCAGAGGTATTCGCTGTAGTCTGCAAAGCCCTCGTTCATCGTAAGATTCGCCCAGCTTTCGCAGGTGACCAAATCGCCAAACCAGTGGTGAAACAATTCGTGTGCTACGATCATCTCGTTGATGGTATTGTCGATCAGTTCGCGTTCTGTCAGCTGGATGAATTCGCCAAAGATGGCACTGCTCGTATTTTCCATGGCACCCGAAACGTAATCTCGGACGATGATCTGGCTGTATTTGGGCCAGGGAAAATCGTACTTCAATTTATTGGAAAAGAATTCCAGCATTTCCGCTGTATGTGGGAAAATAGCTCGGGCGTGTTCTTCATACTTTGGCTCCACATAATAATCGACCGGAATGTCGCGCCAGGTGTCGCTGATCTTGGCAAACTCGCCGACGGCCAACATAAATAAATAGGGGGCATGTGGCTTATCCATCTTCCAGTAGTCGGTACGTGTGCCATCATCATTTTTGTTGGAGGACAGCATTATGCCATTCGATAAGGTGAGGTACTTGTCCTGCACAGTCAAATAGACTTCTTGCGTACAACGCTCGTTGGGCTTGTCGATTGTGGGGAACCAACGCGAATTCCATTCCGTCTCGCCCTGCGTCCAGATTTGCATGGGCTTGGTTGGGTCACTCCCATCGTGGTTGATGAAAAACAAACCTTGGTCTGATGTGATCGCGGCGCTACCTCCTTGACCACCCGTCTCCGCAGGCTTGGCCGTATAGTCGATGAGTATGGTATATTCTTCGGTGGATTTATAGATGCGACCGAGTTGGACAAGGAGTTTTGTGCCATCGTAATCGTACTTCAGTGCTTGGTTGGGTCCTTCCATCTGTACTTTGTGAATGTCAAAACCTTTGGCATCCAATTCCAATTGATCAGTTGGATAAAAGTGAGGCTTGAACTTTAAGCTGGCCTTGCCAAAAACGTGCTGCTTGGTCCAGTCGAAGGACAGTTCGAGGCGCGTGTGCAACAGATCATTGGTGCGGGTGTAGCTGGCATTGTAAGGGGGAAGTTGAAAATCTTCTGGCTCCTTCAACCGGTTTGGCTTTGGCGCAGCGACGGTTAGGGTATCCAGATCGCGCTCTTCGATTTCTATAGGAGGGGCTTCGTATATAATCTCCTTGGTGGGCTTGCAAGCCGATAACAATAGGCCGATCAATAGGAAAGTAGAAAGGTAAAATCTCATTGTTTGAATTTGTACATTAATTGAAAAGTCAATGGTATGTTTTTCACAGCAAAGGCTCTAAATCTAACGCTTTTAAGTAACTCAAGTTGCGATTCATCTGTCACAAAGCTGTTAACAAGAACGTTTGCCATGAAACCTTTGGCCCCTGTTCACTGCCCCAATACATTTCATTGGCTACCCAGCTTGGAAAGATGCGATCACTACTCCCGTTAAATACATAATGGTTTTGAGCGCCCATCTATTCTGTAAATGACTTAAAATCCCTAAAAGAAAGACCTAAGTACTGATAGATGGCAATATTATAATCATAAAAGTTATTTATTTGAATTATTTACCTTAATTGATTATATTTGTGCAACAGTAACCATATTGCGTATGAAAACGATTGCCACACGTTTCCGAGAACTTGCCAGCCAGTTGGCTGCTTCAAAAGAGATTGAGTTGCTTGGCTTTCATCTTTTCCCACCACTAGCTCCTTCGTCTTTTCATCGCTTAGAGGAAGACCACCAGCTTTTGATCCCAAGGGCTGTTCGGCGTTTTTATGAACAGACGAACGGGCTTCAATTGCATTGGAGATTTCGTCGGAGCGACAGCCCCCAGCAGCATTCTACTATGGCCCCTCATCCTTGGAAGATGATCTTTCCGAACAAAATGGTGGCTGACGGTCGGATTGTCATATTACCACTGGAAAAGCTATTGGCCCAAAATTGGGAAAATCGCATCTATTTTGACTGGATGAAGGACGAACCTTCCATTAGGGTGCAAGAACAGTTTTGTGATCTCTATGCCTTCAGCCGTCGGATTCGGCCATTCGATTTTTTTGGTGATGGTTACGACATGGCTTTCCATATCGGCCAGCAAGGCGAGTGGCAGGTATTGATGGGCGAAGATTACCACCATTCTTATCAATGTTCTCGTTTGACAGATTTTGAATCTTATCTGGAATTTCTTTTGGCAGCCAAAGGGCATGTTGCCTCTCGCATTCATTTTTACCAAGACGAACAAGGGTTGACGAAAACGCCTTTGCAAACTCTTGTAGATTATTGGACGGTGGAAAATTCTTTTCGGATGGAGCAAGTACCATTGGAAAATACCTTTCAAATGGCTGGAAGGATGGGGCGTAGTACGGCCGATATTAAGTCGTCTCTACTGTTGCAACGCAGCCATCGTACGGTCCCTGTCAAGCCGGAGGAGTGGGAATCGATCGTGGAGGCGCATCGTCGCTTTTTGAGTTCGGGAGGGGCCGGAGGCCAGTGGCAATCTTTGCTCATCAATGGATTGGTGATTGGCTTATATGAGGGAGCGGTTGGCCGGTCGGGGGAACAGGCTCAATTGGAGCATCGACGTTTATTGCCTTCGGTTGATTGTTCCAAGGTAGCTTTGCCCTATGCCAATTTCTGTGGTTTGGAGGCCCGTCGGGTGGATTTTTCTCAGTCTGACTTCAGCCACTGCCTTTTTACGGATGCTCGATTGGAACGCGCTAATTTTGAAGGGAGCTTGTTGAGGCAAAGTGATTTCTCGCGGGCCGATCTTCGGGGAGTCAACTTTCGCAAGGCCGATTTGAGGGCGGCGGATTTTGAGAATTGCGATTTGCGCGGGGCCGACTTTCGAGATGCCTGTTTGGAGGGCGCCCGCTTTCCCGGAGCGCAATTGGAATCGATCATTCGCTGAATTACTTAATCATTTTTAACCGGATGAAGTTGTCATGCAAGCAATTTTGTCTAAGCACTTATAAGCTAAATGAATCCTTACAAGCATTCTGAAATATCCGTCAAAAGATGGGGAGGTAAAATTGAAGATTATTACTCCATTCATCAATTGGTGGACTGCACTAAGGAAGTGTGTAGCGACAATCGCCACAGAATCCTTCATACGCATTGGGGTATACAACGAGTTATCGTACCTATCGTAGGCGATACGATCCGTAATTCAGATGGTAAGGTTGTTGTCATCAAAGATTTATGTGAAAGAGACCATATTCTACCAGATTTTCGAAATAAATTTATCCCAACCCTAGCAGATTTTGTCGATGCCATAGATGAAAATCAGATCACTGGCTGGAAGGCCAAAATCGAGGCCATCCACAAAACCTATCAAGGTCGACAAGAAATTGAATCTCTCCTATTGTCTCCTTTAACTATTACTGGAAGATTGAAGTCTTTACTCTTAACCCACAACAGCTGGTTCATCAATCAGATTGTGCGAAAGATACACAACATAGATATTCAGCTGCGGGATTATGAAATCGGCATCCACGAAGTGTTTAACAACATGCGGATGATGTTGTGGATGGACAATGGGGCTGACCTTCCTGAGAGCGCGAAAAATATTAATGCCACGCAAGTTGAGATGAGTCGCAATTTGCACTAATGCTATAAAACTAATCTAAATGAAAAAGACATTTGTCATTCGAAAAATTGCTTACCACTACAGCGATGAATACTTCTACGTTCATACCATGGGAGGGATCGAAAACATCTACGAATCCGAAGAGGCAGCCAAAAAAGAACTCATTCGATTGGAAAGAGAAGAATTGGAAAGACTTGACCTTGGCGATACCGAGCAGTTATCTGGATGCTCCCATAAGTTTATGAAGGAGGCGAAAACCTTCAAGTACCTTTTCAAGCAGAAATTTGGGAAAGACCTCGTAAAGGTCGATGAATATGGCAACATCTTTTGTGACAGAGGAACCTATTTGCCGAAAGGGCTATCGGACAAAGATTTGATGCACATCAGAGATACTTTGGATCTAAAGTTTCACGAGCTTTCTGAATATGAGGGAGATCCTCATTTTTACGGTATCTGGTTGTGTAAGCAAGGAGCTTTTCACACTTTCAACGGCGCTCCTTATTTCTACAATTCCTTTGCCGAGGCTCTCAAAGAAGCCCACGAGCAACTTAGGCATTTCTTGATCAACCAAAAATGGCAGGGTACCCTATCGTCTCTTTCCGACCAACCGATCATTCTGCGTTCTTTGATCAACAGCTCTGATAAAATCTCTTACGATGATGAAAACAAAGAACTTTCTACAAAATACTTGTCGGAAAAGGATGGTATTGCACTAAATGAATTACTTCGCGAAAAAGTAATGGAGATAAAACAGATTCCGCTATCGGAAGTCGAAGGAATCGATCATTGGACATACACTGAGATGTAGTACTGGGCGCTGAGAGATATTCTTTCAAAACGGCCCCAAACTTGTAGATCAAGTTTTAAAGCTTGCTACTTTCCTATAAGTTTGGGTGGTAACGCCCGAATTGCACTTAGAATATTTTTTAGATATTTGTTGTTAAATAACTCACTATTAAAAAATAGAAAAGCATGGAAGACGAAAAAAAGCAGGAAGAAATCGTTCAGGAGCATGAACAAGAACAAGAAGAAAAGCCAACAACGATGGGTGGTCTAAAATCCATTGGTTTTGGAATCATCCTTTTTGCTGTTGCTTATTACTTCTACATTACAATGACCAGCTATGAAAATGGAGAAGGAATACGAATGAACAGAATACTGTTGCTAGCCTACGAGATTGTTGGTAAAAACATCACAGCCGGTATCTTAGTTCTAATTGGACTATTTATCGCAGGAGGTGGTGTCAAAGAGGTTGCCGAGGCACAAAAAGCATAGAGAAGTCAGGAGGTTGCTCCATACCAATGGATGGATGGGGCAACCTCCTCTAAGTTTTAGCGTTTCTTCGCCTTAGACAGCAACATTGAAATCTCGTAAGGCGTCGTTCAGAGAAACTTTCTTATCTGTACTTTCCTTGCGTTGTCCGATGATGAGCGCACAAGCTACTTGGTATTCTCCGGCAGGGAATTTCTTGGTGTAAGTACCTGGGATGACTACAGAGCGCGGTGGCACATGGCCACGATAGGTGACAGGGGCCGCCCCCGTAACATCAATGATCCGTGTCGATTTGGTTAAAACGACATTGGCGCCCAGGACCGATTCCTGTTCTACCCGAACGCCCTCCACAACAATACAGCGAGAACCTATAAAGCAATTATCTTCGATAATGGTCGGAGTTGCCTGTAAGGGCTCCAGTACGCCTCCAATACCAACGCCACCACTCAGGTGGACATTCCGGCCGATTTGAGCGCAAGAGCCCACCGTCGCCCAAGTATCGACCATTGACCCACTACCGACCCACGCTCCGATGTTGACATAGCTGGGCATCAAGATAACTCCCTTTTCAATGTAGGCACCATGGCGGGCAATGGCATGTGGAACCACTCGGACCCCCTTGGCAGCATAGTCTCTTTTCAAAGGAATCTTATCGTGAAATTCGAATGGACCAACTTCAATGGTCTCCATTTGTTGTATGGGAAAATAAAGCACAACGGCCTTTTTTACCCAATCGTTGACTTTCCAACCATCTGAGGTAGGCTCAGCAACGCGCAATTCCCCGACATCGAGCAGATCGAGGACTTTTCGGATGGCCGCCAGCGTATCAGCGGATTGTAGGAGGCTGCGGTCTTCCCACGCCTGCTCTATGGTTTGTTTCAGTGCTTCCATGATTGAATCGATTCAAAGTGTGAAGGGGCTTCTAAGCTTGATTGGCGGCCAAATTTATGAATATATTGTAGTAAAATTGACATCATTTAGGGACATATTTTGATACAGACTTTGAAAAATGACCTAATTTGCAAGCAAGAAAAGATTCACTCGAGTATTTTCACGTTGATTTTTTACTCCAAAAGCTCGAAGCAAGAAATATTCTCTAACTATCAATGCTAAATCCACCGGTCGAGATCACTATTGCAGCCTTAGTCCTTACCGGAGTTTGTAGCTAAAACCTAAAATCAAATTTTCGATGAACAGATTACTATCTGTTGTCTGCTGTTTATCCTTTACCCTAGCTTTGCAGGCGCAGTCCGGAGAACTAAATCCGTGGAAAACCATTGACGAAGCCCGCTTGGTAAACCCTCGGCACCAACGAACATTCATCCCAAATCAATATCGTACATTTTTACTTGATCGACCCAAAATGAAAACCTTCTTGGAGCGAGCACCTATGCGCTTTTCAGAAACAGCCAAGCTGCAGCCACAGGTTTTGCACCTACCCATGCCAGATGGTCAAATGGCTCGGTTTTCAATCGTCAAGGCCCCAGTTATGCATCCGGATTTGGCCAAAAAGTATCCGAATATGGCTGCTTATGCTGGCTATGGCCTCGATGACCCATCAGCATATGCACGTTTTGTCTGGACACCCGATGGCTTTCACGTCCTAATTCTAAACGGTAGCTCTTCTTCTGTCTTGATCGATCCTTATGCCAAAGGAGATGAGCGTCACTATATGAGCTATTACAAAAAGGACTACCAAAGGGAAAACTTCAAAGGCTTTGCCTGCCAGTTTGAAGGAGAAGAACACCAACTAGAGGAAGAGGAACACAGCCATGCAGACCTTCGCGCCGGAGATTGCGATTTTCGCATTTACCGCCTGGCACTGGCTTGCACTGGTGAGTATGCCAGCTTTCATGGAGGGACTGTTCCCCTGGTCATGCAAGCAATGGTTGTAGCTATGGCACGGGTCAATGGCGTTTTTGAAAAGGACTTGGGATTGACAACTGTTCTGGTACCTAACAACGATACGCTCATATTCCTCAACCGCAATACGGACCCATACAACAATGGCAATGGTGGTGCAATGCTGGGCCAAAATCAAGCGACCGTCGATGCTCGGATTGGAAATAGCAATTACGACATCGGCCACGTATTCAGTACCGGAGGTGGAGGGATTGCCAGCCGCGCCGGTAATGTTTGTTTCAACTCTGAAAAAGCAGGTGGTGTTACCGGGCAACCCAGCCCGATTAATGATCCCTTTACCATTGATTTTGTGTCGCACGAGATGGGCCACCAATTGGGTGGGACCCACACACAAAACAACTTCTGCCAGCGAACCAACTTTTCGGCCATGGAGCCAGGAAGTGGTTCGACCATCATGGGATATGCCGGCATCTGCTTTCCAAACGTGCAGCAAAACAGTGACGACTATTTCCACGCCATCAATTTGCAGCAAATTGGAAATTATACCACCCAACAAACTGGAAATACCTGCCCGGACATTGTCTCTACAAACAACAATCCGCCAACGGTTAGCGCCGGAGCTAATTATACCATTCCGGTCAGCACGCCCTTCGAACTTACGGCTGTTGCCAATGACGATGATGAGGATGTACTCACTTATTGCTGGGAGCAAATGGACAATGAGTCGGGGACCATGCCGCCGCGACCAAATTCTTCAGAAGGTCCAATGTTTCGATCCTTTAGCCCAGTAACCAATCCGACGAGGACTTTTCCAAGACTGACCGATTTGGTAAGCAATAGCGATTACGACTGGGAGGCACTACCAGGCGTCAGTCGAGTCATGAATTTTCGGGTGACTGTCAGAGACAACAGCCCGGAAGGAGGCTGTACGGAAGAAGATGATATGGTTGTCAATGTATCAAACACTTCCGGCCCTTTTGTGGTCCTTAATCCAAATGTCTTTTTGGAGTGGGTTGTTAACGACTTTGAAACCGTAAGATGGGATGTGGCTGATACTGACCAAGCACCGGTAAGTTGTTCAAATGTAGATATTTTATTGTCTTCTGATGGTGGCTTTACTTATCCGGATACGCTAGCAGTAGGCGTACCAAACACGGGTTCTGCACTGATAACCGTCCCGGATCGGGTGAGCCCGAACTGCCGTGTCAAAGTCATTTGTTCTGACAATATTTTCTTTGATATTTCCAACAACGATTTTAGAATTGTTCAAGGGCTGTTCCCTGGCTTGGCGTTCCTGGCAGAACCCAACACTTTGACCCAATGTGGATCAGACGACGCCAATTTTAACATCCGTGTCAACGCCCTCGGTGGGCTTAACGAAAATGTTGCACTCTCCGTCGAAGGTGTACCCATGGGGGCTACGGCTGCTTTCAGCGAAGACAACATCTTACCATCGACCGATGTCAATTTGACCATCTCCGATCTCGTCAATGCGCCGGAAGGGCAATACGATTTGAAGGTATTAGCAGAATGGTCTGGTGGACAGAGAGATTCTTTAATACTCGAGCTGAACGTATTCAATACCCAACCACCGATCATTGATTTGGCTACACCCGACAATGGCTCCAAAACACTACAGCCGGGAGAACCCATCAGCTGGGTAGAAGACATGCTGGCCAATGCCTATCAGGTCGATATTGCTACCAGTCCCTCCTTTGAGGCAAGCACCATTGTGGAAACAGCTGAGGTAAGTGGCAACACCTATACGCCAACACTCATTGATCCGGCAGGTATTTATTACTGGCGGGTTCGAGCGATCAACGCATGTGGCGTGGGGATGACTTCCGATGTGTTCAGCTTTCAACTTTTCAATACAGATTGCCGTTCTTTCAACAGCGGAAATGTTCCCATAATCATCAGTTCTACATCTGCTGGTGTGTATACCTCTACCCTTAGTTCCAGCCAAGACTTTACCATCCAGGATGTTGATCTCCGCATGAATTTGCGCCACTCCAACGTTGGAGATATCAAAGTACAATTGGTAACACCAGCTATGGATACCATCGATATGTTCGATCGGCCAGGTGTTCCTGGAACGCCGAACGGTTGTACCGAAGACGATGTGAATATTGTCATGGACGATGCTGCGGCTAGTTCGGCTGATGAGCTTGAAAACACCTGTAGCAGTACTGGTGACTTTGCGATTGAAGGAAGCTTCCAACCGCTGGAACCGCTGGCTGCCCTCAATGGACAATCGACAATGGGTGTATGGACTTTATTGCTCGAAGACTTTGTCAACAGCCGAGGTGGATTTATTCGTTCATGGGGACTGGATATTTGTTTTGAGCAAACTTTGCCGGCCTCTCCTGGCTTGCTGAAAAACTTTGCTCTCTTGGTCGTCAATGGCCAATCGGGACAAATTACCAAGAGCTTTTTGGAAGGAACGAAAGCCAATGTCAGTCCGGATGACATCAACTATACATTGACTGCATTACCAGCTAATGGGCAATTGCTACTTTCTGGAACGGCACTTGAAATTGGCGATGTATTTTCTCAGCAACAGATCAACAACGATGCATTGAGCTATCAGCACGATGGTTCTATGACCAGCAGCGATCAATTTCAGTTTGATCTGGCAGATGCAGACGGTGGTTGGTTGCCCCGCAATACTTTCAATATCAACATCATTGATGGTGGTCAGCCCGATGCTATTCTTTTGCTTGAATCGGCTGTTTCCTGTCCGGGCGATTCCACTGCTAGTATTTTTGTTGTGGCAGCAGGAGGAACAGCTCCTTATGAATACAAATTGGACGATGGCGACTTCCAAGACGACAATGTGTTTTCTATGCTGAAAGCTGGCAGCTATACAGTGACCATCAAAGATGCCAATGGCGTAGAAATTCAGCGAGTCATCGAGGTCACCGAACCCGATCCAGTTGTGGCTACAGCTGAGATAGATTTCCGAACCATCAACATCACCGCATCGGGTGGCAGTAGTTTTATGTACAGCTTAGATGGGGTGAACTTCCAGTCCAGCCCTGTCTTTACGAATGTAGCCAATGGGGAGTACGTCGTCTTTGTCAGAAATGAAAATGGCTGTATTGGGACTACAGATGCGTCCATTGATGTTGCCGTTTTGACAGCGTCGGTAGGGACGACTGAAGACATTACTTGCTTTGGTGATAACGACGGTAGTATTCTGGTAGATGTCACCGATGGTATTCCACCTTATCAATACAGCGTCAACGGTGGCAGCTTTTCTTCAGATAATCCAATTACTGGCTTGGGAATTGGCAACTTTGCTATTACGGTAAGAGATAGTATTGGTCAGTTGTTGATGTTACCTTTCGTTACCATCGAACAGCCAGCAGCCCTTTTGATAACAGCCGAAACGATGGACGACAGCATATTTGTATCGGCCAGTGGTGGTACGGGCGATCTGGAATACAGCTTAGATGGAACCAATTATCAGAGCGATACCCTTTTCACAAGCGTTCGGGCTGGAACATACACCGTCCGAGTTCGGGATGAAAATGGTTGTATTGAAACAACAGAGGTCACCATTACCTTTGTGGGGCTTTTCGATCCATTGAAAACTTTGCAAATGGAAGTTTTTCCAAATCCGAGCAAAGGGCAGTTCCGCATCCGTTTGTTTACTCAAACCTCTAACGATCTACGCATCCGATTATTTGACGGATTGGGTCGACTGATACACAGGGAGGAGGTACAAGGAGTAGGCGGTCAATTGGATCATTTACTGAACATCAAGAAATTGCCTACGGGCGTATACCATTTGGAAGTATCGGATGGTGTATATGCTGGTAGAGCTAAAGTTATAATTGGCGATTAACCAAATCAGTTGTCGCCCAGGCCGTGGATTACTCTTCCACGGCCTTTTCTTCTTCTACCCATTCCATCTCAATTTGGCGCTTGGCCAAATCGGCATTTACGATTTTGACGGATACGCTCTGCCCCATTCGAAGCACAGTTCCGCTGCGCATGCCTTTGGCACTCAGGCGGCCATCGCTGATGTCGAATGGCTCGTCGAATGTATTGAATCGAACCATTCCTTCGCAGCGATTTTCCTTAATCTCAACATAGATGCCATTGTCGTGAAAACCAGATATGATTCCCTCGAAGACTTCGCCAATTCGGCTCTCGATGAATTCAACCTGTTTGTACTTAATGGACTCTCTTTCAGCGTCCAGGGCTTTTCTTTCTTGGTTGGAAATGTGCTTACATTGCTCTTCGAGCTTTCCTTTGTCTGTAAAAAATGTTCCTTCCAAGTTGCGCTCTAAAACCCGGTGAGCCAACACATCGGCGTAGCGACGAATGGGAGAAGTAAAATGGGTATAATTTTCAAAGCCAAGACCGTAATGGCCGATGTTTTCGGAAGTGTAAACAGCCTTGGCCATCGTGCGGATGGCGATGGGTTCAAGCATCTTGAGCAACTCGTTCTGCCGGGCCTCCTTCGATAAGCGATTGAAAGAGTCTGTAATTTGCTGGGGCGTCTGAAGGTCCATATTGAAACCCATCAGGGCAGCAAAGCGCGCAAACTCCTGAAGCTTCTCCGGGTCGGGTTGATCGTGGACCCGGTAGATGAATGGCACCTCTTTGGGTTTGGCTTTCTTAGCCATGAAAGTGGCGACTTCGCGATTGGCCAGCAGCATAAAATCTTCGATCAACAGGTGTGCCTCTTTCCGTTCTTTCAGGTACACCTCGACCGGCTTGCTTTCTTCGTCGAGTCGAAATTTAACTTCATCGCTTTCAAAGGAGATGGCGCCATTTTTATACTTTTCTTTGCGCAGTTTTTTAGCGATAACATTTAACTGCTTCAGCTCTTCGGCAAAATCGCCCTCCCCACTATCGATGACTTCCTGGGCTTCTTCATAGCTGAATCGACGGTCTGAGTGGATGACTGTTCTGCCAAACCAACGCTTGAGAACTTTGCCACTCTTGCTGAAAACAAAGACTGCTGAAAAGGTGCACTTATCTTCTTCAGGGCGCAAAGAACAAAGGCCATTGGACAGCCGTTCGGGCAGCATTGGAAGTACTCTGTCAACGAGATAAACAGAGGTCGATCGACGAAAGGCACTTTGATCCAATGCAGATTTGGGTTTGACATAATGCGTAACATCTGCGATGTGTACACCTATCTCAACTTCACCATTTTCGAGTTGTTGAATAGACAGTGCATCGTCGAAATCTTTGGCGTCGGCAGGGTCGATGGTAAAGGTGGTGACCTGGCGCATGTCGCGGCGGCGGTCAATCTCAGCCTGTGGAATTTCCAGCGGAATAGCTTCTGCTTCTGCTATAACCTCTGGTAGAAAATCCAGATCAAAACCATTGTTCAATAAAATGGCCTTCATCTCTAGTTCATTACCTCCTACCGAGCCCAGCACAGAGGTCACGATGCCGCGGGGGCTGTGGTTGTGGCGAGTGGGCCAGTCGGTTACCTTGACTACGACCTTATCGCGATCGTGGGCGTCCTGGATATCGCTGAGAGACACATAAATATCTACTGGCATGTTTGTCCGATCGGGGATAAAAATGCCATACTTTCTGGAAAGGTGTAGCGTTCCGATGAAATGCTCGGTGGAGCGTTGCAAGACTTTGACCACCTCACCTTCGGGGCGTCGACCGGGCCGAGCAAATCGAAGGAGGACGCGAACGCGATCTCCATGAAAAGCAAAATTCATTCGCTTGGCAGGGACATAGACGTCTTGGTCCATATTGTCCACAACGATGAAAGCCGCGCCGGTGCGGGTCATGTCTACATATCCTTCGACCTCTTTGCGTGGAAATTCTTTGAGAACAGCTTCTTTATTGAGGCGGTATTTATAATCGTCTATGGGGAGAATTTTTCCGTCTTTGTGAAAAACTGTTAGAACGTGTTGGACAGAATCCTTGGAGTTGAAAATCTTCAGTTTTTTGATGATTTGTTTGGCGCTGTAGCGTTTTTTCGGATTGTGTGCAAATAGTTTTAGGATTTCTTTTTTCAATTGTCCCGAAGTGAGTTTTTTTCCTTTGGTGGGACTTTTTCTTTTTTTAGTCATTGGTGTTTATTCCTGTACAGCTTTGCGACTGTACGTATCAAATTAATATGTTCAAATTGCTTGTTTTCTATCTATAATTCATGTGCCGTTTGGCGGCTAAGCAATCTGCGTTTTTTAGTTCAAAGCAACGATCCGACCGGTTTCCAGCAACTCCATTCGGATGGATTGGCTGCTGGAAGCATCATAGTTGTCATCTTCCGATTCGGTTATACCACCTACTATGTAAATGGTGCCATCTTCTTTAAAGGTGGCTACTGAGCGAACCAACGCCTGGTCTTCGGCTTTAGTTCCCGCGATGACTTTGCGGTCGACCATCTGGCCGCTTTTATCGTAGGTAATCAAAATGTACTCGTAGAGCATCAATCCAGCTTTCCAATAGACCAGTGCATGGATGTTCTTGGCCATTGGCAGGCGGAAGCAGGGAATGTATTCTGTAAATTCGTCCGCAGCTCCTTCGACAGGGTCGATGAACTGTTGTACCATCCTTTGCGGAAAGGGTTTGTTCTCCTGGCTAAAGGTGTGGTGCAGATCAGTGGTCAGGGTGACGGGCAGGTCAACCTTTGGAAATGTTTGTAGGAAATGAGAAAACTTAATCACGCAAGCAGTTTTTACCGACGCGGGGTCGGTGGTTATTTCTGCAAAGATAGGGAGAAATGGCGTTCTGCGCGAATTATGCTCTCAAAGCTCCAATTTGCTGGACCATTTGTCGGTAAAGAGCATCATCGTTGAGGATGTCGTACAGGATTTCGTGGTATTCGGGGAAGCTCGGAAGGTTATTGTGGCCACCTTCGTCGATGGGGAAAATGCGGATTTTCTTAGGTACCCGCTGCAGCAGCATCTCGCTGTGCTTAAAAGAAATGAGCCGATCCTTTCTGCCGTGGATGATGAAAATGGGGCAGCTGACCTTTTTGATGAACTGATCGGTTCGTATTTGGTATTTCAACAACCATCGAATGGGTAAAAACCAGCCATAGCGTTGAATTTGACGGGCAAAGCTGTAGTAAGGTGAATCTAAAATGAGCATTCGAGGGTTGTTCCAAGAGGCAATTCGCGCAGCAATGCCACTGCCAAGCGAGCGACCATAGGCGATGATTTTGTCTTCATCGTATTGACGAAGCAGCCATTTGTAGACGTGTTGGGCATCATTGTAAAGGATGGACTCCGTCCGGCGGCCACGACTTTTGCCAAAGCCCCGATAGTCGATCATAAAAAAGTCGTACCCTTTACTGACAAAATCTCTTGCAAACTTTCCCCAACCTTTGATGCTCCTGGAATTGCCTTTGAAATAAAAGACAACACCCTTGGAGTTGGGAACCTTGAAATGTAGCCCGTTGATGCTGCCACCGTCCTCCATTTCGAAATTGACCTCATCGAAAGGAAACTGGTATTGGTAGCGAAAGTGCATGGGGAGCTTCTCGGGTCGAAAGAAGAAAAGGTCCTGCAAAAAGTAGAAAATCAGCAGTAAAGCCACATATCCAATACCTATTCCAAGGAGTACGTTTATCCACATATGCTCAACTTTCCTAAGTGAATTCAAGTTGTGATCCCTCCATTCAGACGTCATTCATCTCTCATCGCCCTAGTCAAGTTAATACTTTTTCTGGTCTTTCTACTCATCCAGTTGATAAATGCAGTTCAGATTCCGGCCCAATCCATCGTAATCAAGACCATATCCGATGACAAATTCATTGGATATTTCAAAGGCTTTGTAATCGATGGGGAAATGGTAGCGCATGGCATCCGGCTTGACCAACAGGACGGCCAGGCTGATTGAAGCCGCTTCGTGCGCTTGAAGGGTTTTTATGAAGTGATGGAGGGTTTCTCCGGTATCGACAATGTCTTCAACAACAATGATGTCTCGACCTTTAATCGATTCTTGGAGGCCCAGGATTGTTTTGATTTCTCCCGAAGATTGGGTGCCAGTGTAGGAGGAAAGCCGGGTGAAGGCAATGTCACAATCAAAATCACAGACCCTACACAAATCGGCAAAAAAGACAAATGCGCCATTGAGAATACCGATCATTAGGGGGCGTTTGCCCTTAAACTGCTCTGTCATTTGCTTTCCCAACACTTTGATCCGCTCTTGGATGCGCTCTTCGCTGATCAAAGGTTTGAATGGCCGTTGGTTGACCATTATGTGTTCGTTCATAGTATCTGGTTGCATAATCAGGGTGGATTTGCGTTACGACTAAGGCTAAAAGGAATCCAAGTTGTGAATCGCGTTCGCAACTTGGATTTAAAGTTAAGCAAATCCGAGAATTTTTCTCAACCTCCGATCATTCCTGTTTTGTGCAAAATGGTCAACTGGCCACCGTAGGCTTTGGCAATATTCTCTTCGGTGAAGGTCACGGAAGTATCGCCATAAGCAACGAGGCGTTGGTTGAGCAAAACGATGCGATCAAAGTAATTTTTAGCAGTTGAAAGGTCGTGGTGTACGACCAGCAGGGTTTTTCCTTCGCTCGCCAATTTTTTCAGGACTTGAATGATTTTCTCTTCTGTTGTAACATCGACCCCCACGAAAGGCTCGTCCAATAGAAAAACTTCTGCCTGCTGGCAAAGGGCTCGGGCCAGAAAAACCCGCTGTTGCTGCCCACCGGACAGCTCGCCGATCTGCCGGTCGATGAGATTTTCGATGCCGACCTCTTGCAGTGCTGCGCGGGCCAGTTGTTCATCCTCTGCCTGAAGACGCTGGAAGATGCTCTTGTGTGGATAGCGGCCCATCAAAACAACATCCATCACCGTAGCCGGGAAATTCCAGTCGACATCGTTCTTCTGTGGGACATAGACCACCTTTTTGCGCATGTCCTTAATATTCTTTCCATGGATCAGGACGGTACCCGAATTTGTTTCGATCAAGCCCAAAATAGCCTTAAAAAGCGTCGATTTTCCTGCTCCATTGGGGCCGATGACACCGCAAATTTTGCCAGGCTCCAATTCGAGATAAATATTGGACAAAACAACCTTTCGGTCATACGAAACCGATAAGCCTTTGATGGATATACTGGAAGAACGGATCATGCTTAAGCATTTATTTTCCTGGCTACAAATATGATTCCCACTAGCAGAAACAAGCCCAACAAGCCATATAAAAGGAAGCTGTTGCTGGGTTGTGCATCTTCCTGCTTGGCTATTTTATCAAAACCACCGGTCAGTTGGCCCTTCAGAGCCTCAACAATCGTATTGGTGTTGTATCGCATCATGTCGATGTAGGTTGGAGCGGAGCTGTCTTCATCTCCAATGGAATCGGCATACAGTTGGCCACCGACAGATATTTTGTTGTCCTTTGCCAACTGCTTAAGCAATTTTGGGTTGATGGTGCTTTCGACAAAAACAGCTGGGATTTGGTTTTCCTCAATGATTTTGCTGAGGCGAATAATATCGGAAGTTTGTACGTCGGCATCGGTAGAAGTTCCCATTACGGCCTCCAACCGTATGCCATAACGTTGGCCATAATACTGAAAGGCATCGTGAGAGGTGATGAGTATGCGCTTTTTTTCAGGCAAGGACTTGATTTGCGCTTCGATGTATTGATCCAGCTCTTCCAGCTCCTTTTTATACGCCTCGTAATTGGCCTCGAAGGTGGCTTGCTGTTCTGGTAGCAATTGGATGAAGCCGTCCCGGATATTGCGGATGTACGTAAGCGCGAGGCTAACATCCATCCAGGCATGTGGATCGGTAGACTTCTTGAATTCATCACTGCTGATGGGGCTAATCCCATTAGTAGCAACGACAACAGGCGCATCGGTATTGGTACTTTCAATTACCTCTTTTATCCAGCCCTCGAAAGTCAGGCCATTGATGATAATGAGGTCGGCAGAAGATACCAGCTTAGCATCGCCTGGTGTGGGTTCGTGCATGTGCGGGTCTCCTCCGATGGGTACAATACATTTCACATCGAGTTGATCACCAGCTATGCGGCTGGCCATATCTGCAATCATAGAAGCTGAGGCAATGACAATGGGTCGGTCGTCTTGTGCCAAGCCACAGAAAGATAGTAGGCTTAGAAAAAGGATAAGAGTAGATTTCATGAATTAAGTTTTTTTTGAACCAACAAGTGTTGGCAGACCTTTTTGGTTAGAATTTGTTCATTTCGGCCGGCGAGCCTAACTTTTACCGAGCCGTCGTATTCGAAGATTTCAAGCATTTCCATTTCGGAGCCCAAACCAACATCTAGCTGGGTGAGGTACTGCAAGAATTTTGAAGAATGTTCCTGTACCCCTACAACAACTCCTTTCTGGCCAGGCAAAAGCTCGGCCAGTGCAATTTGATGGCGATCGGCAAAGTTGCCATCAGCATCGGGAATGGGGTCGCCATGCGGGTCAAAGCGGGGATGACCTAAAAAGGCGTCCAGTCGGTCGACCAATTCAGGCGAATGGATGTGTTCCAATTGCTCTGCCATCTCGTGAACTTCATCCCAGGCAAATTCCAGCTTGTCGTAGAGAAATACTTCCCAAAGGCGGTGCTTTCGAATGAGGGTCGTTGAAATTTTCTTGCCCTCCTCGGTCAGGGTGACGCCCTTGTAAGGTTTGTAGTGGATCAGGTCTTTTCGGGACAGACGGTTGAGCATATCTGTAACGGAAGCCGCACTGGTACTCATTTCCTTGGAAATAGCATTGGTGCTGGCCGACTTGCCCGTTTTTTCGCAGACTTTAAAGATTGCCTTGAGGTAGTTCTCCTCTGTTTGTGAG